>JBILNT010000007.1:0-54379 GCA_044374875.1 Rubrivivax sp.
ACGAGATGGAGTCGGGCGAGAACAACCCGGGTCGCGTGCTGCTGCAGCGGACCATGGCCACGATGTACCAGTGGCACAACTACGGCAAGACGACGATCGGTGCGCGCAGCGATGTCGAGAACGTCGACATCTCGCGCCTGCAGGCCTTCTACCGCCGCCACTACCAGCCCGACAACGCGACGCTGATCGTCGCCGGCAAGTTCGACCCCGCGCGCACGCTGGCCTGGGTGGCCGAGTCCTTCGGCCCGATCCCGCGCCCTCTGCGCAGGATCGAGCCGACCTACACGCTCGACCCGCCACAGGACGGTGAGCGCACCGTGACGGTGCGCCGCGTCGGCGGCTCGCCGCTGGTCTTCGTGGGCTACCACGTGCCGCCGGGCTCACACCCCGACTTCGCCGCCGTGCAGCTGCTGGCGCAGGTGCTGGGCGACGCCCCCGCCGGACGCCTGCACCGCCGCCTCGTGCAGCGCGAGCTCGCCGCATCGGCCTTCGCGTTCTCTTGGGGCCTGGCCGAGCCCGGCCCGTTCTTCGTGGGCGCCCAGCTGGCCCCCGGGCAGGACCCGGCCAAGGCGCGCGACGAGCTCGTCGCCGCAGTCGACGCCCTGGCCTCCGAGCCCGTGACCGCCGAGGAACTGGAGCGCGCCCGCACGCAGTGGCTCAACGAGTGGGAGCGCGAGTTCACCGACCCCGAGGCGGTGGGCGTGCAGCTCTCGGACGCCATCTCGCGCGGCGACTGGCGCCTGTACTTCCTCGACCGCGATCGCGTGCGCCAGGTGCAGCTGGCCGACCTGCAACGCGTGGCCACGACCTGGTTCAAGCCGGACAACCGCACCATCGGCACCTACCTGCCCACCACCCGGCCCGAGCGGGCACCCGAGCCGCGCAACGTCGACGTGGCGGCGATGGTGAAGGACTACAAGGGCGACGCCGCCGCGGCACAGGCCGAGGCCTTCGACCCCAGCCCGGCCAACCTCGACGCCCGCACCCAAGCCTACACGCTGGCCAGCGGCTTGAAGGCAGCGGTGCTGCCCAAGAGCACGCGCGGGCGCATCGTCCACGCCCGGCTGCGCGTGCGCTTCGGCGACGTCGACAGCCTGCGCGGCCAGGCCACCGCGGCCGCCTTCGCCGCCGCGATGCTCGACAAGGGCGGCGCGGGCCTGACCCGCCAGCAGATCAGCGACAGCTTCGACCGCCTGCGCGCCGAGGTGCGCTTCAGCGCCGGGGGCCAGACGCTGGGCGCTTCCATCACCACCACCCGCGAGAACCTGCCCGAGGTGATCACGCTGGTGGGCCGGCTGATGCGCGAGCCCGCCTTCCCTGCCGATGCGCTGGAGGAGGTGCGCCGGCAGACGCTGGCGGCGATCGAGTCGCAGCGCAAGGAGCCCGGCGCCGTGGCCGCCGAGGCGATTGCCCGGCACGGCAACCCCTATCCGCGCGGTGACCTGCGCCATGCGCCCAGCTTCGACGAGCGCGCCGAGGACGCCACCGCCGTGAAGCGCGAGCAGCTCGTCGCCTTCCACCGGCGCTTCCTCAGCGCGGCCCAGGGCGAGTTCGCGGCCGTGGGCGACCTCGACCCGGCCGCGGTGCGCGCCGCACTGGACAAGGCACTGGGCGACTGGAAGCAGCCTGCCGACGGCCCCAGGGCCTACGCGCGGGCGCCCGACCCGCTGGTGCAGGTGCCCCCGGCGCGGCTGGTGCTCGCGACGCCGGACAAGGCCAACGCGAACCTCGAGATCGCGCTGGCACTGCCCATCGACGACCAGCACCCCGACTTCGCGGCGCTGACCATGGCCAACCAGATCCTCGGCGGCAGCCTGGGCTCGCGGCTGTGGACGCGCATCCGCGAGAAGGAGGGCCTGAGCTACGACGTGCGCTCGTCGGTCGACTGGAACTCGTTCGAGCCGAACTCCGGCTGGACGGCATCGGCCATCTTCGCCCCGCAGAACCAGCCGCGGGTCGAGGCGGCGCTGCGCGAGGAGATCGAGCGTGCGCTGAAGGACGGCTTCACCCAGGCCGAGCTCGACAGCGAGCGCACCGGCCTGCTCTCGTCGCGACGGCTGTCGCGCGCGCAGGACGCCGGGGTGGCCGGCTGGCTGGCGCACAACCTGCACCTCGGTCGGCGCTTCGCGCGCGCGCAGCGCATCGACGACGAGATCGCACGCCTGAGCGTCGAGCAGGTCAATGCCGCGCTGCGGCGCCACGTCGACCCGGCGCGCTGGACCGCCGCCTGGGCCGGCGACTTCAAGACCCGCTGATCAGTCGTTGGCCACGCCCGCGGCCACGTGGCCGGCGGGCACGTGCGCCGACGCGTTCTCGATGTGCCCGGTCTGGTCGTCGAAGAAGAAGTCGGGCTCGAACTCGCGCAGGAACTCGCCCTTGGGCAGGCCGCCGAGGAACATCGCCTCGTCGACCTCGATGTTCCAGGCCATCAGCGTGCGGATCGCCCGTTCGTGCGCTGGCGCGCTGCGTGCCGTCACCAGCGCGGTGCGGATGCGCATCGCCGCGGCGGGCTCGCGCTGCAGGCGGTGCAACGCCTCGAGCAGGGGCTTGAACGGCCCCGGCGCCAGCGGGTTGGCCGAGTGCGAGTGCTCGTGGTGCTGGAAGGCGTCGAGGCCGTCACGCTGGAAGACGCGCTCGGCCTCGTCGGAGAACAGCACCGCGTCGCCGTCGAAGGCGATCCGAACCTCGTCGGGATGGGCGTCCGAGGCGCGCGCGCTGTGCGGATAGACGCGGGCAGCCGGCACCCCGGCGGCCAGCGCCGAGCGCACGTCGGCCTCGTTGGTGGACAGAAAGAGATTGGCCGCCAGCGGCCGCAGGTAGCGCCAGGGCGGCTCGCCGCGGGTGAACACGCCGCGCTGCACAGGCAACCCGTAGTGGCGAGCCGAGCGGAACACCCGCATCCCCGAGACCGGGTCGTTGCGGGAGAGGATCACCACCTCGACCCGAGGGCGCCCGCGCGCGTCGCCGAAGGCCAGCAGCTTGCGCACCAGCGAGAACGCCACGCCGGGCCGCGCGGGCTCCTCGATGCGCTGCAGCTGCAGCTGCATGTAGGCGCGGTCGTCCGCGGCCTCGAAGACCCGGTTCTCCTCCTCGAAGTCGAAGAGTGCGCGCGAGGAGATCGCGACGACGAGCTGACCCTCAAGCGTCACCGGCATGCGGCCGATGATAGCGATGCATTCGGTGACAAATTGAACGAAACCCTTGATCCCGATTCATCGTCCCGACATGCGGATCGATCACACTGCGTTTGCCGGCCACCGTCCGTGCCGGCATGGGAAGAGGACGATGCAAGCCGACGCCAGCGATCGCGACCACCAGCACCAGGAAGCGCCGAACCATGGCGCGCCCGCCGGCGACCACTCCTGGATGTACCGCAGCGAGGCCTTCGCCGAGGACCTCGACGACGCACCCCGCCCGGACGTGGTGGCCGATCCCGGGCGCCGTTCGGCGGTTGCGCGACCGGTGCGCGCCGTGCTGCGCAGCCTGGGTGGGTTCTCGCCACGGCCGGCCGGCTGATCGCGCCACGCCGCACCCGGGCCGCGCACCCCCAGGCGGTCAGGGTACTCCGCTGCTCACCGCGCGGCCCGGTGGCGGGCGCGGGCAGAATGTCCGCGTGAAGCCGACTGCTCCTTCCTCGCACCAGCGCGCACCCGCCCGCCACCGGTCAGCACTCGACCGGCCCGCCCGCCCTCGGTGTCTCGCGGCCCGTATGGCGCGCCTGACGGGCCTGACGCGCCTGACCATGGCGATCCCGCCGCTCCTCGCGCTGACGCTGTGGGCGTCGATCCCGACCTTCGCGCATGCCGGCCGCGCTCATCAGCACGGCGTGGCGGCCGCCGACATCGCCGTCGACGCCGGATCGCTGGTCATCGCCATCGACGTGCCGCTCGACGACCTCGTCGGCTTCGAGCGCGCGCCACGTACCGATGCCGAACGGGCCCGGGTGGCGCAGGCCCTGGCCACGCTGCGCGACGCCGCCGCGCTGATCCGGCCCGATCCTGCCGCCGGCTGCAACGCCGGTGCCACCGAGATCGTCTCGCCGGCGCTCGGCCTCGGTGCCGCACAGAAGCCGCAGGCCGACGGGCACGCCGACCTGCAGGCCACCTGGACCTTCGGCTGCCGCGCCGGCGCCCGGCCGGCCTGGGTGGAACTGCGCTTCCTCGAGGCCTTCCCGCGGCTGCAGCGCATCGACGTGCAGTCGGTGACGCCCGCTGGCCAGCACAAGGCGACGCTGCGCCGGCCTGCCAGCCGCGTGATGCTGGGGCGCTGAGGTCCCCGCGCCGATGACGGGTGGCGCCGTGCCGATGGTCGAGCTGCAGGGGCTGCGCTTTTGCTGGCCGGGTGCGCCGCGCGATCTGCTGGCCATCGACGCGCTGGTCGTCGAGGCGGGCGAGACCGTCTTCCTCCACGGCCCGAGCGGCTGCGGCAAGAGCACGCTGCTGGGCCTGCTGGCCGGCGTGCTGCGCGCGACCTCCGGCCGTGTCGCGGTGGCTGGCGACGACTGGGGCGCCACGCCCGCCTGGCGTCGCGACGCGCTGCGCGCCGAGCGCGTCGGCTACGTCTTCCAGCAGTTCAACCTGCTGCCCTACCTCAGCGTGCTCGACAACGTGCTGCTGCCGTGCCGGTTCTCGCCGGCCCGTGCGGGCCGTGCCGGCGACGTTCATCACGCAGCGGCCCGGCTGCTCGAGCGGGTCGAGCTCGACCGCGCGCTGTGGACGCGGCCCGCGGCGGCGCTGTCCGTCGGCCAGCAGCAGCGCGTGGCGGCAGCGCGGGCGCTGCTGGGCCGCCCGCCGCTGGTCATCGCCGACGAGCCGACCTCGGCGCTGGACGCGCCGCTGCGCGAGAGCTTCATGGCGCTGCTGCTCGGCGAGTGCCGCAGCGCCGGCAGCACGCTGGTGTTCGTCAGCCACGACGAGCGCCTGGCCGAGCGCTTCGACCGCCGGCTCTCGCTGCCGCAGATCAACCAGGCGGTGTCGCCATGAAGGGCGTGCTGTGGTCGATCGCGCTGCGCAGCGCCTGGTTCCGCCGCGGCACGCTGGCGCTGGTGGCGCTGTCGATCGCGCTCTCCAGCTTCCTGCTGCTGGCGCTCGAACGGGTGCGCACCGACATCCGGGCCAGCTTCTCGCAGGCCGTCAGCGGCACCGACCTCGTGGTCGGCGCGCGAAGCAGCCCGGTGCAGCTGATGCTGTATGCGGTCTTCCGCATCGGCGGCGCCAGCCACGGCATCTCGATGGACAGCGTGCGCGCCGTCGCGGCGCACCGGGCGGTGGCCTGGGTCGTGCCCCTGGCGCTGGGCGACTCGCACCGCGGCCGGCCGGTGCTCGGCACCACGACGGAGTACTTCGAGCGTTTCCTCTACGGCGACCGCCAGCCGCTCGCGTTCGCAGCCGGCCGCCCCTTCGCCGGCACGCTCGACGGCCTGTACGAGGCGGTGATCGGCGCCGAGGTGGCCGACGCGCTGGGCTACACCCTCGGCCAGCGCATCACGCTCAGCCACGGGCTGGGCGAGGCCGTGTCGGCGCAGCACGCCGACAAGCCCTTCACCGTCGTCGGCGTGCTGGCGCGCACGGGCACGCCCGTCGACCGCACGGTGCACGTCAGCCTGCAGGCCATCGAGGCGATACACCTCGACTGGGCCGGCGGCGCGCCGCTGCCGGGGCTGCGCATCGCGCCCGAGCAGGCCCGCAAGTTCGACCTCGAGCCCCGGCAGGTCACGGCCGCGCTGGTCGGCCTGAAGTCGCGCGCTGCCGTGTTCATGGTGCAGCGCTTCGTCGGCGACCACGACGGCGAGGCGCTGATGGCCGTGCTGCCCGGCGTCGCGCTCGACGAGATGTGGGAGGTGATCGGCGTCGGCGAGCGCGCGTTGCTGGGCATCTCGGCGATGGTCGCGCTGGTCAGCCTCGTAGGGCTGGTGGCGGTGGTGCTGGCCGGTCTTGGCGCACGGCGCCGCGAGCTCGCCGTGCTGCGCGCGGTCGGCGCCTCGCCGCGTCACGTGCTCTGGCTGCTGGCGCTGGAAGGCTTCCTGGTCAGCGCGGCCGGCGTGGTGCTGGGTGCGCTGGGCACCGTGGCGCTGGTGGCGGGGGCCGGCCCGTGGGTGCAGCAGCAGTTCGGCATCGCACTGCAGGGGTCGGCACCGGGCGCCACCCAGTGGGCGCTGGCCGGCGCCCTGCTCGCCGCGGGTATGCTTGCCAGCCTGCTGCCTGCGCTGCGCGCCTACCGGCTTTCGCTGGCCGACGGGCTCTCGCCGCCCGCCTGAGGTCCGACTTCGCAACTGCATCGATGTTGCCCATTCAACCCACCACACGCCTGGCTGCCAGACGCATCACGGTCCTCTTGCGAGCACTGGGCCTGGCGCTGCCGCTGGTGCTTGCCGCCACCGCGGTGCCGGCCCAGGGGCCCCAGGGCGCGCCGCAGCCCGGCCCGGTGCTCGACGGCAAGACGGCGGCGACCGCTCCCGCGCGGCCGGGCGCACCCAGGGTCATCCGCTGGGACGACCTCGTGCCGGCCGACTGGGACCCGATGAAGGAATTCAAGGGCATGGACTTCAACATCCTGTCCGACGCCGACCCGCGTGCGCAGCAGTTGCTGAAGAAGATGCGCGAGGTGTGGGACGCCGCCCCGGTCAATCAGGCGATGGCCGGGCGCAGCATCCGCATCCCGGGCTACGTCGTGCCGCTGGAGGAGACGAAGGACGGGCTCGAGGAGTTCCTGCTCGTGCCCTACTTCGGCGCCTGCATCCACACCCCGCCGCCGCCGGCCAACCAGATCATCCACGTGCTGCCGAAGACGCCCGCGCGCGGCGTCAAGTCGATGGACGCGGTGTGGATCAGCGGCATCCTCGCCACCGTGCGCACCGATTCCTACATGGGTGCGGCGAGCTACCGCGTCGAGGCGCTGGCCGTCGAGCCCTACCGGGAGCGGCCGCGCTGAAGGGCCGGCCAACACCGTGACGACGCCCGCCCGACGCCCTGCCGACGTCGCCCGCACCACCTTCGCCGTGCTGGCGATCGCAGGCCTGATCGCCGCCTGTTTCTGGATCCTGCGGCCCTTCCTCGGCCCCGCCATCTGGGCCACGATGATCGTGGTGGCGACCTGGCCGGCCATGCGCCGGCTGCAGGGCTGGCTGCAAGGCCGTCGCGCCCTGGCCGTCACCGTGATGACGCTGGCGCTGCTGCTGCTGTTCGTGGTGCCGCTGACGGTGGCCATAGGCACCATCGTTGCCAACACCGACCGGCTGGTCGAGTGGGCGCGGCTGGCCGCGGCCTACGAGATCCCGGCCGAGCCGCCGGCCTGGCTGGCCGGCCTGCCGATGATCGGCGAGTCGCTGGCGCGGGCCTGGCAGCAGGCCTCCGACGCCGGGCTGCGCGGCCTGGCCGGCAAGCTCACGCCCTACGCCGGCAACTTCACGCGCTGGTTCGTCGCCGAGGTCGGCAGCCTGGGCATGCTGGCGCTGCAGTTCCTGATGACGGTGGCCATCGCCGCGGTGATGTACGCCGGCGGCGAGGACTTCGCCCAGGGGGTGCGCCGCTTCGCGAGCCGCCTGGCCGGCGAGCGCGGCGCCGATGCGGTGCAGCTGGCCGGCGACGCGATCCGCGGCGTGGCACTCGGGGTGGGCGTCACCGCGATCGTGCAGTCGGTGCTCGGCGGGCTGGGGCTGGCGCTGGCCGGCGTGCCCTTCGCCGGGCTGCTGACGGCGGTGATGTTCATGCTGTGCATCGCCCAGGTCGGCCCGATCCCCGTGCTGGTGCCGGCGGCGATCTGGGCCTTCTGGAGCGGCGACACCGGCTGGGGGATCTTCCTCGTCGTCTGGTCGGGCGTGGTGGGCACGCTGGACAACTTCATCCGGCCGGCGCTCATCCGCATGGGCGCCGACCTGCCGCTGCTGCTGATCTTCGCCGGCGTGATCGGTGGCCTGTTCGCCTTCGGGCTGGTGGGCATCTTCGTCGGGCCGGTGGTGCTGGCCGTGGCCTACACGCTGCTCGAGGCGTGGATGGACGAGGCCGAGCCGCGGCCGCCCGCGCCCGACTGGCGCGACTGAGGCCCGAGCCCCGGCCTGCCCTGCGGCGCGATCAGGGCGTGCCGATCACCAGATAGGCGTTGGTCGAGCCGCTCGTCGAGTGGCCCAGGCCCAGGAAGACCGGGCCCAGCGGGCTCTCGCCGCCGAGATAGACCGTCAGCGAATCGAGCCAGCCACCGAGCTGTCGCTCGGTGTAGGCCCCGGTCATGCGGCCTGCCTCCACCGCGAAACCGATGCGCACGTCGCCACGCAGGCCGAGGGGGAAGCGCCCGATGATGCGTTCGGCGCGCAGGTGGGCGTAGTTGAAGCCATCGCCCTGGAGCTGGCTGCGCGCGAAGCCCGACAGGTTGAGGAAGCCACCCAGCGACGCGGCGTCGTAGATGGGCAGCTCGCCGCGTGGCGAGCTGGCATGGGCGAAGCGCGCGCCGACGACGCTGTTGCCTATCGACCAGGCGGCCCGCAGGTCGGCCCCGAAGCGGCTGTAGCCCTGCCCCGCGGCGTCGAAGTAGTTCGCGCGCACGGCCCAGCCGTCGGTGGGGAAGTACAGCCGGTTGAGCTGATCGAGGTCCAGCAAGGCGTTGACGCCGCGATAGCTGACCGTCCCAGAGGTGAGCAGCGGGGCGCCGAACGGGATCGTGGGCACGCCGATGTCCAGGCTGGCCGCGCGGTGGCGCTCGCGCCAGCCCAGCTGCACGATGCCCACCGAGCCCAGGTTGATCCCGAGCGCGACCTCGGCCGTGCCACTGCCGACACGGTACTCGGCGATGCGGCGTTCGCCGCCGAAGAGGTCGACGCGCTCGCGGCGAAGGTCTGCCGTCGCGCTCACGTAGAGACGCTGGCGTTCCTCGAGGGGCTGGTACCACTCGGCGGTGAGCGCCTGCGTGCTGCCGAGCTCGGCACTGAGCAGCAACTCGCCACCCAGCCGGTTGAGCCAGGTCTTCTGCCAGGCCGCGCGCAGCGCGTACGACGAGCCGAGCAGCAGGTTGGAATCGAAACCGATCGCGAAGCGAAGGTAGTCAGGGCCCCACGGCTTCTCTATCGGCGTGATGCGCAGAAGGTTGCGCTCGTGGCCGCGCAGCAGCGTGTAGTCGACGCGCTCGTAGTGGCCGTCGCCGAAGGCACGCAGCAGGTCGCGGTTGAGTGCGGCGGTGTCCAGCGGCTCGCCGACGCGTTGCGCGAGGTGGCGGCCCAGTGCCTGCGGGTTCACGCGCTCCAGGCCGGCGATCTCGATGGCATCGACCCGCGGCGGCTGCCGTTCGTCGCCGGCGATGCGCAGCTTCCAGGCTTCGTAGACCGGCGCCGGCACCGACAGCCGCTCCAGCATCGCCGCCTGCGCCTCGGCGGCGCGACGTCCGCGATCGGCGGTCTCGGCGCTGCGCGCGAAGTCGGCCGCCGTGATGCCCTGCAGGTCGGGCTTCAGGTAGACGTCGCCGGGGCGCAGCAGCGCCAGCGACTGGCTGACATTCTGCTCGGTGAGGATGGCCACCATCTGCGCCGAGACCGTGAGCAGCGAGCCCACCGAATCGGGCTTGAGCAGCGGCGAGCCGACGTTGACGGCGATCACCACCTCGGCGCCGCAGCGCTCGCGCACCTCGCGGATCGGCACGTTGTCGACCAACCCGCCGTCGACGAGGCGCCGGCCCCCGAACTCGACCGGCGCCATCAGCCCCGGCACGGACATGCTCGCCCGCATCGCCATCGTCAGGCTGCCCTCGCGGAAGACGACGCGCTCGCCGGTGCCGATGTCGGTGGCCACGATGGACACCGGCAGCGGCAGGCGCGAGAGGTCGCGCTCGCCGAAGTCGGCACGGACCAGCTGGTTGAAGAACAGCTTGATCTTCTGGCCGGAAACCACGCCGCCCGGCGCGGTGACGCCAGCAGCCATCACACCCAGCTCGCTGCCGGGCAGGAAGCGCTGCTGCAGGCGCTTGTGGCGGAAGTCGAACTCGTCGTAGTCGGGCTCGTCGCGGAACATGTCGTTCCAGTCGGCGGCCGCCAGCGCGCGACGCATCTCGTCGGTCGTCAGGCCAGCTGCCCAGGCCCCGGCCACCAGGGCGCCCATGCTCGTGCCGGCCACGCAGTCGACCGGCACGCGCAGGCGGTCCAGCACCTCGAGCACGCCGATGTGCGCGGCGCCGCGGGCGCCACCGCCACCCAGCACGAGGCCGACACGCGGCCGGTCCTGGGCCAGGGCGCCGGCACAGCCCAGCGCGAGCAGGAGGGCGCCCAGGTGGCGGGCGAACGAGCGGAGGGACGGGCGCATGGCGGTGGCGGGCGGCGGACAGGCGGCGACGGCCCGCATTGTCGGCGCCTGCGCGAATGCCGCCCACCCCGCGGCGTCCGCCGCCAGCGGAACGGGCCTGGCCGCAAGGGACTCAGTGCGTGAAGCCTATCGGCTGGCGCTTCGATCCAGCGTCGGGCAGGTCGGCCAGCTCGATGGCGGAGCGCTCGTCGAGCCGCGCGTTGCCGAAGGCCGTCATCCAGGCGCGGCGCATCTCGCGCGGCGCCATCGCGGCCATGCGGTCGAGCACCGCGTCGGCGGGCTCCGCGTCGAAGCGGCGGCCCCAGTCGTGCTCGGCGCGCAGGCCGCGATACAGCCGCAGCGCGATGGCGCGGGCGGCATCGCGGTCGGGCATGCGCACCTCGAACACGTTCATGCGGTTGAGGATGGGCTCCGGAATCGCGCGCTCGTCGTTCGCGGTGGCCACCCAGATCACCTGGCTGGCGTCGATCGCGACCTCGGCGAACTCGTCGGTGAAGGCGCCGGCGGTATCGTGCTCGAGCAGGCTGTACAGGGCGCCCAGCGGGTCGTAGGCGTGCTCGCCGCGCGCCTTGTCGATCTCGTCGACCACCATCACCGGGTTGGCGTACTGGCCGTCGACGAGTGTCTCGAAGACCTTGCCCGGACGCGCACCCTTCCACTGGCTGGACGCGCCGCTGAGCACCCAGCCGGCCGTCAGCGAGCTCATCGAGATGAAGCCCAGGCCGGTGCCGAGCAGCTTCGACACCTCGCGAGCGAAGTGCGTCTTGCCGATGCCCGGCGGGCCGAGCAGCAGCATCGGCGTGATCTCCAGCGCGTCGCGGCTGTCCTGGCACAGCGCGAGCTGGCGCTTCAGGTCGTCGAGCACCTCGGTGAAATTGGGCAGTTCGTCGTAGAGGTGCTCCATCGCCGGCAAGCCGGACGGCTTGACCTGGAAGCGCTCCGGCCCCTTCTCGAGCATGCGCTCGTAGGTGCTGCGAAGGCTCTCGTGCTCCTTGGGCGGCAGCTTGCCCAGCCGCTTCTCGACCTCGCCGACGCGAAAGACGCTGCGCATCTGGGCGATCGGGATGCGGCCCCGGTCGAGGACCGGAACCAGGTCGTGAGACGTCGACATGCGCACCTCCATCAAGCCAGCACCCTGGAATGATTCAAGCAAAGGCGGGCGCTGCGCAAGCCCTGATCAGACCGGGAAAGCCCCGACAAATGGCGGACCGCGACCGGGTGCCGGCGCGCCTTCAGCGCACCCAGGTGTTGATCTGGATGATCGGCAGCAGCACCGCCAGCACGATGAGCATCACGACGACGCCCATCGCGACGATCAGCAGCGGCTCGAGCACCGTGGCCACCGCCATCGCGCGGCGCTGCACCTCGGCGGCGAGCTGGCTCGACGCCCGCGCCAGCATCACCGGCAGCTGGCCGGTCTGCTCGCCCAGGCGCGCGAACATCGCCAGCAGCCCGGGGAAGCGCTTCTTGCCGGCCAGCGCACTGGCCAGCGGCGCACCCTCGCGCACCTGCGCCAGGGCGTCCAGCGCGTCGGCGCGCATCGCCCGGTTGGACACCGTCTCGGCCGCAGCCTGCAGCGCCTTGAGGATGGGCACGCCGGCGCCCGCCAGCATCGCCAGGGTGCCGCCGAAGCGCGCCGCGTTGTAGCCGCGGGCCAGGCGACCGACCAGAGGCAGGCGCAGGAAGGCCGCATCGGTGCGCTCGCGGAAGGCCTCGCCGCGGCGCAGCACCCAGAAGGCCGTCACGCCGGCCAAGGCGCCCGCGGCCACCAGCCACCCCCACTGGCGCACGAAACTGCTGACGGCGAGCATCGCCAGCGTCAGGAAGGGCAACGCCCGCTTGCTGCTGGTGAAGACCGAGGCCACCTGCGGCACGACGTAGGTGACCAGGAAGATCACGATCACCAGCGCGATCACCGAGACGATGGCCGGATACAGCATCGCGCCGAGCACCTTGGCGCGCAGCGCCTGGCGCTGCTCCAGGTCGTCGGCCAGGCGTTCGAGCACGGCGCCCAGGGCGCCGCTCTGCTCGCCCGCGGCGACGACGGCGCGGTAGACGTCGTCGAACTCGCGCGGCGCGGTGGCCAGCGCGCGCGCGAACGGGCTGCCGGCGTTCACCTCGCTCTTCAGGTAGGCCACCAGTTCGCGCTGGCGGGCGTCCTCGGCCTCGTCGGCCAGCGCCGTGAGGGCCCTCTCGAGCGGCAGCCCGGAGCCCACCAGCCCGGCGAGCTGACGCGTCCACACGGCCAGGCCGGTGCGGGTGAACACCCTGCGCGTGAAGCGCGGCGCCGCGGCGCTGCTGGCGGCCACGCTGACCGGCGTGACCGCCAGCGGCACCAGGTCGCGGGCACGAAGCTGCGTGCGCGCGGCGCGGGCGTTGTCGGCCTCCAGCAGACCGTTGTGGGTCTTGCCGGCAGCGTCCAGGGCCTCGAAGCGGTAGGCAGGCATCGGCGGCAGCGCGTGGCGGTCAGTCGCGCGTGACGCGGACCAGTTCCTCGGGCGAGGTGATGCCCTCGCGCACCAGGCGCTCGCCGTCCTCGCGCATCGAGCGCAGCCCCGCCGCGCGCGCCGCGGCCACGAGCTGCTGCTCGGGTGCGCGCTCGTGGATCAGCGCCTGTACGGCCGGGTCCACCACCATCAGCTCGTAGACGCCGGTGCGCCCCTTGTAGCCGGTGTGCCCGCACTCGGGGCAACCCACCGGGTGCCAGCGGCCGTCGTCGCCCTGGCGCCGGCAGTGCGGGCACAGCCGGCGCACCAGGCGCTGCGCCAGCACGCCCAGCAGGCTGCTCGACAGCAGGAACGGCTCCACGCCCATGTCGATCAGGCGCGTGACGCTGCTCGGGGCGTCGTTGGTGTGCACGGTGGCCAGCACCAGGTGCCCGGTGAGGCTGGCCTGGATCGCGATCTGCGCCGTCTCGTGGTCGCGGACCTCGCCGATCATGATCACGTCCGGGTCCTGGCGAAGTATGGCGCGCAGCGCCTTGGCGAAGGTCAGCTCGATCTTCGGGTTGACCTGCGTCTGCCCGATGCCGGGCAGCTCGTACTCGACAGGGTCCTCGACCGTCAGCACGTTGGTGGTGGCGGTGTCCACGCGGGCCAGCGAGGCGTACAGCGTGGTCGTCTTGCCCGAGCCCGTGGGACCGGTGACGAGCACGATGCCATGCGGCTGCTGGATCAGGCGGTTGAAGCCCGACAGCACCTCGGGGCCCATGCCCAGGCCCTCGAGGGTGAACTTCGACTCGGTCTTGTCGAGCAGGCGCAGCACCGCGCGCTCGCCGTGCGCGCTGGGCAGCGTCGAGACGCGCACGTCGATGGCCCGGCCGCCGATGCGCAGCGAGATGCGTCCGTCCTGCGGCAGGCGCTTCTCGGCGATGTCGAGCTCGGCCATGATCTTCAGCCGCGAGATCAGCGCGGCGTGCAGCGCCTTGTTGGGCTGCACCACCTCGCGCAGCGTGCCGTCGACGCGGAAGCGCACCGTGCTGGAGCGCTCGTAGGGCTCGATGTGGATGTCGCTGGCGCCGTCCTTCGCGGCCTGCGTCAGCAGCGCGTTGAGCATGCGGATGATGGGCGCGTCGTCGGCTGCCTCGAGCAGGTCCTCCACCGCTGGCAGGTCCTGCATCATGCGCGAGAGGTCGGCGCCGCTCTCGACCTCGCCGATGACGGCCGCGGCACTGCCCTCGCCGCCGGCATAGGCGGCGGCGATGCGCTGCGCCAGCGTCGCCGAGGGCTCGCGCTCGAAGACGGCAACGTCGAACAGCCGCGTCACTTCGGCCAGCGCCGAGGGCGAGGCGGTCTCGCCGGCCCAGAGCACGAGGCGCTGGCCATCGTCCTCGAGCAGCAGCGTGTGGGCCTTGGCGAAGGCGTAGGGCAGCGGGTGGCGCGATCCCATGGCAGGCGTGCGCGATGGCTCAGCGGGGCTTGGACGCGGGGGCGCCCGCCGGTGCCGGTACGACTGCGGGTGCCACGGCCGGCTCGCGCACCGGTGGCAGCACCGGGGCGTCGCCAGGCATCAGCGCGCTCGGGCGCGGCTGGCGGTCGCGCTGCTCGCCGCGCATCAGGTCGTAGCGGTCGAGCGACAGCCGCGAGGTGCTGTCGGCGTCACGCATCACCACCGGGCGCAGGAACACCATCAGGTTGCTGCGCCGCTTCTCGCGCGTGGTGGAGCGGAACAGCCCGCCGACGCCCGGCAGGTCGCCGAGCAGCGGCACCTTCGACTCGTTCTCCACGAAACGGTCCTCGATGAGGCCGCCGAGGACGATGATCTGGCCGTCGTCGACGACGATCGTCGACTCGATCGAGCGCTTGGTTGTCGAGGGCCCGGCATTGCTGGTGCCCGCCGCCGTGGTGGCCTTGACGCTGGACTGCTCCTGGTAGATCACCATGCGGATCGAGCCGCTCTCGCCGATCTGCGGGCGGATGCGCAGCGTGATGCCGACGTCCTTGCGTTCTATGGTCTGGAACGGGTTGCTCACCGCGGTGCCGGTGTTGGTGAACTGGCCGGTGACGAAGGGCACGTTCTCGCCGACGACGATCTTGGCCTCCTCGTTGTCGAGCGTGATCAGGTTCGGCGTCGAGACGATGTTGGTGTTGCCCTGCGACTGCAGCGCGCGCGCGACCGCCGCCAGCGCGTAGGTGCCGCCGTAGTTGCGCAGCAGCGCGATGTTCAGGCCCTCGCCCGGCACGCTCTGGCCCGTGCCGGCCAGCGTGCCCGACAGCGAGACGATGTTGTTGCCCGGGGAGGCGCCGGCGTTGAAGTTCGTGCCCGCCCCCAGGCCGTAGCGGTCGCCCTCCCTGCCCAGAAGGCCCTGCCACTGGAAGCCGATGTCGGCGGAGTTGTCGCCCGAGACCTCGACGATCATGCTCTCGATGTAGACCTGGGCGCGCCGCGTGTCGAGCTGGTCGATCATCGCCCGCACCTGGCGGTACAGCGGCTCGGCCGCGGTGATGATCAGCGAATTGGTCGCAGGGTCGGCCTGGATGAAGCCGCCGGTGCTCGGCTGGGCCGCGCTGCTGACCGGGGCCGTGGCCTGCACCGAGGCGCCCGAGGACATGCCGCCCGGCGAAGCGACGGGCGGCTGCGCAGCCGGTGCGGGCGGGACAGCGCCCGTCCCGCTGCCGCTGCCAGGGAATGCCGCGCGCAGCACCGTCGCCAGCCGGGTGGCATCGGCGTTCTTCAGGTGCACCACCCAGAGGCCGGAGCCGGCGCCGGGCCCGCCGGACGGGCGGTCCAGCCGCTCGATCGTCGTCCTGATCGCCGCCAGGCGCGCCGCGTTCGGCGCACGCACGATGATGGAGTTGCTGCGCGGCTCGGCAATGACCGTCGTGCCGGCACCGGCGATGCCGACGGCGCCGGGCACCACGGGCGCCACCCCGCCGCCGTCGGCCAGGCGCTGCAGCAGCGGCACCAGGTCGGCGGCCACGGCGTGCTTCAGCGGCACCACCTCGACGTCGGTGGCGGCCGGCTGGTCGAGCGCGGCGATGATGCGCGAGATGCGCTGCAGGTTCTCGGCGTAGTCGGTGATGACCAGCGAGCTGCTGGCCGGGTTGGCGTTGATCGTGTTGTTGGCGCTGATCAGCGGCCGCAGGATGGCCACCAGGTTGTTCGGGTTCTCGTAGCGCAGCTGGAAGATCTGCGTGATCACCTGGTCGCCGCGCACACCCACCTCGCCGACCGACACCGTGCCGGTCTGCAGCTTGGCCTCGGCCTCGGGCACCACCTTCAGCAGGCCGCCGCTCTCGACGACGGCGAAGCCCAGCCCGCGCAGCGCGGAGAGGTAGCTCTGGTAGGCCTCGGCCACGCTCTGGGGCTGCTCGCTGTAGACGGTGACGGTGCCGCGCACGCGGGGGTCGACCGCGATCTGGCGTTCGATCATCGCCGCCATCGCGCGCGTCACCGCCTCGATGTCGGCGTTGACGAAGTTCACCGTGACCGGCGCGCGCTTGGCAGGCGCGCCGCGGCGCGCATCGGGCGCCGAAGGCTGCGCGAAAGCCGGCGGCATGGCCAGCACCGCGGCCAGCGCCGAACAGGTCAGCCAGGCGGGCCAGCGCCGGCGCCGCGAGAGGTTCGTCGAGACGTTCATGCTCATCCGATCGAGATGACGGAGATCGGGCCCTGGCGGCGACCGATGATGTTCAACAGGTTGCCCAGCGCCGCCTCGGCGCCGGCGTCGGCACGCGCCTCGCCGCGCAGGCGCAGGCGGCCGCCGGCCCACTGGCCGCGGCCGCTGAGCTGCAGCGGACCCTCGCGGGTCGAGACCAGCAGCGCGGCATCGCCGGTGGCGGCTTCGCCCTGCAGCACGAGGCGATAGCTGCCCACGCGCGGCAGCGTCACCAGGCGCGACGAGACGCCGACGAGGTCGATCTCGACCCGTCCGTCGAACTGCCAGCGTCCCTGCACGCTGCGCACAGCGAGGCCGGGCGTCGCCACCCGCAGGTCGCCGCCGAGTTGCAGGGTGTTCCACGGCGTGCCCAGCCCGCCCAGCCACGCCGCCGGCCACCGGCCGACGATGCCGCCGGCGGGCGCCAGCGAGACCCGCACGCCGCCGGGCGAGGGTTCGACGCGCAGCGTCAGTGCTCCTTCGATGCAGCATGCCTGCCGCAGCGCGACAGCCAGTGCCCGGTCGGCGAGACCGACGCTCCACTCGAGCCGCCCGGGCAGCATGGCCGCGTCGCGGCTGCCTTCACCGCCGGTGAGCACCGGCACCGCGCTGCCCGACCACACGGTGCCACGGGCATCGGCCAGCAGCAGCCGGCCGCCGCTGAACTGCCCCACGCCGGCGGCCAGCCAGCTCGCCGGCGCCCACGCCACCGTGGCGCCGATGGCCCCGAGCAGCGCGCCGGCGACGGCGAGTCGCCGGTTCATTGCGGGCTCCCCGGCACCGCGCCGCTCACGGCTGCCCCCCGATCGCCACGACGACGGTACCGCTGAGGCCTGCCTCGCCGCGCGTGAGTCGAGCCTCCAGCGCGCCTGCGCGGGCGCCGGTGCGAACCTCGGCGAGCCAGGCGCCGAAGGCCGCCGGCGCGCAGTCGGTGAGCGTGAGGACCGCCCGGTCGCCCTGCAGCACCAGCTTGCCCGCCCCGCCCAGGCGGGCGGTGGCGGCCTGGAGTGCGGCGCCTGCCTGGCCCGCGGGAACCTGGGGCAGCGCGCGCAGGCTGCCGGCCTCGGCCGCCAGCCGCTGCATCGCCTGCAGTTCGGCGTCGAGCGCGGCGATCTGCCCGGGGGCGGTACGCAGCGTGCGCAGCGCCGGCTGCAGCGCGACGGCCCAGGACAGGTACAGGCCCAGCAGGGTCGTGGCCAGCAAGACACCGCGGCGCTCGCGCGGCGCCATCGCGGCCCAGCGCTCGCGCGGCGCGAAAAGGCGCTCGGCCGGCGCCGAGGCGCTGGCGGGCTGACCGGCGGCTTCGCTCACGAGCTGCCTCCCGCCGCGGCACGGCGAACCACGATGCGCCCCGGCTCGGGGTCTGCGGCGTAGCCGGCCGGGCGCAGCCCCTGGCGGAATTGCTCGACCTCGGCCGGGCTCCAGGCGCCGATCGTGAGGATCAGTCGCCCCGGCTCGAAGCGCAGGTCCTGCGCCGGCCCCTGCTCTTGCGGCCAAGCGCCTGCGGCGGCCGTCAGCAGCGTCTCGAGGTCGGCCTCGCCGGGCCGACCGGCCGCGGCACGCAGGCGGGCAGTCTCGCGCGCCATCTGGGCCGGGGCATCGAGCACGGCACGCACCTGCGGGTGCGTGGCGCGCAGCAGCCCGACCATGGCCTCCTTGCGCGCGGCGACGGCCTGGCGCTGCTGCCACGCCCAGGCGTTCAGGCCGGCGACCTGCACCGCCACCAGCGCCGCCAGGCCCCAGCGGGCCGCGCGCCACGAAGGCCCGGTGAGCACGGTACCCAGGCCGCCGAGCACACGAAAGCCGCGGTGACGCGCCACGAGGTCGAACTGGCGCAGGTTCCACACCGAGCGCGTCGCGTCGAGCAAGCGTTCGCTGTCGCCCAGCACCTCGACGGGGTGCCCCAGCCATTGCTCGGCAGTGCCCGCCGCCGCGGGCGTTGCCGTCCAGCGCACCTCGGCGTCGGCGGCCGGCACCAGGGCACGCGCCAGCCCGCCCGCCAGACGCAGGCAGGCGACGCCGTCCACGCCGGCCAGCACGAGCATGGCGCCGGCATGCTGCGGCCCCTGGGGATCGAGCACGAAGTGCCCCCGGCCGGCAGCGACCGGCTCGCTGGCCGGGACCACGCGCTCGACCTCCACGCCGTGGCGCTCCAGTTCGGCCAGCAGCTGGGACAACCAGCGCCGGTGCGTCACCGCGACCCAACCCGGCTGGCCGGGTGACGCCTTGGGCGGCAGCGCGAAGTGCAGCCCCTCCTCGTCGTCCAGGAGGGCCTCCTCCAGCACGCCCAGCAGCGCGGCGCGCATCCGCCTCGCTGGCGCGCGCGGCAGGGTGACCCGGTGCCAGGACACGTCCTCGTCGGCCACGACGGCCAGCGTGCGTGCGGCGCGGGGCAGCAGCGCGGGCGCCGCGCGCCCCTGGCCGGCAAGCTGGCCTGCCGGCCCGGCGAGCACGTATTCGAACTCCGCCGGCATGCGCTCGGGCGCCTCGGCCTCGGCGGCGCGCGAGGCCAGCCGCGCGCGCGCCGGAAGTCGGATCACGAGCACGGACATGATGCGGCTCGGATCCCGCTCGGGCGGATCGTCTGGCAGGCGGTGTCGAGGGGCACGGGCGGCGGCGAATGGGAGGCTGTCGGCGGGTCGGTCCGTATTGTGACCGGGCGAGGTGACAGCAGGGCGTCGGTGCAGACCACGAGCCGCGGGCACTTCACGCACGACCCGCTCAGGGTGCCGTGCCACCCTCGACGAGAAGGCTGCGTCGTTGGCGGCGCAGCACCACGACCTCGGCGCCGCGGTCGCCCCGGCGCTCGACCAGCGAGCGTTCCTCGAGGACGCGGGCGTCGAGCCGCACCCGCCCGTAGACATCGAAGTAGGCGCTGCGCACGGCCACGCGCTTGTCGTCCAGCGGAATGCCCTGGCCCAGCTGCGCGCGCAGATCGGCCAGGCTCGCGAAAGGCGAGCGCTGGCGCAGCTGCACCAGGCGCTCGGCCGAGCCGGCGTCGAGTCCTTCCAGCACCGCGGCCAGCACTTCCCGCGACGCGGTGTTCGCGTTGACCGGCGTGCGCACCGGCAACAGCTCCACCAGCGGCTCGAGGCGCGCCAGCGCGGCCGGCTCGATGCCCAGCCAAGCAAGCTGAGGGACACGCGCGGGCAGCAGCGGGATGTCCGCCACGACGCCCCGGTCGCGGGTCGCGCCGGCTGCGTCGGTCGCGCCGGCTGCGTCGGTCTCGCCGCCTTCGCCCCCCAGCGCCGCGCGCAGCCCTTCGGCCAGCCGGCCCGCGACGTCGGCCGGCAGCCCGGCGGCATCGCACAGGCGCTGCAGGGTGCGCAACTCGATCGGCACGACCTGGCCCGCGTCGTCGACGAGGTTGCGCAGGTTGTACCGTGACTGGGCATCGACCATGCGGCCCGACAGGAAGGCCTCGAAGTCGGTGTCGGTGCTGTTCTGCGCGTCGGCGGCGAGGAAGGTGGACAGCCGGGCCTCGGCCAGCGGTACCGCCCAGGGCTCGCCGAGGTGGTCGGAGCCACCGTTGCGGGCGTCCTCGCGCAGCAGCAGACGGGCCCAGTCGAGCGCGCCGGCGAGGATCCACGACGCCTGGGCGCGGGCGCGCTCGGCGGCCTCGACCTGCACCGCGCGCGACTGCTGGCGCACCATCGTGGCGGCCAGCATGGCCACCAGCGTCAACACGATCATCGCCAGCAGCAGCGCGGCGCCGCGCTGCGGCCGCGCGTTGCCACCCCGACTCCGTGCGCGCGGCATGGTCATGGCATCTGCGGCCCGAGCGCAATGTCGCGCTGCAGGCGCTGGCCGCCCATGGTCACCTGCAGGCGCAGGGCGCCCGGCAGCGCCTCGCGGGCCGTCGCACGGGCCCCGGCCGCACCGCTGGCCGCGCTGGCCGGCGCCTCGGCCACCTCGGCAACGATGTCGCCCGTGGACTGGCAGTTGCTCCAGCCGTTGCCGCGAAAGCAGAAGAGACTCCAGTTGTCGACGCCCTGCAGCAGCCGCACGTGGCCCGGCTCGCTGCCCTGGAGCTGCTGGCTGCGCAGCCACTGTTCCTGCAGGTCGCCGACGCGGGTCACCGCCGGCCCGGTCCAGCGCACCCAGTCGCCCTCCCGCAAGACCCAGGCGACCACGCGCACGCCGTCGTCGGCACCGCGCGTCAGGCGCAGCGCGCGACCGTCGAAGGCCAGCGCGGGGACGGCGCCGGTGTCGTGCACCGCGCCCAGGTCCTGCTCCCACTGGGTCAGCACCATGCCCAGCCGGACCGTGCGCTCGACGGCCTCGCGACCGGCGTCGCGGGCCCGGACGACGCCGTCGATGCCGCGCCAGGCCAGCCCGGCCATCACCGCCATCACCACCAGCGCGACCATCACCTCGATCAGGGTGAAGCCGCTCGCAGCGGTCGCGCCGCGACGGCGGGGGCAAGCGCGCGGCCGGGTGCTCATCTGCGCTACTGCCGCGACAGCACCGTCGACAGCCGGACGAGCACCTGGCCGCGATCGTCGCTGACCACGGCATCGACGCGGCGGAAGTTCGGGTTCGGCGTCGGTCGGGTGACCAGGCGGCCGGCGAATCGACGACCGAGCTGCTCGCAGGCGAAGTCGCTCTCGCCGATGCCCGGCAACAGGCCGGCCACCCGCAGCCCGGTGAGCTGGTTGTCGGCACACCACTGCGCAGCCGTGACATCGGCCAGGCGCTGCGCGTTGTCGGTCAGCGCGCCGGATGCCCGCAGCCCCGCGGCCAGCGCCACCGCCACGACGGTCAGCGCCACCATCACCTCCACCAGCGTGAACCCGCGTTGCCGCCAGGACGCCCTCACCGCGCAACCTCCTCGGGCGCAGGCACCACGGCGAACGGGCCGATGCCGTCGCTGGCCACCTCGAGCCGATGATCGCCAAGGCGCAGGACGACGCGCTGCGGCGGCAGCAGCGCCTCCGGGCCGAGCGTGACCGCGGCCGCCCCGATCACCTGCGCACCGACACCGGCCTCGAGCCACTGGCGGGCCGGCGCGATGCCCGCGGGCAGGCCGACGAAGCGGAATCCCCCGCCTTCATCGGCGGCTGCCGGTCGCCAGGCCGCGGCCAGCCCGGCCGCCCGGGCCTCCGCGCGGGCCTCCTCGAGCAGCAGTGCCAGGCGCTCGGCCTCGATCTCCAGCCGGGTCGCATCGGGGTCGCGCAGCGCCAGCGAGATCACGCCCGCGGTCAGCGCGATGATCGCCACCACCACCATCAGCTCGAGCAGCGTGAATCCGCCGCAGCCGCCGACGCCGCGGCGCCGCGGGGCGGTCGCGATGACCGTGGCGCTACTGCCAGGAACCGATGTCGGCATCCTTGCCTTCGCCGCCGGGCTGACCGTCGGCGCCGAGGCTGTAGACGTCGATCTCGCCCTTGACCCCCGGGTTGACGAACTGGTACGGCCGCCCCCACGGGTCGGCCGGCAGCTTGTCGAGGTAGGGGCGCCAGTTCGGCGGAACCGGCGAGGCGGTGGGCTTGCGCACCAGCGCCTCCAGACCCTGCTCTGCGCTCGGGAAGCGCTGGTTGTCGAGCTTGTAGAGCTTGAGCGCCTGCATCAGGTTGTTGACGTCGGTGCGCGCCGCGGTGGCGCGGGCGTCGTCGGTGCGGTCGAGCACGTTGGGCACGATGAGCGCCGCGAGCACGCCGATGATGACCAGCACCACCATCAGCTCGATCAGCGTGAATCCGAGGCCGCGCCTGCGTCGGGCGCACCGGGCGCCAGGGGTGCGTGATGTCATGGGCGAGGGGCCGCCTCGCGACGGCCGATTGCGAGTGCGCTGAATCATAATCGCCGCATGGGGGCGCGCTGGTTCGCATTCATCGTCTGGGCCCTGGCCGCGGCCGCCGGCGTGTTCTGGGGGCTGAAGGTGTTCGTGCGGCCCGCGGCTGCACCGCCGCACGCGGTGGTGGCGGTGAACGCGTTGCCGCAGGCAGACGTGGCCCGCGTGCTCGGGGTGCCGAGCACCGCGGAGGAAGATGGCGAAATGGACGCCGTGGCCGCCGCGCCGGGCGACGGGCGCTTCGTGCTCGTCGGTGTGGTGGCGGCCCGTGGCGCGCCTTCGGCGCGCGACGGCGTGGCGCTGATCGCCGTCGACGGCAAGCCACCGCGGGCCTACAGGGTTGGTGCGATCGTGGACGGCGACCAGGTCGTCCAGTCGGTCGAGCAGCGCGCCGTGCAGCTCGGCCCCCGGGGCGGACCGGCGCGCATCGCGCTCGAACTGCCCGTGCGCCCTCCGCCGGCCACTGGCGTGCCCGGAGCGGTCACGATGCCGCCAGCCTCGCCGATGCCGCCTGGAGGCATGCTGCCGCCGGCGACGGGCCTGCGGCCGATGCCGGTGAGGCCCGGCATGGCCATGCCGCCGCAGGCGCCGGCTCCCGGCAACGAGGACGACACCGACGATGTCGACGCCACCGAGCCGAGCGGTGGCGGTGGCGGCCCGGGAACGGTGGCCCGCTAGCCCGCGGGGCAGCCCATCGGCGATCCGGGAACCTCGGGAACGACAGGAACCGCGATGTCCACAACGGTTGCCGGCGAGTTCAGTCCCTCATCCAGCCTGGTCGGCCACGTCGTCGCCGAGCTTCGGCGCTACCCGCCGTTCGCCCAGATGGGCGGCGCCGACGTCGAGCGCTTCGCCCGCGCAGCACGGCAGACCTACTACGCCCCGGGCGAGTGCCTGCTGGAACCGGCCTCGGGGCCGGTCAGGCGACTGCTGTTCGTCCGCCGCGGCTCGGTCGTCGGCCGCCAGGGGATGGCCGAGATGCGCAGCGGCGGTTTCCAGTACGAAGCCGGTGACCTCTTCCCGATCGGGGCGCTGCTCGCCGAGCGTGCCGTCACTTCGCGCTACGAGGCGCTCGAGGACTGCTTCTGCCTCGAGGTCGACGCCGCCATCGTGCGCGAGGTCGCGGCCACCAGCCCGGCCTGGGCCGACTTCCTCAACCGCCGCGTGCAGCAGTTCCTCGACCTGTCGCGGCGCGCGCTGCAGAGCGACCAGGCCTCGCAGGCACTGGCCGAGCAGACCCTCGAGGCGCCGCTCGGCTCGCTGCCGCGCAAGCCGCCGGTGGCCTGCTCGCCGCAGACGCCGCTGCGCGAGGCCCTGGAGCTGATGCATCGGCGCCGGGTCGGCTCGGTGATGGTGCTCGGGCCTGCGGGCGAGGCCGTGGGCATCTTCACCCGCCACGACGTGCTCGAGCGGGTCGCGCTGGCCCGCCCGAGCGACGACACGCCGGTCAGCGCGGTGATGTCGGGCCCGGTGCACACGCTGGACGTGTCGGCCACGGCCCAGGACGCTGCATTGCTGATGTCCCGCCACGGCGTGCGGCACGTGCCGATCACGGAAGGCGGGCGCGTCGTCGGGATCGTCTCCGAGCGCGACCTGTTCTCGATGCAGCGACGCTCGCTCAAGCAGGTCAGCGGACAGATACGGGCCGCCGGCGACCTGCAGGCGCTGGTCGTCGCGGCTGGGGACATCCGGCGCTTCGCCTCGCTGCTGATGGCCCAGGGACTGTCGGCGCGCGCGCTGACGCAGTTGCTCAGCCACCTCAACGACCTGCTCGCCGAGCGGCTGGTCGCGATCACCGCCGCGGCGCACGGTCTGGACATGCGCCAGGCCTGCTGGCTGGCCTTCGGCTCCGAAGGGCGCAGCGAGCAGACCATCGCGACCGACCAGGACAACGGCCTGGTCTTCGACAGCAACGACCCCGAGGCCGACCGCCCGCGCTGGCTGGCGATGGCCCGCGAGGTCAACGAGGGGCTCGACGCCTGCGGCTACCCGCTGTGCAAGGGCAACGTGATGGCGAGCAACCCGCATTGCTGCCTGACACCCGCGGAATGGGTCGCGCGCTTCGACCACTGGATGGAGCACGGCGCGCCGGAAGACCTGCTCGCGGCCAGCATCTTCTTCGACTTCCGGCCACTCGCGGGCAGCGCCGCGCTGATCGCCCCGATGCGCGAGTTCGTCGCGCTGCGCGCGCCCGGGCTGCCCCGCTTCATGAAGCAGATGGCCGACAACGCCCTGCGCAACCGGCCTGCGCTGACCTGGTCGGGGGGGCTCGACGCCCGGCGCGACGGCCACCACGAATGGATAGACCTCAAGCTCAACGGCACGACGATCTTCGTCGACACCGCCCGGCTGTACGCGCTGGCCCACGGCATCGACGCGACCTCGACGCGGGGCCGCTTCGAGGCGCTGGGCACGCCCCTGCGCGCCGAGCCGGCGGAAGTCGAGGGCTGGGTCGGCGCATTCGAGTACCTGCAGCTGCTGCGCCTGCGGGTGCAGGTCGAGCGCGCGGGGCAGCCGGGGGCGCCAGACAACGCCAACCTGGTCGACGTGGCCGCCCTCGGGCCGATCGACCGCCGCATCCTCAAGGAGTCGCTGCGCATCGCGCGTTCGCTGCAGCAGCGGCTCGAACTGGACTACCGGCGTTGATCTGGAACCCCTTCAGGCGCCGGTCGCCCCCCGCCGCGGGCGACAGCCGCTGGATCGTGCTCGACGTCGAGTCCAGCGGCCTGGACCCGACCCGCGACCGCCTGCTCGCGATCGCCGCGGTGGGCCTGCGGCACGAAGGGCGCCGACTGCAGATCGACCTCGGCGACAGCTTCGAGGTCGTGCTGCGCTGCGACGGCGGCGGCGCCGTCGACAAGGCCAACATCCTGGTGCATGGCATCGGCGTGGGCCAGCAGCGCGCCGGCGTGCCGCCCGCCGCGGCGCTCGAAGCCTTCGAGCAGTGGGCCGCCGGGGCGCCGCTGATCGGCTTTCACGTCGGCTTCGACCGCGAACTCATCGAGCGCGCCGGCCGTGCCGCCCTCGGGCGCAAGCCGGTGTTCCGCTGGCTCGACCTGGAGCCGCTGGCCGCGGTCACCCACCCGCAGGTCCGCGCCCGCGCGCTGGACGACTGGATGACGCACTTCGGCATCGAGTGCGCGCAGCGCCACCAGGCAGCCGCGGACGCCCTGGCGACTGCCGAACTCCTGCTCAGGCTGTGGCCGCGGATGCTGGCCGAGGGCGTCTTGCGCTTCGACGACGTGGCGCGGCTGGCGGCCTCGCGGCGCTGGGCGGTTCCTTCCTGACGCCTAACGCGCCAGGCCGCCTGGCCCGGTGTTGAACGGGCCCGGGTGCGAAGGCCCCGGGTCCTCGCCGTCGGCAACCTCGGTCAGCAGCGCCGCCGCGCTGCACACCAGCGGCCAGGCCAGGGTGCCGCCCGTGCCGTCGGTGCTCTCCATGCCGAGCTCGAGCAGCGCCGAGGCGCGAAACAGGCTCATCGCGTGGTCGAGCCCGCGGTGGCCATGGCTGCGCGTGAACAGCACGTAGTCGGTCACTGCCGGCGCGATCCGGGAGGCGATCAGCAACGCCGCGCACGCGGGCAGCCCGTCGACGACGAGAAGGTCGCGCTTGCTGGCCGCCATCAGCATCACGCCGACCATCACGGCCACCTCGAAGCCGCCGAACGCCGCGAGGACCTCCACCGGGTCGCTCGCGTCGCGGTGGCGGGCGTGGGCGGCGCCGGTGAGGTTCAGCCTGTGCGCCAGCAGTTCGGGATCCATCTCGGGGCCGGCGAGCAGGAAATCGCGCACCGGCGTGGCCGTCAGGCGCGACAGCACCAGGGCGGCGCTCTCGTGGGAGCCGACGCCGACGCCCGCGAGGACGCAGGCATTGCCGGCCAGCTTGTCGCCGATCTCCATCCCGGCACGCATGGCGGCGTGGGCCTGCTCCAGGCTCATCGCGACCGTCAGCCGCGCGTTGCGCGTGCCGTGCGCGATCTTGCGCACCAGCAGCCGATCGTGGGCGGCAGGGTCCTGCGCCATCCCGCAATCGACCACGGTCAGCTCGAGCTGCTGGATCCGCGCGAAGACGGCCATCGGCAGGCAGCTGGTCAGCAGCTGCTGCACCAGCTCGTGCGTGAGGCGCCTGCCCGGCGGCATGAGGCCCTCGACGGCCAGGCCGTGATCGGCGGCTAGGACCAGCAGGCCCGGCTCCCGCAAGCGGGGCTCGAGCGTGTTCTGCATCAGACCCAGTCGCACCGCGAGTGGTTCGAGCTCGCCGAGGCCGCCCCCACGCTCGGCGCGGCGGGCCAGCTTGCGGCGCAGCGCCTGTTCGAGCAGGGGGTTGGCGGTGGGAGCGACGAGCGATCTGCCGGCGACCATGGACCGGTCAGTGTAGCCAGCCCGCCCCGCCCCAGGAACGGCGCAGGGACAGCCTAGCGCAGGAACAGCCGGTACACCGGGTTGCCGGTCTCCTCGACGCAAGGGTAGGCCAGTGTCTCGAGAAAATCGCGGAATGCGTCCTCGTCGCTGGCGGGCACCTGGATGCCGACCAGGATCCGGCCGTAGTCCGCCCCCTGGTTGCGGTAGTGGAACAGGCTGATGTTCCAGCCCGGGTGCATCGCGGCCAGGAAGCGCATCAGCGCACCGGGCCGCTCGGGGAAGACGAAGCGGAACAGGCGCTCGTTGTCGGCCAGCTCCGAGCGGCCCCCGACCATGTGGCGCACGTGTTCCTTGGCCAGTTCGTCGTCGGTCAGGTCGACCGTCGGGAAGCCCTGGCGCACGAACTGCCGGCCGATGCGCACGGCCTCGTCGCGCCGGTTGATCGCCAGCCCGACGAAGACATGCGCCTCGCGGTCGTCGGAGATGCGGTAGTTGAACTCGGTCACCGAACGCGGCCCCACGGCCTCGCAGAAGCGGCGGAACGAACCTCGCTCCTCGGGGATGGTCACCGCGAAGAGCGCCTCGCGCTTCTCGCCGAACTCGGCCCGCTCGGCGACGAAGCGCAGGCGGTCGAAGTTCATGTTCGCGCCGCAGGTGATCGAGACGAAGGTCCGGCCCTTGAGGCGGTGCGTCTCGGCGTACTGCTTGATCGCGGCGACGCCCAGCGCGCCGGCGGGCTCGAGGATGCTGCGCGTGTCCTGGAAGACGTCCTTGATGGCGGCGCAGACCGCGTCGGTGTCGACGACGACGAAGTCGTCGACCAGCGCCCGCGTCATGCGGAAGGTCTCCTCTCCGACCAGCTTGACGGCGGTGCCGTCGGAGAAGAGGCCGACGTCGTCGAGCTGCACGCGGCGCCCGGCGCGCACCGAACGCAACATGGCGTCGGAGTCGACCGTCTGCACGCCGATGACCCTCACCTCGGGCCGCACGGCCTTGATGTAGGCTGCCACCCCCGAGATCAGCCCGCCGCCGCCGATGGCCACGAACACCGCGTCGATCGGCCCCTGGTGCTGGCGCAGGATCTCCATCGCGATCGTGCCCTGGCCGGCGATCACGTCGGGGTCGTCGAAGGGATGCACGAAGGTCAAGCCCTGCTCGTGCTGCAGCACGAGCGCGTGCCCGTAGGCGTCGGAGTAGCTGTCGCCGCTGAGCACGACCTCGCCGCCGAGTGCCTGGACGGCGTCGATCTTGACCCGCGGCGTGGTCACCGGCATCACGATGACGGCGCGGCAGCCCAGGCGTCGCGCCGACAGCGCCACGCCCTGGGCGTGGTTGCCCGCCGAAGCGCAGATCACGCCGCGCGCGAGCTGCTCGCGCTCGAGGTGCGCCATCTTGTTGTAGGCACCGCGCAGCTTGAAGCTGAAGACGGGCTGCTGGTCCTCTCGCTTGAGCAGCACGTGGTTGCCCAGCCGGCGGGAGAGGTTTCTCGCGGGCTCGAGCGGCGTCTCGACAGCCACGTCGTAGACCCGGGCGGTCAGGATCCTCTTCAGGTAGTCGGAAGCGACGCGAGCGTGACGTGCCGTGAGGACACGTGCCGGCGGCTCCGAGGTCGTGCGGACGGCGCCGACAGACATCGCGGGTACTCGTGGGCTGGGAAAACCCCGAGATCATAAGGGCGCGCCGCAGGCGTGCCGCCGTGCCGTGGCAAGGGCAGAAAAAAGGCCCGATGCCGCGAGGCACCGGGCCTAACCACCATTGGAGGAGGTGGAGGAGACAATCGGCGGATCTCGCGGGCCCGAAGGGGCTTCGTTCGATCCATGCGGATCAGTCTACCACCGCGATGCTGCGGTGCAATATGCTCCGTGCGGAATTTGTCTAGGGCGATCTCCCGAGTGGCGGCGCGCCCTCGACGCCATGCGCAGGAAAGGGGCGCACGCACCATGGAATGCACCATTCACTGGACCCCGGGCACCGGGATGGGTTTCATTGCCGAGACCGGCAGCGGGCACGTGATCGTGATGGACGGCGCGCCGGACGGCGGCGGCCGCAACCTCGCGCCGCGGCCGATGGAGACGGTGCTCGCGGGCACCGGCGGCTGCACCGCCTACGACGTCGTGCTGATCCTCAAGCGCGGCCGCCACGACGTGCGCGGCTGCCAGGTCAAGGTCGAGGCCGAGCGTGCCGCGAGCGACCCGAAGGTGTTCACGAAGATCCACATGCACTTCACCGTCACCGGCCGCAACCTGCCCCCGACGGCCGTGGAGCGGGCGATCGCGCTCTCGCACGAGAAGTACTGCTCTGCCAGCATCATGCTCGGCAAGACCGCCGGGATCACCACCAGCCAAGAAGTGGTGGAGGTCTGACGCAAGGCTTCAGAGCCGGTGCGCGGTCAGCGTCATGACCCGCGCCGCGCCGCGCATGAGCATGCGCACGGGCAGCGGCAGCTCGACGCCGCCGGCCCCCTGGGCGTCGTCGGCGTGGCGGCGCTCGTCTTCCTTCATCTGGTCGACGATCGCGCGCGAGCGGGCGTCTTCGGCGGGCAGCCGCTCGAGGTGGCTGGCCAGGTGCTGCTCCACCTGGCGCTCGGTCTCGACCACGAAGCCCAGGCTGACCGGGTCACCGAAGCGCCCGGCCACCAGCCCGATGCCGAAGGCACCGGCGTACCACAGCGGATTGAGCAGGCTCGTGCGCTCGCCGAGTTCGGCCAGGCGGTCCTGCGTCCACGCCAGGTGGTCGATCTCTTCGCGGGCCGCGGCGTTCATCTGCTCGCGCAACGCATCCGAGCGGGCGGTGAGCGCCTGCGCCTGGTAGAGCGCTTGCGCACACACCTCGCCGACGTGGTTGACCCGCATCAGCGAGCCGGCCAGACGGCGCCGGGCCGGGTCGAGCGCGGCGGCGTCCTCGGCCGCGAGGGCCGACGCAGGGTTGGGTCGCGCCGCATGCACGGCGCCGAAGAGCGTGCGCAGCGCGTTGTCGGCGCTGGCCAGGAATCGGTCGACGGTGTTCATCACGATGCGCCGAGGATACTGCGGCGCAACATCGGGGTGTGCGATCATCCGCCGCGTGCCGATCCGGCGCCCGTTGCAGCAAGACAACATCTGGCAAGGGAATTCACCCGTATTTCTTTGCATCGCCGAAAGCCGTCTGGTGCAATAGGCGCAGCTTCCGCTGAGGAGGTTGGTCTGATCAGCCCGTCGCCGGGTGGGCCTTCCCGATCGGGACCTCTTGTTCAACCATGGAGATAGTTGCAATGAAGAAATCTCTGCTCGCTCTGGCCGCCCTGACCGCCTTCGCGGGTGCCGCCTCGGCGCAGTCGTCGGTGACCCTGTTCGGCGTGATGGACCTGAACGTTCGCCACATCAAGAACGATGCCACCCGCACGATCATGAGCCAGGACGGCATCGCTTCGAGCCGCGTGGGCTTCCGTGGTGTCGAGGACATGGGCGGTGGCCTGCGCGCCGGCTTCTGGCTCGAGGCGGGCGTCAACGGTGACACCGGCGGCACCGGTGGCAACGTGAGCTCGGTGGCGGGTGCTGCCAACGCCGTGACCGGCTTCTTCAACCGTCGTTCGACCGTCAGCCTGCTGGGCAGCTTCGGTGAAATCCGCCTCGGCCGCGACTACACCCCCGACTTCTGGAACCACACCTTCTTCGATCCGTTCGGCACGAACGGCGTCGGCAGCTCGGTCAACGCGTTCGGCACCTTCAACGGCGCCACGACGCTGGTCCGCGCCAACAACAGCATCGGCTACTTCCTGCCGTCGATGAGCGGCTTCGGTGGTCAGGTGATGCTCTCTGCCGGCGAAGGCCAGGTCAACCAGGGCAACAAGCACTTCGCTGGTCGCCTGACCTACGCCGCCGGCCCGCTGAGCGCCGGCATCGCCTACGGCAAGACCGACGCGGGCCCGCTGGGTGACTGGACCCGCTTCAACGTCGCCGGCTCCTACACGATGGGTGCTGCCCGCCTGATGGCCCAGTACAACCAGGGCGAAGGCTCCGGTGGCGCCGACAACGGCAAGAAGCAGACCCTGTGGCTGCTGGGTGCGGTGGTCCCGATGGGCGCCCACACCTTCAAGGCGTCGTACGTCAACTCCAACAGCAGCGGCACCGGCATCGACGCGCGCGATGCCAACCAGATCGCCCTGGGCTACCAGTACGACATGTCCAAGCGCACCGCCCTGTACGGCAACTTCGCCCGCGTCAGCAACGACGCCGGCGCGGCCTACACCGCGGGTGGTGGTGGCTCGACCCTCACCGCCGGCAAGGACTCCACCGGCATGGAAGTGGGCATCCGCCACACCTTCTGATCGGGCGATCGGCGTCAACGCCGATCCTGGTCCTCGAGGCCGCCTTCGGGCGGCCTTTTTCATGGGGTTGCCGTGCGCGACCCCTGTCATGGCCGCGGTGCCGCCGACGATGAAGACACGCTGGATCATCTACCTGTTCGCGGCCGTCATGCTGGGCGGTTGCGCCAGCCTGCGCGAAGTCCCGTCGCCGAAACCAGGTTGGCACGGCGTGCCCCTGCCCGGCAAGGAAGCCACGCGGTACACCTGGGGGCTCAAGGACGGCCGCCTGGCGCTGGGCGCCACCTCGGAGCGTTCGGCAAGCCTGTGGCGCCGCAAGGTCGACGTGCCGGCCGACAGGCTCGGCCAGGTCGAATTCGCGTGGTGGGTCGACACGCTGATCGAAGGCGCCAGCATCGCCGATGCTTCGCGCGAGGACGCGCCGGCTCGGATCCTCTTCGCCTTCGAAGGCGACGAGCGCAAGCTACCGGCCCGCACCCGCGCGATGTACGACCTCGCCGAGGCCCTGACGGGAGAGCGGCCACCGTACGCGACGCTGATGTACGTCTTCGAGACGGCCAAGCCGGCGGGCACCGTCGTGCATGGCGTGCGCAGCGACCGCATACGCAAGTTGGTGCTCGACTCGGGTGCGGACAGCCTGAGGCAGTGGCGGACGCACCGGCGCGACGTGGCCGCCGATTTCCGTGCCGTGTTCGGCGAGGAGCCGGGACGCCTCGCCGCCGTCGCCGTGATGACCGACAGCGACAACACGCGCTCGCGAGCAAGGGCCTGGTACCAGCCGCCGTCGTTCGACTGACCTGCGGCCATCCGGCGCGAGCCGCGGCGCCGACAGCGCGGCGGCTATCCCGAGTCGCCCACGGGGCCCCGGGCTTTCCCCTTTGCATCCGGCATGCGAATTGCGCATCATCCGGCGCTTTGGTCAGGGGGCAGCCCCTCCCGGCGTGCAGGGGCAGTCCCGAATCAAGGCCCTGCGCCGCCACGACCCGACAGACTTCACAGGCACCCGATGCTCGCCTTCATCCTGCGCCGACTGGCCCAGGCCATCGTCGTCATGCTGACGGTGGCCTTCATCGCCTTCATGCTGTTCCAGTATGTCGGCGACCCGGTCACCAACCTGCTGGGCCAGGACGCCACGCAGGAACAGCGCGACCAGCTGCGCCGCGACCTGGGTCTCGACCAGCCCTTCCCCGTCCAGTTCGCGAAGTTCGTCGGCAATGCCGCGCAGGGTGAGTTCGGCCTCAGCCTGCGCCAGGGCCGCAAGGTCTCGGCGCTGATCGCCGAACGTTTCCCGGCCACGCTCGAGCTGTCGATGATGGCGGCACTGATCGCGCTGGTGGTCGGCATCCCGCTGGGGGTCTACGCCGCCCTCAAGCGGGGCACCTTCGGATCGCAGACGATGATGACGCTGTCGCTGCTGGGCGTCTCCTTGCCGACCTTCCTGATCGGCATCCTGCTGATCCTCATCTTCTCGGTCACCTTCAAGGTGCTGCCGAGCTTCGGCCGCGGCGACGTCGTGCAGATCGGCCCCTGGAGCACCGGCCTGCTCACCGTCGACGGCTGGAAGCACGTGATCCTGCCGGCCATCACGCTGTCGGTGTTCCAGCTCGCGCTGATCATGCGGCTGGTGCGCGCCGAGATGCTCGAGGTGCTGCGCACCGACTACATCAAGTTCGCCAAGGCCCGCGGCCTGCCCGACCGGGCCGTGTTCTTCGGCCACGCGCTGAAGAACACCCTGGTGCCGGTCATCACCATCACCGGCCTGCAGCTCGGCTCGCTGATCGCCTTCGCGATCATCACCGAGACGGTGTTCCAGTGGCCCGGCATGGGGCTGCTGTTCATCCAGGCCGTGCAGTTCGCCGACATCCCCGTGATGGCTGCCTACCTGTGCCTGATCTCGCTGATCTTCGTGACCATCAACCTCGTCGTCGACCTGCTGTACTTCGCGGTCGACCCGCGCCTGCGCATCGAGAAGCCGGGCGGCGGCCACTGATTCGCGTGAGACGAGGCATCAACACATGAGCAACTCCACCCCACAGGCTGCCGCGCCGGGCGCGATGGCGCGCTTCTTCGACGGCGACGTCTGGCACAGCTTCAAGAACTCCCCGATGGCGATCGTCGCCGCGGTGATCGCGTTCGTCTGCGTGTTCTGCGCCGTGTTAGCCCCCTGGGTGGCGCCGCACAACCCGTTCGATCTCGCGTCGCTCGACCTCTCCGACGCCCGCCTGCCCCCGGCGTGGGCCGACGGCGGCAACCCCAAGTACCTGCTCGGCACCGACGACCAGGGCCGCGACATCCTCTCGGCGCTGATGTACGGCGCCCGCATCTCGCTGTTCGTCGGCCTGGCGTCGGTGGTGCTCTCGATGGTCGTCGGAGTGGGCCTGGGCCTGCTGTCGGGGTTTGCCGGCGGCAGGATCGACGCCTTCATCATGCGCGTGTGCGACGTGATGCTGTCGTTCCCCGCCATCCTGATCGCGCTGCTCATCGACGGCGTCGGCCGCGCGATGTTCCCGAACGCGCACGACACGCTGGCCTTCGGCGTGCTGATCATCGCCATCGCGCTGTCGGGCTGGGTGCAGTACGCGCGCACGGTGCGCGGCTCGACGATGGTCGAGCGCCAGAAGGAATACGTTCAGGCCGCGCGCGTGATCGGCGTGGCGCCGTACCGCATCATGTTCCGCCACGTGCTGCCCAACGTGATGGGCCCAGTGCTGGTGCTGGCGACCATCCAGGTCGCGGCGGCCATCCTGACCGAGGCGACGCTGTCCTTCCTGGGCGTCGGCGTGCCGCCGACCTCGCCCTCGCTGGGCACGCTGATCCGCATCGGCAACGACTTCCTCTTCTCGGGCGAATGGTGGATCACCATCTTCCCCGGCGTCATGCTCGTGCTCATCGCGCTGTCGGTCAACCTGCTCGGTGACTGGCTGCGCGACGCCCTGAACCCCCGGCTGCGCTGATGACCACCCCGCTTCTCCAGGTCAAGAACCTGCGTGTCGAGTTCCCCACGCGCCGCGGCACGCTGCTCGCGCTCGACGACATCTCCTTCGACATCTCGCCGGGCGAGGTGCTCGGCGTGGTGGGCGAGTCCGGTGCCGGCAAGTCGCTGACGGGCGCGGCCATCATCGGCCTGCTCGAGCCGCCCGGCCGCGTGGCCGGCGGGCAGATCCTGCTCGAGGGCCAACGCATCGACAACCTGCCGCAGGACCAGATGCGGGCGATCCGCGGGCGCCGCATCGGCGCCATCTTCCAGGACCCGCTGACCTCGCTGAACCCGCTCTACACGGTGGGCCAGCAGCTGATGGAGACCATCCAGACGCACCTGCCGGTCAGCCGCGAGGAAGCGCGCGCGCGGGCGATCCACCTGCTGCAGGAGACCGGCATCCCGGCGGCCGAGCAGCGCATCGACCAGTATCCGCACCAGTTCTCCGGCGGCATGCGCCAGCGGGTGGTGATCGCGCTGGCGCTGGCCGCCGAGCCCAAGCTCATCGTCGCCGACGAGCCGACCACCGCGCTCGACGTCTCCATCCAGGCGCAGATCATTTCGCTGCTCAAGCGCCTGTGCAAGGAGCACGGCGCGGCAGTGATGCTGGTGACGCACGACATGGGCGTGATCGCCGAGACCTGCGACCGCGTGGCGGTGCTCTACGCCGGTCGCGTGGCCGAGATCGGGCCGGTGGCCGACGTGATCCACCGACCGGCGCACCCCTACACGGTGGGCCTGATGGGTTCGATCCCGTCGATGGAGCTGGACCGCGAGCGCCTGCTGCAGATCGACGGCGCGATGCCGCGGCTGAACGCCATCCCCCAGGGCTGCGCATTCAACCCGCGCTGCCCGCGCGCCGGCGAGCGCTGCCGCCACGAGCGCCCCGAGCTGATGGACGCAGGCGCCACGCGCGCGGCCTGCTGGCTGGTGGAACAGGGGACCTCGGCATGAGCGCGCCGGGCCGCTCCCAAGCGCTCATCGCGGAGTGCGCAGCACGGAGGACAGACCAATGAGCGCGCTGGTGGAAGTCCAGGACCTGGCCAAGACCTTCGACGTCTCGGCCCCGTGGCTCAATCGCGTCGTCGAGCGCAAGCCCAGGCAGTTCGTGCACGCCGTCGACGGCGTGTCGTTCAGCATCCGCAAGGGCCGCACGCTGGCGCTGGTGGGGGAGTCGGGCTGCGGCAAGAGCACGGTGGCACGCCTTCTGGTGGGGTTGTACTCACCGTCGCGCGGCAACGTGCGCTTCGACGGCCAGCCCACCAGCGACGTCAAGGACAGCGCGTCGCTGCGCCTGCTGCGCCGACGCATGCAGATGATCTTCCAGGACCCGTACGCCAGCCTGAACCCGCGCTGGAAGGTGCTGGACATCGTCGGCGAGCCGCTCCAGGAACACGGCCTGATCTCCGGCGCCGATGCGCTCCGCGCCCGCGTGGGCGAACTGCTGCAGCAGGTGGGCCTGGCCGCCGCCGACTGCGAGAAGTTCCCGCACCAGTTCTCGGGCGGCCAGCGCCAGCGCATCTCGATCGCGCGCGCACTGGCCACGCAGCCCGAGTTCCTGGTCTGCGACGAGCCGACCTCGGCGCTCGACGTCTCGGTGCAGGCGCAGGTGCTCAACATCATGAAGGACCTGCAGCGCCAGCAGGGACTGACCTACCTGTTCATCTCGCACAACCTGGCGGTGGTGCGACACGTCAGCGACGAGGTCGGGGTGATGTACCTCGGCCGGCTGGTGGAACTGGCGCCCAAGGCCGATCTGTTCTCCACCCCGCGCCATCCCTACACGCGGATGCTGCTCGACGCGATTCCCGACATCGGGATGACGGGCCGGGCGCGCACGCCGGTGCAAGGCGAGGTGCCGAACCCGCTGAACCCGCCGACCGGCTGCGCCTTCCACCCGCGCTGCCCGCATGCCAACGCCCGCTGCTCCAGCGAGCGGCCGCAGCTGCGGGTGTTCAAGGGCATCCAGGTCGCCTGCCATGGGGTGGAGGAAGGCCGGATCTGACGCGGGCTTGGGGCCGGCGGGCGGCGGCCCGGCCCCATCAGCGGCAGGTAGGGCGTTTCAGGGCAACAGGCGCTCGGTGGCGAAGAGGTCCTCGACGCGTTCGCGCTCGCGGATGACGAAGACGTCGTCACCGTCGACCATCAGCTCGGCCGCGCGCGGGCGAGTGTTGTAGTTGCTGGCCATCGCCATGCCGTAGGCACCGGCCGACAGCACGGCGACGATGTCGCCGCTCTCGACGGCAAGGTCGCGGTCGCGCCCCAGCCAGTCTCCCGACTCGCACACCGGGCCGACGACATCCCAGCGCTCGGCCGGTGCGTTGCGTCGCACGCACGGCTCGATCGCCATCCAGGCCTCGTACATTGCCGGCCGCACGAGGTCGTTCATGGCGGCGTCGACGATGCAGAAGTTCTTCGCGTCGCCGCGCTTCAACACCTGCACCTCGGCCAGCAGCACACCGGCGTTGCCCACCAGCGATCGGCCAGGCTCGAGCAGGAGTTCGCGCTGGCCGTGGCCGCGCGCGTCGAGCCGCTCGAGCAGGCGAGCGACGAGCTCGTCGGCCCTGGGCGGCGCCTCGTCGGTGTAGGTGATGCCCAGGCCGCCGCCCACGTCCACGTGATGGATAGTGATGCCGGCGGCCTCGACGGCCTCGACGAGGTCGAGCACGCGGTCGAGGGCGTCGAGGTAGGGCGCCACCTCGGTGATCTGCGAGCCGATGTGGCAGTCGATGCCGACCACCTGCAGGCCGGGCAGCGATGCGGCGCGGCGGTACGCATCCAGGGCCCGCTCATGGGCGATGCCGAACTTGTTGCCCTTCAGGCCGGTGGAGATGTAGGGGTGGGTGCCGGCGTCGACGTCGGGGTTGACGCGCAGGCTCACCGGGGCGCGCCGACCCAGCGCCACCGCCTGGGCCGACAGGCGCTCGAGTTCGGACTCGCTCTCGACGTTGAAGCAGCGAACGCCGGCGGCCAGCGCCTGGCGCATCTCGGCAGCGGTCTTGCCGACGCCAGAGAAGACGATCTTCGCCGGGTCGCCGCCGGCGGCCAGCACGCGCGCGAGTTCACCGCCGGAGACGATGTCGAAGCCGCACCCGGCGCGGGCGAAGGTCTGCAGCACGGCGAGGCTCGAATTGGCCTTCATCGCGTAGCAGACGAGGTGAGGACGGCCGGCGAGCGCGCGCTGGTAGGCCGCGAGCGCGTCCAGCATGGCAGGCCGCGAGTAGACGTACAACGGCGTGCCGAAGCGCCGGGCCAGGTCGGCGAGCGAGTGGCCGTCCAGGCGCAGGTCGCCGTCGACGCGCGCGAGGTGGGGGGCGCCGGGCAGCATCAGCGCGCGCCCGCCGAGGCTGCCGTGGCGGGCGCCGGCAGGAACAGCGGGCCCTTCTGGCCGCAGCCGGCGATCAACATCAGAAGCACCAGGGTCGCGCCCGTGGCCGCTACACTCGTTGCGACAGGTCTTTGCATGCGAGAGATTCTATGAGCGCGGCCCTCAGCGACGCCGATTACCACCGCCTGACGAGCGCACTGCTCGCCGGCATCGAAGCGCAGGTCGACCAGTGGCTGCAGGACGACGTCATCGACATCGACAGCGCACGCACCGGCGGTCTGCTGGAGCTGACCTTCCCCGACCGCAGCAAGCTGATCGTCAACACCCAGCCACCGCTGCACGAGCTGTGGCTGGCGGCTCGCGGCGGGGGCTTCCACTACCGCTGGGACGGCAGCCGGTGGGTCGACACGCGCGACGGCTCAGACTTCATCGAGGCGCTGTCGCGGCACGCCACGCTGCAGGGCGGGCGGGCGCTGCACTTCCGGCTCGGCGACTGACCGGCCGCCTGCGCCGCGTCAGCGCCGGAACAGGTCGAGGACGCTGTTGCGCTCCTCGCTGGACGGCACCTCGGGCACCTTGTCCTCGAGCCCAAGGCTGGAGACCCCCTGGCCGCCGCCGAACTCGTCGTACATCCAGCGACCGCCGGACATGATCACGCCCTCGGGCGGCACCAGCTCCTGCACGGGCACGCCGCGCAGCGCGTGCTGCATCAGCTCGATCCACACCGGCAGCGACAGCCCGCCGCCGGTCTCCCGATCGCCGAGCTTGCGCGGGTTGTCGTAGCCGATCCAGACCACGCCGACGCGGGTTGGGTGGTAACCCGCGAACCACGCGTCCATCGAGTCGTTGGTGGTGCCGGTCTTGCCGTAGAGGTCGGGCCGCTTGAGCAAGGCCTGGGCGCGCGCCGCCGTGCCCGAGCGGGTGACCTCCTGCAGCAGCGTGCTCATCACGAAGGCGTTGCGGGCGTCGAGCGTGCGCATCGACTCGTCGAGCACCGGCGGCTTCGTCTCCAGCAGGACCTTGCCCTTGCTGTCGGTCAGCTTCGCGATCAGGCGCGGCACGACGTGGTAGCCGCCGTTGGCAAACACGCTGTAGCCGGTGGCCATCTGCATCGGGGTGACGGAACCGGCACCGAGCGCCATCGTCAGGTAGGCCGGGTGCTTGGCGGCCTCGAAGCCGAAGCGCGTGATCCACTCCTGCGCGTAAGGCGCGCCGATCGAGTGCAGCACCCGGATCGAGACCATGTTCTTCGACTTGGCCAAGGCCGTGTACAGCGGCATGGGGCCGTCGAACTTGCCGTCGTAGTTCTTCGGCTCCCAGGGCTGGCTGCCGGTGACGCCCGCGTCGAAGAACAGCGGCGCGTCGTTGACCACGGTGACCGGCGTGAAGCCCTTCTCGAGCGCCGCGGAGTAGATGAAGGGCTTGAAGCTCGAGCCCGGCTGGCGCCAAGCCTGGGTCACGTGGTTGAACTTGTTCTTGCCGAAGTCGAAGCCGCCCACCAGCGCGCGCACGTCGCCGGTGCGCGGGTCCAGCGACACCAGCGCGCCCTCGACCTCGGGAAGCTGCGTCAGCACCCAGTCGCCCTTGGCGTTCTTCAGCGTGCGCACGACGGCGCCGCGGCGGATCTGGACCTTCGGCGCGGCCTTCTCCGACAGGCCCGAGCTGACCGGCTTCAGCCCGTCCCCGGTGACGGTGACCGTGTCGCCGGACTGCAGCATCGCCACGACCTTGCGGGGCGAGGCCTCGAGCACCACCGCCGAGCGCAGGTCGTCGTTGTCCGGGTGGTCGGCCAGCGCCTCGGCCACGCGGGCGTCGAGCAGTGCCGGGTCGGCCGGCAGGTCGACGTAGGCCTCGGGCCCGCGATAGAACTGGCGCATCTCGTAGTCCATCAACCCACGGCGCAGCGCGCGGTAGCCGACCATCTGCTCGCCGGAGTCGATCGTGAGGTGCACGTTCAGGCCGCGCGTGTAGGCCTCCTCACCGTACTGCGCGAAGACAAGCTGGCGCGCGGTCTCGGCCACGAACTCGGCGTGGACGCCGGTGTCGTTCTGCGTCCGGTATCGCAACACCTGGGCCAGCGCCTCGTCGTGCTGGTTCTCGGTGATGAAGCCGTTCTCGTACATGCGCTCGATGATGTAGCGCTGCCGCACCACTGCCCGCTTGGGGTTGGCGATCGGGTTGTAGGCCGAGGGGGCCTTGGGCAGGCCCGCCAGCATCGCGGCCTCGGCCACCGTCAGCTCCTTGAGGGGCTTGCCGAAGTAGATCTCGGCCGCGGCAGCGAACCCGTGGGCGCGCTGGCCGAGGAAGATCTGGTTCATGTAGAGCTCGAGGATCTGGTCCTTCGTGAGCAGGTTCTCCATCTTCAGCGCCAGGAGGATCTCGTAGATCTTGCGCGTGAAGGTCTTCTCGGTGGAGAGGTAGAAGTTGCGAGCCACCTGCATGGTGATGGTGGACGCCCCCTGGCTGCGCGCGTCGCGCAGGTTCTCCAGCGCCGCCCGCGCCACGCCCTTGTAGTCGACGCCGCCGTGCTGGTAGAAACGCGCGTCCTCGGCGGCGAGCACGGCGTCCTTCATCACCTGGGGAATCTGGCCGATGGGAGTGAACTGGCGGCGCTCCTCGCCGAACTCCCCGATCAGCACCTCGTCGGCGGAATACACGCGCAGGGGCAGCTTGGGCCGGTAGTCGGCCAGGCTGCCGATTTCGGGCAGGTTCGGGTAGGCGACGGCCAGCGCCACGCCGACGACGAGCAGGATGGCGACAAGGCCGGCCAGCGCCAGGCCGGCCAGCCAGCCGAAGGCGCGAGCCAGGGGCCGCCACCAGGGTGAGGCAGGGCTTCCCGGGCTGCGTGCCGGGGACGGGGGTTTCGCGGATTCTGGTGCCGTCATACAGATCCCGGGGCAGGAGGCGAAGAATATAGGAAGTGGGAAGCCAGGGCTGCACGGACGCCGGTCCGTGACATCGTGCACGAGACATCACCCCCCGATGACGCCAGGCGTGCGCCAAGGCCGCGCAGGTTGTTTCCAATCGCCGCTGCAGCGCCGAGCATTGGCGCAGAGACGACGGCTTCCAGCGGCCGTTTTTCTCATTTGCACCAAGGCGTTGCTGCTAGGATTTGAGCAACTTCTTAACAAGCCCTCGGGTCGATTTCGCGCTCGACAGGGGTGCACGGGGAGCCTTCCGAAGTGAGCTTTCTGGACACATTGCTGGGCCGCCGGTACCAGCCCATGGTCGGGCTGGACATCAGCTCTTCCAGCGTGAAGCTCGTCGAGCTCGGGCAGACGCCATCGGGCGAGTACGTGCTCGAGCGCTTCGCCAGCGAGCCGTTCGAGAAGGGCTGGATCACCGACGGCCAGATCGAGAAGTTCGACGAGGTCGCCGACGCGGTGCGCAAGGTCGTCGCGAAGAGCGGCACCAAGACCAGGCAGGTCGTGATGGCGATGCCGCAGTCGGCGGTGATCACCAAGAAGATCATGCTGCCCGCGGGGCTGCGCGAGGAGGAGATGGAGGTGCAGGTCGAGGCCGAGGCCAACCAGTACATCCCCTTCTCGCTCGACGAGGTGAGCCTGGACTTCTGCGTCGTCGGGCCGAGCCCGACCTCGGCCGGCGACGTCGAGGTGCTGATCGCAGCCAGCCGCAAGGACCGCGTGCAGGACCGGCAAGGCCTGGCCGAGGCCGCCGGCCTCAAGCCGGTGGTGGTGGACATCGAGTCGCACGCCTCTCGCCTGGCGATGAGCCGGGTCGTCGCGGCGCTGCCCAACGAGGGGCGGGATGCGCTGGTGGCGCTGTTCGAGATCGGCGCCGACACCACCAGCCTCAAGGTGCTGCGCGACGACGAGCTGCTCTACGACCGCGACCAGGCCTTCGGCGGCTCGCAGCTGACGCAGCTCATCAGCCGCCAGTACGGCTTTTCCTTCGAGGAGGCCGAGGCCAAGAAGCTGACCGGCGACCTGCCCGAGGACTACGAGGCGGCGATCCTCTCGCCCTTCGTCGACAGCCTGTCCCAGGAGATCGGGCGCGCCCTGCAGTACTTCTTCACCAGCACGCCGCACCACAAGGTCCACTACGTGATGCTGGCGGGCGGCACGGCCACGTTGCCGGGCCTGAAGGATAGGGTGACCGACCTGACCGGCTTCGCATCGATGGTCGTCAACCCCTTCGACGGCATGCAGCTCGGCTCGACGATCCGCGAGGGCCGCGTGCGCCGCGAGGCGCCCTCCTACCTCACCGCCTGCGGCCTGGCGATGCGGAGGTTCCTGCAGTGATCCTGATCAACCTCCTGCCGCACCGCGAGGCCAAGCGGCGCGCCCGCAAGCGGGCGTTCTTCGTCGGCCTGGGCGTGGCCGCGTTCGCCGGGCTCGGCATCGCGGGCGTGTGGTACAGCCTGCTGCAGCAGATGACTGCGGTGCAGGTCTCGCGCAACGAGTTCCTGCAGGCCGAGATCGCCAAGCTCGAGGCGCAGATCAAGGACATCGCGACGCTGCGCGCCGAGATCGAGGCCCTGAAGGCGCGGCAGAGGGCCGTCGAGGACCTGCAGACCGACCGCAACACGCCCGTCCACCTCCTCGACGAACTCGTCAAGCAGGTGCCCGAAGGCATCTACCTCACCTCGATCAAGCAGACCGATCGCAGCGTGGCCGTGGTGGGCATCGCCCAGACCAACGAGCGCGTCTCCGAGTTGCTGCGCAACACCGCCTACAGCTCGGTCTGGCTCGAGCGGCCGGAGCTCGTCGAGATCAAGGCCACCACCGTGACCACCGCCGCGCGCGAGCAGCGCCGGCTCTTCGAGTTCCAGATGAAGGTGTCGATCAAGGCGCCGCAGGGCGCGGCCGATGCCGCCTCGGCGCCGCGTGCCGTGGGCGCAGCCCCCAAGGCTTCGTGAGGCAGCGATGGCATCTCTCTCCTCCATGAACATCGACGTCGGCGAAGCCCTCCAAGGCTTGGCCAGTCAGTTCCGCGGCCTCGACAGCCGTGAGCCTGGCCAGTGGCCGGCGGCGCCGAAGATCGCGCTCTGGGTGGCCGCGGCGGCCCTGGTCGTCGGGCTCGGCTGGTTCCTCGTGCTGCAGGCGGCGTCCCACGAGCTGCAGCTCCAGCGCGACCGCGAACCGCAGCTCAGGCAGGACTACCGCGCCAAGCTGGGCCAGGCGGTGAATCTCGCCGAACTGCGCAGGCAGAAGCTGCAGGTGCAGGAATACGTCACCCAGCTCGAGAAGCAGCTGCCGGGCAAGGCCGAGATGGACGCCCTGTTGTCGGACATCAACCAGGCCGGCCTGGGCCGCGGGCTGCAGTTCGAGCTTTTCCGCCCGGGGCAGGTGCAGGTGAAGGACTACTACGCCGAGCTGCCGATCGCCATCAAGGTCTCCGGCCGCTACCACGACATCGGCTCCTTCGCCGCCGACATCGCCAACCTGTCGCGGATCGTGACGCTGCACAACCTGCAGATCGCCCAGGCCAACGCGAGGGAGGCCACCGGCAGCCTGACGATGGAGGCCACGGCACGCACCTACCGCTACCTGGATGCGGCCGAGGTGGCCGAGCAGCAGCGGGCGGCCGCCGAGGCGAAGAAGGCGGCAGCCGGGGCGAAGAAATGACGCGCAGGGCACGCAACACGATCGCCGGCGTCGCCGCGGCCGCGCTCCTTGCCGCCTGTGGCGCCGAGCACGAGGAGCTGCAGGGCTGGATGGAGCAGCAGCAGCGCGAGGTCAAGCCCAACGTCGCGCCGCTGCAGCCACCGACGCGCTTCGACCCCGAGCGCTACACGTCCATCGATGCGGTCGAGCCGTTCAGCCCGCAGAAGCTGGCGGTGGCACTCAAGCAGGAGGCACGCCAGCCCAACTCGCTGGTGGCCGCCGAACTCAACCGCCGCAAGGAGCCGCTCGAGGCCTGGCCGCTGGACGCGATGACGATGGTCGGCAGCGTCAGCAGGCAAGGGCAGCCGATGGCACTGCTGCGCGTGGACAAGCTGCTCTACCAGGTCAAGGTCGGTGACCACGTGGGCCAGAACTACGGGCGGGTCACGAAGATCACCGAGACCGAGATCACGCTGCGCGAGGTCGTGCAGGACGCCGCGGGCGAATGGATCGAGCGCGCCACCGCGCTGCAGCTGCAGGAGCCGGCGCGATGACGACGACGAGCAAACGCGAGGAGATGTCGACCATGCTGAACTGGCGTGCCACATTCGCCGGCTGTGCCGTGCTGGCTGCCGGCTTGCTGGCGCCCCTGGCCGCGCTGGCCCAGAACGCGATCCAGTCGATCACCAGCACCCAGCAGGCGGGCGCCGAGGTCGTGCGCATCGAGCTCGCCCAGCCGCTGGCCGCCGTGCCCAGCGGGTTCTCGGTGCAGGCGCCGCCGCGCATCGCGATCGACCTGCCCGGTGTCGGCACCGCGACCGGCCGCAACAGCATCGAGATCAACCAGGGCAACCTGCGCGCGGTGAACATCGCGCAGGCGGGCGAACGCACGCGACTGGTGCTCAACCTCAAGCAGCCTTCGGGCTACAAGGCCGAGATCCAGGGCAAGGTGCTCGTGCTCGTGCTCGACGCCGCCCCGGCGGTGGCCTCGGCGGCGGGCGGCACCGGCCAGCCCGCCACCTTCGCGCCGTCGCAGAACACCGAGGCGCAGGCCCTGCGAGAGATCGACTTCCGCCGCGGCAGCGATGGCGCCGGGCGCGTGATCGTCGCGCTGCCGAGCAGCCAGGTCGGGGTCGACATCCGCCAGCAGGGCCAGAGCCTGGTGGTCGAGTTCCTGCGGTCCACCCTGCCCGACGCGCTGCGCCGCCGCCTGGACGTCACCGACTTCGGCACGCCGGTGCAGAGCATCGCGACGTCGCAGCGCGGCGACCGCGTGCGCATGGTCGTCGAGCCGCGCGGCAACTGGGAACACAGCGCGTACCAGAGCGACAACCAGTTCGTGCTCGAGGTACGCCCCGTGCAGGTCGACCCGAACAAGCTCACCCAGGGTCCGGGCTTCCAGGGCGAGAAGCTGTCGCTGAACTTCCAGAACATCGAGGTGCGGGCGCTGCTGCAGGTCATCGCCGACTTCACCAACTTCAACGTCGTCACCAGCGACACCGTGACCGGCACCGTGACGCTGCGCCTGAAGGACGTGCCCTGGGACCAGGCGCTCGACATCATCCTGCAGAGCAAGGGCCTGGGCGTGCGCAAGAACGGCAACGTGCTGTGGGTCGCGCCCAAGGAAGAGCTCGCCAACAAGGAGCAGGCCGAGCTCGAGTCCAGGAAGAAGGTGGCGGAGCTGGAGCCGCTGCGCACGCAGTCGTTCCAGCTCAACTACACCAAGGCCGAGGACGTGGCCAAGGGCCTGACGGGGCAGACGCTGACCGGGGGGGGCAGCGGTGGCGCGACGGCGCAGAACACCCGCCTGCTGTCGCCGCGCGGCAGCGTGATCTACGAGACGCGCACCAACCAGCTGTTCGTCAGCGACATCCCCAGCAAGCTCGAGGAAGTCACCCAGCTGATCTCGAAGATCGACGTGCCGGTGCGCCAGGTGCTGATCGAGGCGCGCATCGTCGAGGCCGACGACAGCTTCGGTCGTTCGCTGGGCGTCAAGCTCGGCGCCACCGACCTGCGCGGGGCCCGCGGCGGCGTGCCGGGCTGGAACGTGGGCGGGAACAACTTCCTGACGATCGGCGGCAACTACAACGCGGTCAGCGGCCAGACCAACCAGCCTGGGGGATCGCTGACGGACACGACCTTCCTGAACCTGCCGGCTGGCGCGCTTGCGGGGGGTGCGGACCCGGCCACCTTCGCGCTGTCGCTCTTCGGCGCCACGGCCAACCGCTTCCTCAATCTCGAGATCTCGGCGCTGGAGGCCGACGGCAAGGGCCAGGTCGTCTCCAGCCCGCGCGTGATCACGGCCGACCAGACCAAGGCGCGCATCGAGCAGGGCGAGGAGATCCCCTACCAGAACGCCACCAGCAGCGGCGCCACGGCGGTGGAATTCAAGAAGGCCAGCCTGCGCCTGGAGGTGACCCCGCAGATCACCCCCGAGGGCAACGTCATCCTCGACCTCGAGGTCAACAAGGACAGCCGTGGCGTGCAGACCAGCGCCGGGCCCGCGATCAACACCAAGCAGGTGAAGACGCAGGTGCTGGTGGAGAACGGCGGTACCGTCGTGATCGGCGGCATCTACACCCAGGACGACCGCACCGACGTCAACAAGGTGCCGGTGCTCGGCGACATCCCGGTCGTCGGCAACCTCTTCAAGTCGACGGTGCGCAGCACCAACAAGACCGAGATGCTGATCTTCATCACCCCGAAGATCGTGACCGACCGCTCGGCGATCCGCTGACGACCGATCCCGCCGACCAGGCGCCCGGCACGGCCGGGCGGCTGCGGAGAACAGACCCATGACGCTCCTGAAAAGACTCTTCTCGATCCTGTCGCTGCTGGTCCTGGCGGCCTGCGGCGGCGGTGGTGGTTCGTCCGGCACCCCGCCGTTCGGCGGTGGTGGCGGGGGCGGCGGGGGTGGAAGCACGCCGACCGCGGCCGACCTGGTGCTGGTGCTTTCCTCGGCCACCCTGCCCAACGACCGCTCCCAGAGCGCCCTGGCGACCGTGATCGCCGTTGACGCCAATCGCAACACGGTGGCCGACGTGCCGGTGACGATCAGCGTCGACAACGATGGCGTCGTCACGCCCTCGGGCACGAAGACCGACGACTCGGGCCTGCTCACCGCCGAGATCGGCATCGGCAGCAACACGACCAACCGCACGATGACCGTCACGGCGACCAGTGGCGCGCTGACCCGCACGGCCACCATCGAGGTGCGCGACCCCACCCCGGGCGGCGTCAGCAGCCCGACGCTGGACATCGCCCTGTCGACCTCGCTGGTCACGCCGCGGACGTCGGCGGTCGCGACGCTCACCCTGCGCTCGGCCAGCGGCGCACCCCTGGCTGGCGTCACCGTGCAACTGGCCACCACCCGCACCGACCTCGCGGTGCTCGACAAGACCAGCGTGCTGACCACCAGCCCCGACGGCCAGGCAACGGTGACCATCTCCGCCGGCAGCAGCGGCCTGAGCGGCGCCGACAATCTCGTCGCCACGGCCACCATCGGCAGCACCCAGGTCACCGGCCGCGCCGGCTTCGAGGTGTCGGGTGCGTCGCCCACGATCGCGTTCACAGCGGCACCGACGAGCCTGCGCGAGTCGACCAGCCCGGCGGTGGTGCGGGTCGAGGTTAGGGACGCCCGCGGCGACGTCGTTGCCGGGCAGCTGGTGTCGTTCGGCTCGGCCGAGGGGCGGATCAGGTTCTCGTCGTCCACGGCACTGACCAACGCCAGCGGCGTCGCCACCGTGCGCATCTCCCCGGTCGACGGCGCAACCTCGGCGGCCGACCTCCTCCAGGCCAGCGCCACCGTCGCCGGCAAGGACCTGCAGAGCAATCGCGGCATCCAGATCGTCGGCGAGGCGCCCTCGATCAACCTGACGCTCAGCAGTTCCAGCATCAGCGCCACCGCGCCGGCAACCCTGAGCGCCACCGTGCGCGACGCCTCTGGCGCCTTCGTCAGGAATGCGGTGGTCAGCTTCTCGTCGCAGTTCGGGCTGGCGGCCTTCGACGCCGCGACCGCCTCGACCGGCACCACCGGGCGCGCGACGGTCACCGTGTCGCCCAGGACACCCACCACTGGAGGTGCCGACGTCCTGACCGCCAGCGTCACGGTTGCCGGCGTCACGCGCTCCCGGCAGGTGTCGGCGCAGTTCGTGGGAGGCAACTCCGCAGGCACGCCGGTCCTCACCCTGAACCTCAGCAACACCTCGATCAGCGCAGCCACGCCGGCAACGGTGACGGCGCGCCTGACGGATGCCCGCGGCATCGCGGTGCCTGGTCAGGTGGTCACCTTCGACGTCGTGCGCGACCTTGCGCTCACCAACGTCGCGACGGCACTCACCAACGACGACGGTCGGGCCGTGGCGGTGCTTTCCCCCTCGAACTCCGCCGCGGCCGGTGCCGACGAGATCAGCGCCAGCGCCCGCTATGCCGGTGTCGACCTGCAGGCCACGCGCGGATTCCAGGTCCAGGCGACCGACGTGACCATCAACTCGTTCGTCTCGGCGGTGAGCCCGCTGTCCGCCTACGCCCAGACCGCGCTGACCATCAGCCTCGGCGGTGCAGGGGTGACCTCGCCGGTCAACCTGAGCATCAGCTCGGCATGCGTGGCGCAGGGCAAGGCGACGCTGTCGCCGACCAAGGTCTCGGCGACGAGCAACTCGGTCACGCTGCAGTACCGCGACAACGGCTGCGGCGCGGTGCAGAGCGCCGACCAGTTGCAGGTCGTGGTCGACGGCACCGCCACCTCGAGCGCGCTGACCCTGCCGATCGATGCCCCGGCCGCGGCCAGCCTGGCCTTCGTGCAGGCCTCGCCGGAGCAGATCTTCCTCAAGGGCTCGGGCTTCACCGAATCGTCGATCGTCACCTTCGAGGTGCGCGACGCCGCCGGCAACCCCTTGCCGGGCCGGGTGGTGGAGCTGCGGCTGCAGACCGGCGCGGGCGGGGTGACGATGGAGGGCCGCGGCGTCGAGTCGATCGAGCCGCCGTCGGCCAACCCCTTCGTCCAGACCTCGAACGCGCAGGGCCGGGTCTCGGCGCGCGTCAACTCGGGCACCCAGCCCACGCCGGTGAGGATCCACGCGAAGCTGCGCGGCACGAGCATCGCCACGGTGTCGAGCAACCTCGGCGTGGCCATCGGCCTGCCGTCGCAGCTGAACTTCTCGCTGTCGCAGGGCACGCGCAACATCGAGGGCTACAACATCGACGGCACGCCGAACACCTACCAGATCATCGCGGCCGACCGAACCGGCAACCCCGTGCCGGCCGGGACGTCGATCAATTTCGTCACCGAAGGCGGGCAGGTCGAGGCGATCAGGCAGACGCAGATCGTTGGCGGCATCGCGCGCACCACGGCAAACTTCGTCTCTGCCGAGCCCCGTCCGCGCGACGGCCGGGTCACCATCACAGCCTACGCATTGGGCGAGGAGTCGTTCATCGATCTCAACGGCAACAACCGCCACGACGCCGGAGAACCGTTCCAGGACCTGGGCAACGTGTTCAAGGATCGCCTGTTCGACGGCATCTGGGACCCGGCCGTGGACGAGTACATCCCGCTGCTGGTCAATGACGGTGCCGCGTGCGCGGCGCCGGGCAGCGCGCTGCTGGCGCTCGACGCGGGCACCCCGTCTCGACCCGGAACGTGTGACGGCGTCTGGAGCGGCGCCGGACAGGTCTACGTTCGGCGCGCGCTGGAAACCGTCCTGTCGACGTCCGGCGCGCGGCCGCTGTGGCCGCTGGGCACCAGCCGCCTCGTCGGCACGGGCTCGTCGATCACCATGCAGGTGGGCGCTAGCACCGGCACCACCACGGACTACCGCGAGGTCAACGGCGACACCATCTGCGGGTTTGGCTCCGGCACGTTCACGGTGCTGGTGGCCGACGCCAACCCGGTGCCGAGGCTCAACCCGATGGCCGCGGGCACGACCGTGACGGCCACCACGCCGACCACGGGCTTCTCCACACGGGTGGTTGCCGGCTCGCCGGTGCCCAGCACGTCGGAGGTCAGTGCTGCCGCCATTTCGTACGCATTCGACGACGACGCGGTCAACGACGGGTCGATCGTGATCAGCTTCACCTCCCCGGTCAGCGGCACCAGCACCAGCGTCGCCGTGCGGGTCGTGCGCGCGGCGGCGGCAACGGCGGCGGGCTGCCCTTGATCGTCTCCCTCGTCGGCATGCCCGGCAGTGGCAAGTCCACGGTCGGGCGCCAGCTCGCGCGGCAGCTGGGCTTGCCCTTCATCGACAGCGACCACGAGATCGAAGCCCGGATCGGCATGCCGATCCGCGACTTCTTCTCCGCACAGGGCGAGCCGGTCTTCCGCGACCTCGAGCAGCAGGTCGTCGACGAACTGACGCAGCGCGACGGCATCGTGCTCGCAACCGGCGGCGGGGCCGTGCTGCGCAGCGCCAACCGCGATGTGCTGCACGGCCGCAGCACCGTCTTCTACCTGCGCTCGACGCCGGAGGAGATCTTCCGTCGCCTGCGGCACGACACCCAGCGGCCGCTGCTGCAGGTCACCGACCCGCTGCGCAAGCTGCGCGAGCTGTTCCGGGAGCGCGACCCGCTGTACCGGCGCACGGCCCACTTCGTCGTCGAGGCCGCGCGACCCTCGGTGCATGCCCTGCTGGGCATGGTGCTGATGCAGCTCGAGCTGGCCGGCCTCGTCGACCCCGGCACCGTGCCCTCGCCGGTCGATCACCCGTCGCCCTGAGCGACCGCGGCACCGCCAGCGGCCCGCGGATCGCCGCGTAAACTCGCGGCCATGACCGAAGTCCCCGCGCAGCCCGTGCGCGTCACCGTCCCGACCGGCGAGCGCGCCTACGACATCGTCATCGGCTCGGGGCTGCTGGCCGAGCCCGCGACCTGGGCCGGCCTGCCGCGCGCGGCGCAGGCGGTCATCGTCACCAACACCACCGTCGGGCCCCTGTACGCACATGCCCTCGAGCGCGCGCTGGCGCCGCACTACGCACGCATCACCGTGGTCGCGCTGCCCGACGGCGAGGCCCACAAGGACTGGCCGACCCTCAACCTGATCTTCGACCACCTGCTCGCCCATGGCTGCGACCGCAGGACCGTGCTGTTCGCCCTCGGCGGCGGCGTGGTGGGCGACATGACCGGCTTCGCCGCCGCCTGCTACATGCGCGGCGTGCCCTTCGTGCAGGTGCCCACCACGCTGCTGGCCCAGGTCGATTCGTCGGTCGGCGGCAAGACCGCGATCAACCATCCCCTGGGCAAGAACATGATCGGGGCGTTCCACCAGCCGGTGCGGGTCGTCTGCGACCTGGCGACGCTGCAGACGCTGCCCGACCGCGAGCTGGGCGCAGGTCTTGCCGAGGTCATCAAGTACGGCCCGATCGCGGACGCGGCCTTCCTCGACTGGATCGAGGCGAACATCGACGCGCTGCGCGCGCGCGAGCCCGTGGCACTGGCGCATGCGGTGCAGCGCTCGTGCGAGATCAAGGCCTGGGTCGTCGGCCAGGACGAGCGCGAGAGCGGCCTGCGCGCCATCCTCAACTTCGGCCACACCTTCGGCCACGCGATCGAGGCCGGCCTGGGCTACGGCGAATGGCTGCACGGCGAGGCCGTGGGCTGCGGCATGGTGATGGCCAGCGAGCTCTCGGCAAGGCTGGGGCTGGTGCCCGCCGCCTTCGTCGAGCGCATCGCGCGCCTCGTCGAGCGCGCCGGGCTGCCGCTGCGCGGGCCGGCCCTCGGCAGCGAGCGCTACCTCGAGCTGATGCGCGTCGACAAGAAGGCCGAGGGCGGGGAGATCCGCTTCGTGGTGATCGAGGCGGTGGGTCGGGCCGCGGTGCGCCCCGCCCCCGACGAGGTCGTGGCCTCGGTCATCGCCGCGCACGCGGCGGCCTGACGCCCCGCCTGCCCCGGCGATGCTCGCACCCTGGGCCAGCGACCCCGCCCGCACCCGCGGGCGCCGCGTGCCCGAGCCGCCGGCACCGCCGCGCACCGAGCATCAGCGTGACCGCGACCGCATCGTCCACAGCACGGCGTTCCGGCGGCTCGTCTACAAGACGCAGGTCTTCATCAACCACGAGGGCGACCTGTTCCGCACCCGGCTGACCCACTCGCTGGAGGTGGCGCAGCTCGGGCGCTCGGTGGCCCGGGCACTGCGGCTCGACGAAGACCTGGTCGAGGCGATCGCGCTGGCGCACGACCTCGGCCACACCCCGTTCGGACACGCCGGGCAGGACGCGCTGCACGCCTGCATGAAGGATCATGGGGGCTTCGAGCACAACCTGCAGAGCCTGCGCGTGGTCGACCAGCTGGAGCAGCGCTACCCAGGCTGGGATGGACTGAACCTGACCTTCGAGACCCGCGAGGGCATCCTCAAGCACTGCTCGAGGCGCCACGCCGAGCAGCTGGTGGCGGCCGAGCCCAACGGCCCCGCGCGGCGGTTCCTCGACGGCACGCAGCCCAGCCTGGAAGCGCAGGTGGTGAACCTGGCCGACGAGATGGCCTACAACGCGCACGACATCGACGACGGCGTGCGCTCGGGGCTGATCACGATCGAGCAGGTGGGCGAGGTGCCCATCTTCGCGCGGTATCGCGACGAGGCGCTGGCCGCCCACCCCGACCTCCAGCATGCGTCCGGTCGCCGGTTGCTCTTCGAGACGCTGCGCCGGATGCTGTCGGCCTGGGTCGGCGACATGGTGGCGGCCACCACGGCGGCGCTCGCGGATCACCGCCCCGCCGATGGCGAGGCGGTGCGACGGTGCCCGCTGCTGGCGGGCTTCAGCCCGCAGGTGCGCGAGCAGACGACGCAGCTCAAGCGCTTCCTGTTCTCGCGCCTGTACCGTCACCCCCAGGTCGAGGAGACGACAGAGCGGGCCCGCGTGGCCGTCGCAGAGCTGTTCGCCGCCTACATGTCACGCCCCGGCGAGATGCCCTCCGACTTTGCCGGCGCCACCGACCTGCCGCGCGCGGTGGCCGACTACATCGCCGGCATGACCGACCGCTTCGCCCTGCGCGAGCACGAGCGCCTGACCGGTCGCTCGCTGTTCGGCGGCTGAACGCCGGAGCGACGGGGAGCCCGTGGCCCGCCTGCGCCGCCTGGCCGTCGCCGGCCGTGCCCACTGGGTCATCCAGCGCGCACTGCCGGGCATCACGCTGTTCGTCGACGACATCGATCGCCAGGCCTGGCTCGATGCCGTGCGGGAGGCGTGCGCCGGCTTGCACATCCAGGTCCACGCCTGGGCCTTGCTTCCCGGCGAGGTACAGCTGCTGGTCACCCCACCAGAGCCCGCGGCGCTCTCGCTGGCCATGCAGGCCGTGGGTCGCCGCTATGTGAGCGCCTACAACCGCCGCCATCACCGCAGCGGCACACTTTGGGACGGCCGCTTCCGTGCCGCCGTCGTGGAACCGGGCGCACCGCTGTTGGGCGTGCTCGAACTCGTCGATGCGGCCGCGGGCGCCGACGCCGGGCCGCTTCACGCCAGCGTGACGCACCGTGTGGGTGCGCATCGCATCCCGCTCGTCGTCGATCCGGTCGAGTACTGGCAACTCGGCAACACGCCCTTCGAGCGTGAGGCGGCGTGGAAGCTGCGCCTGGCCCAGGGCCGCGGCGGGCTGGACGTCGAGCGCCTGCGACAGGCCGCGTTGGGAGGCTGGGTGATCGGCTCGCCCGCCTTCGCTGCCGAGGTGTCGGCCGGCAGCGGCCGCCCGGCCGCACCGCGCCCCAGGGGTCGCCCGCCGCGACGCGCGGACGGCTGAGAGCCTGCGAAGCCATGGCACGCAACCTGCGTGCCCTTGGACGGTGACTGCACCGATGTTCCGTCCCCATTTATGAAGCCAGTTCGGCTCTGCGGGGTGATTTTAGGTGTCTGACCCCATTTATTTCTGCTTGCCGGCCATGCTGCACTGCAGTAGGCTCGCACCCCCCGAAGATGAACCGGAGCGCGCCATGATCCAGGCTGCCCCCCTCCCCGCTTCCCGCGACGAGATCGAGTCCGTGGCCACCGCCGGCCTGTACGACCCCGCGAACGAGCACGACGCCTGCGGCGTGGGCTTCGTCGCCCACATCAAGGGCACGCGGGCGCACTCGATCGTCGAGCAGGGCCTGAAGATCCTCGAGAACCTGGACCACCGGGGTGCGGTCGGCGCCGACGCGCTGATGGGCGACGGCGCGGGCATCCTGATCCAGGTCCCCGACGAGTACTACCGCGCCGAGATGGCTGCGCAGGGCATCGCGCTGCCGCCCCCGGGCGAGTACGGCGTGGGCATGATCTTCCTGCCCAAGGAGCATGCTTCGCGCCTGGCCTGCGAGCAGGAACTGGAGCGGGCCGTGAAGGTCGAGGGCCAGGTGCTGCTGGGCTGGCGCGACGTGCCGGTCGACCGCGAGATGCCGATGTCGCCAGCGGTGCGCGCCAAGGAGCCGGTGATCCGCCAGATCTTCATCGGCCGCGGCCCCGACGTGATCGTGCCCGACGCGCTCGAGCGCAAGCTCTACGTGATCCGCAAGACCGCCAGCGCCGCGATCCAGAAGCTCAAGCTCACGCACAGCCGCGAGTACTACGTGCCGAGCATGAGCTGCCGCACGGTGATCTACAAGGGCCTGCTGTTGGCCAACCAGGTCGGGCAGTACTTCCTGGACCTCCAGGATCCGCGTGTCGTCTCGCCGCTGGCGCTCGTGCACCAGCGCTTCTCGACCAACACCTTCCCCGAGTGGCCGCTGGCGCACCCGTACCGCCTGGTCGCGCACAACGGCGAGATCAACACCGTCAAGGGCAACTTCAACTGGATGCGCGCCCGCGAAGGCGTGATGAAGTCGCCCGTGCTGGGCGACGACCTGAAGAAGCTCTACCCGATCAGCTTCGAGGGGCAGAGCGACACCGCCACCTTCGACAACGCGCTCGAGCTGCTGGTGATGGCGGGCTATCCGCTGGCCCACGCGGCGATGATGATGATCCCCGAGGCCTGGGAGCAGCACGAGCTGATGGACGAGCGCCGCCGCGCGTTCTACGAGTACCACGCGGCGATGCTCGAGCCCTGGGACGGCCCGGCCGCCATGGTGTTCACCGACGGCAAGCAGATCGGCGCCACGCTCGACCGCAACGGCCTGCGCCCGGCGCGCTACATCGTCACCGACGACGACCTCGTCGTGATGGCCTCCGAGTCGGGCGTGCTGCCCATCCCCGAAGGCCGCATCGTCAAGAAGTGGCGCCTGCAGCCGGGCAAGATGTTCCTCATCGACCTCGAGCAGGGCCGCATCGTCGACGACGAGGAACTGAAGAACCAGTTCGCCAACGCCCGCCCCTACCGGCAGTGGATCGAGCAGGTGCGCGTGCGCCTGGACACGATCGACGTCAGCGCCGGCCCCCTGCCCTTCGACGAGCCGCTGCTCGACCGCCAGCAGGCCTTCGGCTACACGCAGGAAGACATCAAGTTCCTGATGGCGCCGATGGCCGCCGCCGGCGAGGAAGCCATCGGCTCGATGGGCAACGACTCGCCGCTGGCGGTCCTGTCCGACAAGAACAAGTCGCTGTACCACTACTTCAAGCAGCTGTTCGCGCAGGTCACCAACCCGCCGATCGACAGCATCCGCGAGGAGATCATCACCTCGTCCGACGTCTGGCTGGGTTCCGAGGGCAACCTGCTCGACCCGAAACCCTCCGACTGCCGTCGCGTCGAACTGAAGGCGCCGGTCCTGACGAACGAGGACT
>JBILNT010000210.1:0-5570 GCA_044374875.1 Rubrivivax sp.
AGCGGGACGTGGCCAACTACACGGTCATCGAGCACGACGGCATCATCTTCGGCTGCGCTGCGCTTTACCCCTACCCCGAGGCGAAGACCGGCGAGATGGCCGCGCTGACGGTGTCGCCGCTCTCGCAAGGCCAGGGTGACGGCGAGCGCATCCTCAAGCGCGTGGAGCAGCGCGCGAAGGCCATGGGCCTGGCCAGCATCTTCGTGCTGACCACCCGGACCATGCACTGGTTCATCAAGCGCGGCTTCGCGCCGGTCGACCCGGACTGGCTGCCCGAGGCGCGCAAGCGCAAGTACAACTGGGACCGGCGCTCACAGGTGCTGGTCAAGCGAATCGTCTGAACAGGAAACAGGAGAACCCCATGACCCGCATGGTGCAGTGCGTGTACCTGAAGAAGGAAGCCGAGGGCCTGAACTTCGCGCCCTACCCGGGCGAACTCGGCAAGCGCATTTACGACAACGTCAGCAAGGAGGCCTTCGAGGCCTGGAAGCGGCACCAGACCATGCTGGTCAACGAGAACCGCCTCAACCTTGCCGATGCCCGCGCCCGCCAGTACCTGGCCCGCCAGATGGAGCAGTTCTTCTTCGGCGGCGGGGCCGACAAGCCGGCGGGCTACGTCCCGCCGGCGGCGTGAGCGCAGCTCATGCCCGAGACTGCGGGGTGCCCTCATGAACGCGCAGCGTTCGTGAGGTGCACACCCGCGGCGACCAGCCCCTGGCATTGATCCAACGCAACGAAGTGTTATTGATAACGATTTGCGTTTGCGTGTAGACTGCCGTCAACGTCCTGATCGTTGACTGGAGAACCCGCATGCCCGCAATCCGTTACATCCGCCGATCCCTCGCGGCGATCGCCGCCGTGCTGGCCGCCGCCGGCCCTGCACACGCCCAGGAGCAGGTGCTGAACCTGTATTCGGCACGGCACTACCAGACCGACGAAGCGCTTTACGCCAACTTCACCAAGGCCACCGGCATCAGGATCAATCGCGTCGATGCCGACGACGCCGGGATCCTCGCGCGACTGAAGAGCGAAGGTCAGGCCAGCCCGGCCGACGTGATCCTGCTCGTCGACGCGGCGCGGCTCTGGCGCGCCGAGGTCGATGGCCTATTCCAACCGGTTCGCAGCAAGGTGCTGCAGGAGCGCATCCCGCAGAACCTGCGCGGCAAGGACGACGGACAAGGCTCGCAATGGTTTGGATTCTCGACCCGCGCGCGCGTCGTGGTCTACGACAAGCAGCGCGTCGCGAAATCCGACGTGGACACCTACGAGAAACTCGCCGCGCCAGTCAACAAGGGCCGGGTCTGCACCCGCTCCGGCTCGCATCCGTACAACCTCTCGCTGTTCGGCGCGATGGTCGAGCATATCGGCCCAGTGGAAACCGAGAAGTGGCTCAAGGGTATCGTCGACAACATGGCCCGCGCCCCCAAGGGTGGTGACACCGACCAGATCCGCGCCGTCGCCAGCGGCGAATGCGCCATCGCCGTCACCAATAGCTACTACCTCGCCCGCCTGATGCGCTCGACCGCGCCAGCGGACCGCGCGGTGATCGAGAAGATCGAGGTCGTGTTTCCCAATCAGGCCAACCACGGCACCCACGTGAACGTCGCGGGCGGGGCGGTGGCTCGTCACGCGAAGAACAGGGACGCCGCGGTGAAATTCCTCGAATATCTCGCCGGCAACGAGGCGCAGACCTATTTCGCCGGTGGCAACAACGAATGGCCCGTGGTAAAGGGCGCAGCCCTGTCAAACCCCGCGCTGCAATCGTTCGGCACGTTCAAGACGGAAAACGTGCCGATCTCGGTGATCGGCATGAATCAGGTCAAGGTGCAGCAGATGCTCGACCGCGTGGGCTTCCGCTGAGCAAGGCCTTGGGGGTTTGCCGATAAGCGGCGCAGCCGGTGCGCCGCTGGTATATTCGCGATACCCTGCAAACCCGGAGACCGGAACATGCCCACCCTTCAGGAACTTCTCGAGCAAAAAGCCGCGCTGGAGCGCCAGATCATCGAGACCCAGCGCGAGGAGCGCGCCGGCGCGATCGCTCAGGTCAAGGCGCTGATGTCGCAGCACGGACTGACGGTCGCCGACCTCGGCACCAAGGCGCCATCCGGCGCGCGCCGGGGCGAAAATGCCGGCAAGCTGCCGCCGAAATACCGTGACCCCGCCACCGGCAACACCTGGTCGGGCCGCGGTCTGCAGCCGAACTGGCTGAAGAGCGCCTTGGCCAGCGGGAAGTCGCTGGCAGACTTCGCCGTCTGATCGGCCGCGGTTCGGACCGACCCTGGACAACGTCGCCGAGGCCCTCGGCGAACGGGGTCGGCTCGAGCGGCGCTGCCCCGATGCCCACAGCACAGGCCGCGGTCCCGCTCCGCGACGACCGCGGCATGTCCGCCCTGACACCCGCCGCGCCGGCTGCCGAAGGCCGAGTCGGCGTGCTTCGCTAGACTGCGGCCGGTGATTCCCGCCGGCTTCATCCAGGACCTCCTCGCGCGCGTCGACATCGTCGAGGTCGTCGGCCGTCACGTCGAGCTCAAGCGCGGCGGGGCGAACCTGATGGGCCTGTGCCCGTTCCACGCCGAGAAGTCGCCGAGCTTCTCGGTCAGCCCGTCCAAGCAGTTCTACTACTGCTTCGGCTGCGGCGCGACCGGCGACGCCATCCGCTTCCTCACCGAACACCTGGGCCTGAGCTTTGTCGAGGCTGTGCGAGAACTCGCCGGCCAGGTCGGCATGCAGGTGCCGGAGGAGCAGGTCAGCGCCGAGGAGCGGGTGCAGCGCGACAAGCTTCGTGAACGACGGCAGTCGCTCGGCGAGGTGCTCGCGCGGGCGGCGGCCTTCTACCGCGAGCAGTTGAAGAAGAGCCCGCGCGCGATCTCCTACCTCAAGGGCCGGGGGCTGACCGGCGCGGTGGCCGCCCGATTCGGGCTCGGCTATGCGCCGCCGGGGTGGCGCACCCTGGCCGGCGTCTTCCCGCGCTACGACGACCCCCTGCTCGAGGAGTCCGGCCTGGTTCGCGTGCGCGGCGAAGGCGACGGCGACGCGCAGCACGAGCACGCCGGCGCTTCGGCCGACCGCGGCCGCTACGACTGGTTCCGCGACCGGGTGATGTTCCCGATCCGTTCCGTCTCGGGCGAGACCGTCGGCTTCGGCGGCCGGGTCCTCGACGACAGCAAGCCCAAGTACATCAACTCGCCGGAGACGCCAGTCTTCAGCAAGGGGCGCGAACTCTACGGACTGTACGAAGCGCGGCAAGCGCTGCGCGAGAAGGGCTACGCACTGGTCGTCGAAGGCTACATGGACGTGGTGGCGCTGGCCCAGCTCGGACTGCCCAACGCGGTGGCGACCCTCGGGACCGCGTGCACCGCCGAACATGTCAGCAAGCTCTTCCGCTTCACTGACGCCGTGGTGTTCAGCTTCGACGGCGACGCCGCGGGACGCCGCGCCGCCGCACGGGCGCTGGAGGCGGCGCTGCCGCACGCCACCGACCTTCGCAGCGTGAAATTCCTCTTCCTGCCCCCCGAGCACGACCCGGACTCCTTCGTGCGCGAGCGCGGTCCCGCCGCGTTCGAGGCCGCCGTCGCCGCCGCCGTGCCCTTGTCGCGGCAGCTGGTCGAGCAGGCACGCGATGGCATCGTGCTGGACAGCGCCGAGGGCCGCGCGCGCTTCCTCGCCCAGGCGCGCCCGCTGTGGTCTGCGCTGCCCGACGGGCTGCTCAAGCGCCAACTGCTCGCCGAACTCGCCCGCGAGGGCGGTCTGTCGAGCGAAGACCTGTCCGCGGCCTGGCATGGGCGCTCCGCCGCGGAACCGGCTCGCGAGCGAATGGCGGGCTCCCCGACGGCGCCGCGAACAGGCAGCCAGCAGCAGCCGCCGCGCTGGCCACGGCCCGGGCGCAGGGCGCCGGCCGGCCCGGCCGATCTGGTGCTGCGACTGCTGCTGCGGCACGCCGAGTGGTGGGACCGCCTTTCCGCAGAGGACCATGCGCTGCTGCACGAGCTTGGCGGCACCCACGGCCAGGCCGTGGCGTGGCTGGAGCGGCAGCTCGTCGAGCACGGCGCCTTGCCCTGGGGCGCCCTCGCCGAGCCCCTGGCCGAGCAGCCCTGGGGCGACGAGGTGCGCGCCATCGTCGATGCGGATGCCGCCGAGGGGGGGCAGGAGTTCGAAGACCTGCAGCGCGTCGTGCAACGCCTGTGGATCGATCGCCTCGCCGACGAGGCCGCGCAGCTGGCGGCTGGCAATCCTGCTGATCGAGACGGCCTGCAGCGCCTCCGCAGCCTGCACGAGCAGATCTCGCGACTCAAGGCCGCCCAGGCCGAGCGGCCGGCCACCCCCCCTGCGCCCTGAGGGGCCGGCGCGCCCGGACCTGGGGGCGTGCTTTGCGCGGACCCGGGCCTTGCGCGATAATGGGCGGTTCGTTGCAGCGGCAAGAGTGAGCAGCAGCACCTCCGGGCCCCGGCCACCCGCGACACGGGTTCAGATCGGCCAACCCTCCCCGCAAGGGCTGCAAGACCAGATGCGTTCACGTGAGCTTGCCCGCCCGCCACGCCCCGCCTGCCCGTGCGCTCCGCGCGCAACGGCCTCTTCGCCGTTGTCGCGCGCTCGCCTTGGCATGAATCCGGGAGCCGTTCGCGGGCCCACCCACGCCACCACCCGACGAGGACTCGCATGACCGCCAAGAAGACCGCCGCCAAGACCACCGAAGTCGCCGCCCCCGCCAAGACCAAGGGCAAGGCCACCGCCTCTGCCGCGGCCGACGAAACGAAGGTGAAGGCGACGGCCAAGGCTGCGGGCAAGCCCGCCGAGAAGGCGCCGGAAAAGCCGGCCAAGGCCGCGAAGGCCAGCGGGAAGGCGACCGGGAAAGGCACCGAGAAAAGCGCCGAGAAGAGCGCCGAGAAGGCGACCGACAAGGCGCCAGCCAAGGCCGAGAAGGCCCCGACCAAGGGTGCCAAGGGGGCCGTGAAGGCCTCTGGCAAGAACGAGAAGAAGCCCGAGACCGCCGAGGACGTGGACCTGGGCGACATCGAGGAGGACCTCGAGCCGGAGGCGGAGGCCGAGGTCGAGGCCGAGGTCGCGGACGAGAGCGAGAAGGCCGCCAAGGCCAAGCCGCTGCGCATGAAGGTCAGTCGCGCCAAGGAGCGCGCGCTCATGCGTGAGTTCGGGCTCGACGAGGCCACGCTCACCGAGGAAGAGGTCGCCAAGCGCCGCCAGGAACTCAAGACGCTCATCAAGATGGGCAAGACGCGGGGCTTCCTGACGCACCAGGAGATCAACGACCACCTGCCCGAGAAGCTGGTTGACAACGAGATCCTCGAAGCGATCGTCTCGATGCTCAACGACATGGGCATCGCAGTCTACGAGCAGGCGCCCGACGCCGCCACGCTGCTGATCAGCGGCAGCAACACCGCCACCGCCACCGACGAGGAGGCCGAGGAGGCCGCCGAGGCGGCGCTGTCGACGGTCGACTCCGAGTTCGGCCGCACCACCGACCCGGTGCGCATGTACATGCGCGAGATGGGCACGGTCGAACTGCTGACCCGCGAAGGCGAGATCGAGATCGCCAAGCGCATCGAGGGCGGCCT
>JBILNT010000042.1:0-19883 GCA_044374875.1 Rubrivivax sp.
GGCTGGCATCCGGCGTCAAGGGTGCGCTGCGCCGGGCTGCGCCCGCCCTTGACCCCGCCTGCCAGCTCAAACACCACCGAATCCACCCACTCGAAATTCAAGAGAGGCTGAAAAAGGATGTGTAAAGCGTGCTTTACGCACATCACGTCCTGTTGCTTGCACCGCCGAGGGCGACGCTCGCAGCCGGGCCGCCACGGGCCCCGCCGTGGCCAATGCCGTGGTGAGTAGAAGACAGGCCGCGGGACGGCGCGCAGGGCGGCAGGCAGGCGGCCGCCGTTCGCCTGCCAGGCAGCTCAGGCTGGCTGCAGCAGCGCGTCGCCGCGCCGCCAGGCGTCGGTGAAGCGGTCCAGCCCGTGCGTGCCGCCGTTGACGAGGCGGCGGGCAGCCATCAGGTTGCCGTGCAGGAGTGCGTCCTTGATCTGCAGTTCGCGGTCGCCGATGAACAGGGCCAGCAGTTCGGCGGCCACCGCCGGGTCGCCCGCCATCTCGGGGTGGGCCTGCAGGTCGACCGGCGTCGCGAGCATCGGTCCGTAGCGGCGGTAGTTGTGGCGCCCGGTGAGTTGCACGAAGCCGCGGCCCTTGAAGCGCGCGCCGTCGGGCGGACCCTGGTTGCCGAGATCGCGGCGGTGGTCGTAGAGGTCGAACGCGTGACCGCCGGGCGAGGTGTTGTAGCGCGACAGCCCCTCGTCGACCGGCATGAACGACTCGGTCTCGGCGCGGATCGTGGCCAGCGCCATCAGCACCATCGAACGATCGGCCAGGCGGCGCCCCACCAGCGCGTCGAGCACGAACGGCAGGTTGCGCTTGATGTTGCCGATGGGGGTCGAGGGGAACATCTCGCTGACGACCTGGACGGTGACCTGCGGGATCGCGCTGGGCAGCGTCGCGTCGGCCACGAGACCCAGCGCGGCCTGGGTGCGCGGGCCGGCGATGCCGTCGGCCAGCAGCCCCTCGCCGCGCTGGAAGGCGACAACGGCGGCCTCGGTGCCACCGCCGAAGTCACCGTCGATGCGGCCCGGGTTGAAGCCGCGCTCCAGCAGCGCCCGCTGCAGGCGGGCCACGTCGGGCCCGGACATGTGACGCCGAAGCAGGGTCATCGGTGCGCTCCCCGGGCATGCTGCCCGGCCTCGCTTGTACAGGCTGCCCCACGACGCGGCAACACCTGGTTCGGGGCCCGGCGGATCCCGGCCGGCCGGCCGCTCAGCGCCAGTCGGGCCTGCGCTTGTCGATGAAGGCCTGCACGCCCTCGAGCGCCGACTCGTCCATCATGTTGCAGGCCATGGTGCGGCCGGCGTCGTCGTAGGCGGCGGCGATGGGCTGCTCGAGCTGGCGGTAGAACAGGCCCTTGCCGGCAGCGATCGCCACGCGCGGCTTGGCGACGATGCTGGCCACCAGCCGCTCGACCTCGGCGTCGAGTTGCCCGGGCGCGGCCACCCGGTTGACCAGGCCCTTGGCACGCGCCTCCTCGGCCGAGATGAACTCGCCCGTGACCAGCATCTCGAACGCCGCCTTGCGGCCCAGGTTGCGCGACAGCGCGACGCTGGGCGTCGAGCAGAACAGGCCCAGGTTCACGCCGCTGACGGCGAAGCGCGAGTCGCTGGAGGCCACCGCCAGGTCGCACATCGCGACGAGCTGGCAGCCCGCCGCGGTGGCGATGCCGTGAACGCGCGCCACCACCGGCACCGGCAGGCGCTGGATGGTCAGCATCATGCGCGCGCACTGGCCGAACAGGCGCTCGTAGTAGTCGTGCGAAGGCTCGGCGCGCATCTCCTTGAGGTCGTGACCGGCGCAGAAGGCCTTGCCGGCCGCTGCGATGACGACGACCCGCGCGGTCTGGTCGGCAGCCACGCGGTCGAGCGCCGCCTGCAGCGCCTCGAGCATGCCTTCCGACAGCGAGTTGAAGGCCTGCGGGCGGTTGAGCGTCAGCGTCACGACGCCGCGGGCGTCCTGCTCGTGGCGCACCAGGGGTTCGATGGCAGCGAGGGTGTTCTCGGTGGACATGCGGGGCTCCTTGTCACTCGATGGCCGAGGCCGACTTCGCGCGTTCGCGCAGCTGGAACTTCTGGATCTTGCCGGTGCTGGTCTTGGGGATGGCCTCGAAGCGGATCTCGCGCGGCACCTTGTAGCCGGCCAGCAGGCCGCGGCAGTGCGCCACCAGGTCAGCGGCCGTCACTTCCGAACCCGGCTTGGTCTCCACGTAGGCGACCGGGGCCTCGCCCCACTTCGGGTCGGGCCGCGCCACCACCGCGCAGGCCAGCACGGCGGGGTGGCGGTAGAGCGCATCCTCGACCTCGATCGAGCTGATGTTCTCGCCGCCCGAGATGATGCTGTCCTTGCTGCGGTCCTTGATCTTGACGTAGCGGTCGCGCTCCAGCACCGCCAGGTCGCCGGTGTGGAACGATCCGCCGGCAAAGGCCTTGGCGGTGGCCGCCGGGTTCTTCAGGTAGCCCTTCATCACGATGTTGCCGCGGAACATGATCTCGCCCATGGTCTGGCCGTCCGCGGGCATCTCGACCATCGTCTCGGGGTCGAGCACGGTCATGCCTTCCTGCAGCACGTAGCGCACGCCCTGGCGGCCGTTCAGCCGCGTCTGCTCGGACAGCGTCTCGCCCGCCCAGCGCTCGCGCTTCACCGCCACCGAGGCCGGGCCGTAGACCTCGGTCAGGCCGTAGACGTGCGTGATGTCGAAGCCGATCTTCGCCATGCCCTCGATCATCGCGGCGGGCGGCGCGGCGCCCGCGACCATGCCGCGCACCTTCTGTCCGATGCCCTCTCGCCACTCGGCTGGCGCATTGATCAGCAGGTTGTGCACGATGGGCGCGGCGCAGTAGTGGTCGACCCCGTGCTCGCGCATCGCGTCGAGGATGGCCTTGGCCTCCACGCGGCGCAGGCACACGTGCGTGCCGCCGAGCATCGCCACCGTCCACGGGAAGCACCAGCCGTTGCAGTGGAACATCGGCAGCGTCCACAGGTACTTCGGGAAGTGCGGCATCGTCCAGGTGGCGGCGTTGCACACGGCGTTGAGGTAGGCGCCGCGGTGGTGCGTGACCACGCCCTTGGGGTCGCCGGTGGTGCCGCTGGTGTAGCTGACCGCGATCGCGTCCCACTCGTCCGACGGCCCCTCCAGGCGCGGCAGCGGCTCGTGCGCGGCCAGCAGCGCCTCGTACTCGAGCGTGCCCAGCCGCTCGCCCGGGCCGTCGTACTCGCCGTCGCAGACGTCGATGACCACCGGCGTGCGGCCGTGCTCGTCGCGCAGGATCCGCAGCGCCTCGGCCATGACCGGCGCGAACTCGCGGTCGGTGATCAGCACCGCCGCCTCGCAGTGGTTCATCTGCCAGGCCAGCAGGGCGGCGTCGAGCCGGGTGTTCAACGTGTTGAGCACCGCGTTGAGCGCCGGCACGGCGTAGTGCGCCTCGACCATCTCGGGCGTGTTGGGCAGCATCGTGCTGACCGTGCTGCCACGGGCCACCCCCATGGCGCGCAGCGCCGCGGCCAGCCGTGCCGACCGCTCGCGCACCTGCGCCCAGGTGTAGCGCCGCCGGCCGTGCACCACCGCGGGCAGGTCGCCGAAGACCTCGGCGCTGCGCTCGACGAAGCTCACCGGGCTCAGCGCGACGAAGTTGGCGGGGTTGCGGTCGAGGTGCTGGTCGTAGATGCTGCTCATCGTGCGGGCTTCGTGAGGAAGGCTGGGGCGTTCAGGACTGCGAGCGCGCGAGCGCCTGGTCGATGTCCCAGAGGATGTCGTCCACGTGCTCGAGCCCCACCGAGATGCGCACCATGTCGGGCGTGACGCCGGCGGCGCGCTGCTGGGGCTCGTCGAGCTGGCGGTGGGTGGTGCTGGAAGGGTGGCTGATCAGCGTGCGCGTGTCGCCGATGTTGACGAGGTGGCTCATGAACTGCGCGCCCTCGATGAAGCGCACGCCGGCCTCGGCTCCCCCCTTGACGCCGAAGGCCAGCAAACCGGATGCGCCACGCATCTGGCGTGCCAGCAGCTCGTGCTGCGGGTGCTCGGGCAGGCCCGGGTAGTTGACCCAGGCCACGCGCGGGTCGGCCTGCAGGAAGCGCGCGACGGCCAGCGCGTTGGCGCCGTGGCGCTCCATGCGCAGCGGCAGCGTCTCGACGCCCTGCAGGATCTGCCACGCCGACATCGGTGCCAGCGCGGCCCCGAACACGCGCAGCGTCTCCATGCGGCAGCGCATCGTGAAGCCGAAGTCGCCGAAGGTCTCGAAGAACTTCACGCCGTGATAACCCGGCGAGGGCTCGGTCATGCCCGGGAACTTGCCGTTGTCCCAGGGGAAGCGGCCCGACTCCACCACCACGCCGCCCAGCGTGGTGCCGTGGCCCGCCAGGTACTTGGTCGCGCTGTGCACGACGACGTCGGCGCCCAGCGCCAGCGGGTTGCACAGGAAGGGGCTGGGCACGGTGTTGTCCACCACCAGCGGCACGCCGTGGGCGTGCGCCACCTCGGCCACGGCGGCGATGTCCAGCACCACCAGGCTGGGGTTGCCCAGGCTCTCGGCGAACACCGCGCGCGTGTTGGGCCGCATCGCGGCGGCGAAGGCAGCAGGGTCGGTGGCGTCGACGAAGCTGGTCTCGATGCCGAACTTGCGCAGGTTCACCGCCAGCATCGTCACGCTGCCGCCGTACAGCGCGCCGGCCGCCACCACGTGGTCGCCGGCCTGCAGGATGGTCATCAGCGCCAGCGCCTCGGCCGCCATGCCGCTGGCCGCGGCCACCGCCGCGCGGCCGTTCTCCAGGGCGGCCACGCGCTCCTCGAGCGCCGCCACGGTGGGGTTCGACAGCCGCGAGTAGACGTTGCCGAAGGTCTGCAGGTTGAACAGGCTGGCCGCGTGGTCGGCGCTGTCGAAGACGAAGCTGGTGGTCTGGTAGATCGGCAGCGCGCGGGCGCCGGTGGCCGCGTCGGGGATCTGCCCGGCGTGGATCGCCAGGGTCTCCGGCTTGAAGACGTGGTCGGGCATGGTCTCGCGGGTGGAGCTTTCAGACCGGCCGCCGGGCCGAGATCACGCGGGTGTTGACGCCCGCCCAGTTCAGGCCGCCGAACAGCCGCGCGTGCTCGATCTTCACGCAGCGGTCCACGACCGAGTCGAGCCCGGCAGCGCGCGCGGCGGCGTCGGCCTCGGCGTTGGCCGCGCCGAGTTGCTGCCAGAGGCACTTCGCGCCGATGGCGATGGCGCTGGCGGCGATGGGCGGCACGTCGGCCGGCCTGCGGAAGACGTCGACCATGTCGACGGCCAAGGGGATGTCCTCCAGGCGGGCGTAGCAGGGTTCGCCCAGCACCTCGCCGCCCGCGTAGCGCGGGTTGACCGGCACGATGCGGTAGCCGTGCTGCTGCATGTGCTTGGCAGCGAAGTAGCTCGGCCGGTGCCATTCGGCCGACAGGCCCACCACCGCGATGGTGCGGCAGGTCTTGAGGATGCGGCGCAGCGTGGCGATGTCGTCGGCCATGCCCCGACTGTAGCGAAGGCCGGGCGCCGCCGGGAGCGGCCCGCTGCTACACTGCCGGCGTCAGGAGAGAGCCCGGCGGCGCCACGCCGCGGGGCCGCCGAAGGCGCAGAGGCGGCTGGTGAAGCGGCCGCCTCGAACGCTCAGGCAAAAGGACTGGCTTTCTTCCTCACTGGAGAGAGGCTGCCCCGCGAGGCAGCCCACCGAAGGGGCAAGGCCCGCCGGCCGCGCGAGCGGACGGGGCGGCGCCGAATCTCTCAGGTAAAGCGGACAGCGAGGGCATCCTGCACGGCGGTCGCGGTGCGGGAGACACGATGCCCTCGAAGGATGCCGCCATGACCACCCCTGCGCCCGTCGCGCTCCAGAAGACCCCGCTGCACGAACTGCACCTGCGCCTGGGCGCGCGGATGGTGCCCTTCGCCGGCTACGAGATGCCGGTGCAGTACCCCACGGGCGTGATCGCCGAGCACAAGGCCTGCCGGGAAGGCGCGGCGCTCTTCGACGTCTCGCACATGGGCCAGGTGAAGCTCGTCGGCGCCGACGCGGCCGCCGCGCTGGAGACGCTGGTGCCGGTCGACGTCGTCGGGCTGGCGCCCGGCCGCCAGCGCTACGCCTTCTTCACCAACGACAGCGGCGGGCTCCTCGACGACCTGATGATCTTCCGGCCGGAGGCCGCCGACCCCGGTTTCGGCGACCTGCTGCTCATCGTCAACGCGGCCTGCAAGGACGCCGACACCCGTCACCTCGTGACCCACATCGGCCACCGCTGCACGGTCGTGCCGATGCCCGAGCGCGCCCTGCTCGCGCTGCAGGGCCCGAAGGCGGTGGCGGCACTTTCGCGCCTGAATCCGGCGGTGGCCGGGCTGACCTTCATGGGCGGCAACGTCTTCATGCTCGGCGGCTCGCGCTGCCTGGTCACGCGCTCGGGCTACACCGGGGAAGACGGCTTCGAGATCTCGGTGCCGGCCGACGAGGCCGTGGCGCTGGCCGAGGCGCTGCTGGCCGACGGCGAGGTGAAGCCGGCCGGCCTCGGCGCCCGCGACACGCTGCGCCTGGAAGCCGGCCTGCCGCTCTACGGCCACGACATCACCACGACCACCAGCCCCGTCGAGGCCGGCCTGGCCTGGGCCATCCAGAAGGTGCGCCGCCCGGGCGGCGCGCGCGCCGGCGGCTACCCTGGGGCCGACGTCATCGGCAGCCACCTCGGCGGCGCCGCGCCGAGCCGGCGCGTCGGCCTGGTGGGCCTGGAGCGGGTGCCGGTGCGCGAAGGCGCCCCCATCGTGGACGCCCAGGGCCACCGCCTGGGCACCGTGACCAGCGGCACGCTGGCGCCGACCGTCGACAAGCCGGTCGCGATGGCCTACCTGCCGCGAGACCACGCCGCAACGCACGGCGAGGTGTTTGCCGAGGTGCGCGGCCGCCGCCTGCCGATGCGCGTCACCCCCATGCCCTTCAACCCGCACCGCTACCACCGCGGCTGATTTCCAGAACCCACCCGGAGCCCCTGCGATGACCACCAAGTTCACCTCCGACCACGAATGGATCAACATCGAGGACCACGAAGCCGCGGTCGTCGGCATCACGCTGCATGCGCAGGACGCGCTCGGTGACGTGGTGTTCGTCGAACTGCCCGAGGTCGGGCGCAGCTACGCCAAGGGCGAGGTGGCCGGCGTGGTCGAGTCGGTGAAGGCCGCGGCCGACATCTACATGCCCGTCAGCGGCGAGGTGGTCGAGGTCAACGAGGCGCTGCGCGCCGATCCGTCCCTGGCCAACAGCGACCCGATGGGCCAGGGCTGGTTCTTCAAGGTCCACGTCTCGAACATGGCCGAGTTCGACGGGCTGATGGACCCGCCGTCCTACGACGCGCTGCTCAAGACCCTCTGATCCGCAACGAATCCCGGGCGCCTGCCGGCGCCCGCTGCATCGCGCGCCGCCGGCGCGGCGCGCGGAGGAACCCGACATGCTGATGTCCGCCCTGAAGCCACTCGCCGATCTCGAGAACGCCACCGAGTTCGTGCCCCGCCACATCGGGCCCGATGCCGCCGACGAGCAGCAGATGCTCTCGGTCATCGGTGCCGCCTCGCGACGCGCGCTGATCGAGGCCGTGGTGCCGCGCGCCATCGCGCGCAGCCAGCCGATGTCGCTGCCCGCGCCGGTCACCGAGGCCCAGGCGCTGGCCGAGCTCAAGGCCATCGCGCAGCGCAACCGGGTGATGAAGAGCTTCATCGGCCAGGGTTACCACGGCACGCACACGCCCGGCGTCATCCTGCGCAACATCCTCGAGAACCCGGCCTGGTACACCGCCTACACGCCCTACCAGGCCGAGATCTCGCAGGGCCGGATGGAGGCGCTGGTCAACTTCCAGACCATGGTCTGCGAGCTGACGGGCATGGCCATCGCCAATGCGTCGATGCTCGACGAGGCCACGGCCGCCGCCGAGGCGATGACGCTGGCCAGGCGCAGCGTGAAGTCGAAGTCCGACACCGTGCTGGTGGCCGGCGACTGCCACCCGCAGACCCTCGAGGTGATCCGCACCCGCGCCGAGCCGCTGGGGCTGAAGGTCGACTTCGCGATCTCGCTCGAGGACTGGAACGCCAAGGTCGACGCCGGCGACTACTTCGCCGTGGTCGAGCAGTACCCGGCCACCGACGGCACCGTGCACGACCTGCGCGGCGAGGCCGAGCGCGTGCACCGCCACGGCGCGGCCTACATCGTGGCTGCCGACCTGCTGGCGCTGACCCTGCTGGTGCCCCCGGGCGAGCTGGGCGCCGACATCGTGGTCGGCTCGACGCAGCGCTTCGGCGTGCCGATGGCCGCCGGCGGCCCGCACGCCGCCTACCTGGCCTGCCGCGACGAGTTCAAGCGCAGCATGCCCGGCCGCCTGGTGGGCGTGAGCATCGACTCCCACGGCGCGCCGGCGTACCGCCTGGCACTGCAGACGCGCGAGCAGCACATCCGCCGCGAGAAGGCCACCAGCAACATCTGCACCGCGCAAGTGCTGCTGGCCGTGATCGCCAGCATGTACGCCGTCTACCACGGCCCCGAGGGGCTGCGACGCATCGCGCGGCGCGTGGCGAGCTACACCGCGATCCTCGCCGAGGGCCTGCGCGAGATGGGCGCGAAGGTGATGACCGCCAGCGCCTTCGACGCCATCACGGTCGACACCGGCGACGCCACCGAAGCCGTGCTGCAGCGCGCCCGCGATGCCGGGATGAACCTGCGCGGCTTCCCGCAGTGGGGCGGCCGCATGGTCGGCATCGCGCTCGACGAGACGACTTCGCGCGACGACGTCGTCGCGCTGTGGCGCGTGTTCGCCACCCCGGGCCAGGCCCTGCCCTCGTTCGACGCCTTCGAGAAGGGCATCGAGCCGATGATCCCCGAGGCACTGCGCCGCACCAGCGCCTTCCTCACGCACCCGGTCTTCAACAGCCACCACAGCGAGACCGAGATGCTGCGCTACATCCGCGAGCTCTCGGACAAGGACCTCGCGCTCGACCGCACGATGATCCCGCTGGGCTCGTGCACGATGAAGCTCAACGCGACCAGCGAGATGATCCCGGTGACCTGGCCCGAGTTCGCGCAGGTCCACCCCTTCGCACCGCGCGAGCAGCTTGCCGGCTACGCCGCGCTCGACGAGCAGCTGCGCGCCTGGCTGTGCCAGGCCACCGGCTACGCCGGCATCAGCCTGCAGCCCAACGCCGGCTCGCAGGGCGAGTACGCCGGGCTGCTGGTGATCCGCGCCTGGCACCGCTCGCGCGGCCAGGGCCACCGCGACATCTGCCTGATCCCCGAATCGGCCCACGGCACCAACCCGGCCAGCGCCCAGATGGTCGGCATGCAGGTGGTGGTGGTGAAGTGCGACGCCTCGGGCAACGTCGACCTCGCCGACCTCGAGGCCAAGTGCGCGCAGCACGGCGAGCGCCTGGCCGCGGCGATGATCACCTACCCCAGCACCTACGGCGTGTTCGAGGCGCGGGTCAAGGAACTCTGCGGGATCGTCCACCGCCACGGCGGCCGCGTCTACGTCGACGGCGCGAACATGAACGCGCTGGTCGGCGTGGCGGCGCCGGGCGAGTTCGGCGGCGACGTCAGCCACCTCAACCTGCACAAGACCTTCTGCATCCCGCACGGCGGCGGCGGGCCGGGCGTGGGCCCGGTGTGCGTGGTCGAGGACCTGGCACCGTTCCTGCCGGGCCACGCCACGACGGGCCTCGGCGGCGCGCAGTCGGTCGGTGCCGTCAGCGCCGCGCCGCTGGGCAACGCCGCGGTGCTGCCGATCAGCTGGATGTACGTGCGCATGATGGGCGCCGAGGGCCTGCGCCAGGCCACCGAGACGGCCATCCTCTCGGCAAACTACGTCGCGGCCCGCCTGGCCGGCCACTACGAGCTGCACTACAGCGGCGGCATCGAGGGGATCCGCGGCGGCGGCGTGGCGCACGAGTGCATCCTCGACCTGCGCCCGCTGCAGAAGACCTCGGGCGTCGGCGCGGAAGACGTGACCAAGCGCCTGATCGACTACGGCTTCCACGCCCCCACGCTGAGCTTCCCGGTGGCCGGCACGCTGATGGTCGAGCCCACCGAGAGCGAGTCCAAGGCCGAGCTCGACCGCTTCGTCGACGCGATGATCGCCATCCGCGAAGAGATCGCGCGCGTCGAGCGCGGCGAGTGGCCGAAGGACGACAACCCGCTGAAGAACGCGCCGCACACCGCCGAGTCGCTGCTGAAGGCCGACTGGGCGCGCCCCTACAGCCGCGAGCAGGCGGCCTACCCGGTGGCCTCGCTGCGCAGGCGCAAGTACTGGGCGCCGGTGGGGCGGGTGGACAACGTCTGGGGCGACCGCAACCTGTTCTGCAGCTGCGTGCCGCTGAGCGAGTACGCCGACGAGGCCTCCAAGGCCTGAGGACGGGAGGGCCCCGCCGCGCCGGGGCCCTGGAGATCGTTCACGCCGGCGAGGAGTCAGCGGTGGCTGTTTCCGTGTTCGACCTGTTCAAGATCGGCATCGGGCCGAGCAGCAGCCACACCGTCGGGCCCATGCGCGCGGCGCGCCTGTTCGCGCTGCGCCTGGAGCACGACGGGCTGCTGGCGCGAACGGCCCGCGTGCAGGCCCAGCTCTACGGCTCGCTGGGCGCCACCGGCAAGGGCCACGGCAGCGACAAGGCCGTGCTGCTGGGGCTGGCCGGGCACGAGCCCGACACGGTGGACGTCGACGCCGTGCCGGCGCTGCTGGAGGCGACGCGGCAGTCGCGCCGCATCGCGCTGCTCGGCCGACACGACATCGCCTTCGCCGAGCGCGACGACCTGAAGTTCCACCGCCGCGAGACCCTGCCCTTCCACGCCAACGGCATGCGCTTCGCGGCCTACGACGCCGCCGGCGCCCTGCTGGGCGAACGCTGCTACTACTCGGTGGGCGGCGGCTTCGTCGTCAGCGACGAGGTCGCGGCCGACGGCACGCGCCAGCGCGTCGTCGCGCCCGATGCCACCGTGCTGCCCCATCCCTTCCGCAGCGGGGCCGGGCTGCTGGCGCTGACCCGCGAGCTCGGCGTGCCGATCGCCGAGGTGATGCGGCGCAACGAGCGCCACTGGCGCAGCGACGCCGAGATCCACGCCGGCCTGCTGCGCATCTGGCGCGTGATGCAGGACTGCGTGGTGCGCGGCTGCCAGGCCGATGGCGTGCTGCCGGGCGGCTTCCAGGTGCGCCGGCGCGCCAAGGCGCTGCGCGAGGCCCTGACCGCGCGCCCCGAGGAAGCCCTGCGCGACCCGCTGCAGGTCCTCGACTGGATCAACCTCTACGCGCTGGCCGTCAACGAGGAGAACGCGGCCGGCGGGCGCGTGGTCACCGCCCCGACCAACGGCGCGGCCGGCATCGTGCCGGCGGTGCTGCACTACTACACCCGCTTCGTCCCCGGGGCCAGCGACCGCGGCGTGGTGGACTTCCTGCTCACCGCGGGCGCGATCGGCATCCTCTACAAGGAGAACGCCAGCATCAGCGGCGCCGAGGTGGGCTGCCAGGGCGAGGTCGGCGTGGCGTGCAGCATGGCCGCAGGCGCCCTGGCCGCGGTGATGGGCGGCACGCCCGAGCAGGTGGAGAACGCCGCCGAGATCGGCATGGAACACCACCTCGGCCTGACCTGCGACCCGGTGGGCGGCCTGGTGCAGATCCCCTGCATCGAGCGCAACGCCATCGCGTCGGTCAAGGCGATCAATGCCGCGCGCATGGCGCTGCGCGGCGACGGCACGCACCACGTCAGCCTCGACAAGGTGATCAAGACCATGCGCGAGACCGGCGCCGACATGATGACGAAGTACAAGGAGACCGCGCGCGGCGGTCTCGCGGTGAACATCGTCGAGTGCTGAACCCGCGGGCCCCGGCCGCCCCCACTCAAGCAGGGGATGCAGGCGAAAGGGAGGCTTGAGGCGTGTCAATCGGCTCCCGAGGGGCCAGCGCTAACTTCGCGTTCCCGGTGCGCCGTCCGGCACGGGCCGCGCGGTGGCCGGATCATTCGGACCGAAAGGAGAACACCCCATGAGCGCATTGACACGATTCGAACGGATGGACGACCTCTTCGGCGAGTTCTTCCGCCGGATGGGCCGCCTGCCGGCCTTGCCCGCCGAACTGCCGCAGGACATCCGCCTGGACGTGACCGAGAACGAACAGGCCTACACCGTCAAGGCCGAGATGCCTGGCGCCCGCAAGGAGGACATCCGGGTCTCGCTCGACGGCAACCAGCTCACCATCGCCGCGGAGGTCAAGCGCGAGACCGAGAAGAAGGAGGGTGAGCGCGTGCTGATCCGCGAGACGACGCAAGGCAGCATCGCACGCGGCCTGACATTGGCCTACGAGGTCGACGAGTCGCAGGCCAAGGCGAAGTACGAGGACGGCGTGCTCGAGTTGACGCTGCCGAAGCGGCGCGAGGCGCAGGGGCGCCAGATCACCGTCAGCTGATCGCGGCCCGGGGGCCGAGGCCTCACTCGCGGTCTGCCGGGGCACCCTCCGGCCAGGCGGCGCCCCCTGCGGGCCCCGACGCCACCGGGGCTGCCTCGCGCCGGTCGCGCACCAGGTAGCTGTAGAGCACCGGCACCACCACCAGCGTCAGCAGCGTCGAGGTGATCACGCCGCCGATGATGGCGCGTCCCATCGGCGCCTGCAGTTCGCCGCCGTCGTTGAGCGCCAGCGCCAGCGGCAGCATGCCGAAGACCATCGCCGCGGTCGTCATGATGATCGGCCGCATGCGCGTCAGGCCGGCCTGCAGCAGCGCGTCGCGCACCGTGGCGCCGGCCTTGCGGGCCTGGTTGGCGAAGTCCACCAGCAGGATGGCGTTCTTCGTCACCAGCCCCATCAGCATCACCAGGCCGATCATCGAGAACACGTTGAGCGTGCTGCGCCAGGCCAGCAGCGCGAGCATCACGCCGATCAGCGCCAGCGGCAGCGACGCCATGATGGCGATCGGCTGCACGAAGCTGCCGAACTGGCTGGCCAGCACGATGTAGATGAAGATCACGGCCAGCGCCATCGCCCCGCCCATCGCCTGGAAGGCCTCCTGCTGGTCGCGCGTCTGGCCGCCGAGGTCGAAGCTGTAGCCCGGCGGCAGCTGCGTCTCGCGCACCAGCTTCTGCACGTCGGCCCCCACGTCGCCGGCCGGCCGACCCTGCACGCCGGCGAACACCGCTTCGCGGCGCTGCAGGTTCTGCCGGCGGATGACCTGCGGGTTGAACACCGGCTCCACCGTGGCCACGCTGCCCAGCGCGATCGGCGTGCCGTCGGCGGCGAAGGCCACCGGCATGCTGCGTATCTGCTCGATGCTGCGGCGCTCGCCCTCGGGCAGCCGCACCGCGACGTCGACCAGCGCGCCGTCGGGCGCCGTCCAGTAGGTGGCGGTCTCGCCGTTGACGTAGGCGCGCAGCGAGGACGCGAGGTCGGTGGCGGTCAGGCCCAGCTCGCGCGCCGCTCCGGGCTTGATGCGCACGGCATGGGCCGGCACGCCCGGCTGCACCGAGAGCTCGACGTCGACGACGCCGGGGATCTTCTTCAGCTTCTCGGAAAACTCGGTGGCCACGCGCGCCAGACCCTCGGCGTCGCTGCCCAGCAGCGCGACGTAGATCGGCCGGTTGAAGCCCACCGAGGCGTCGACGCCCGGGATCGCGGCGATGCGCGAGCGGATGTCCTCCTCGACCTGCTTCTGGCTGCGCCCGCGCTCGCGGCGGTCTACCAGCGAGATGTCGAGCCAGGCCTGGTTGCGCTGCCCGGGCCCGCCGACCCAGGTCGACATCGTGCGCACCTCGGGCAAGCCGCGCACGACGTCCTCGACCTGACGCACCTTGGCGTCGGTGCGCTCGAGGCTCGCGCCCACGGGCATGCGCAGCGAGAGCTGGGTGTAGCCCTGGTCGGTCTCGGGGAGGAACTCGGTGCCCACCACCGGCGCCAGCGCGACGGCGACCCCGAAGCTGAGCGCACCGACGGCCATGACCACGCCGCGCGGGGTGAGGGTGGCCACGCGCAGGCGGCGCGGCTGGTCGGCCAGGCGGCGGCCATCGGCACCCAAGGGCCGGCCCCAGGCAGGCACGAAGGGCAGCCGATAACGTCGGCCGCTGAAGGCCCAGTGGATCATGCGCTCGTAGGCGACGTGCAGCACGTCCATGCCGCGGTCGGTCGCGCGCATCAGGTGGCCCAGCACCGGCAGCCGCGCCAGGCGCTCGGAGGGCGGATCCTTCCACACGCTGGAGAGCATGGGGTCGAGCGTGAAGCTGACGAACAGGCTGACCAGCACCGCCACCACCACGGTGATGCCGAAGGGGTAGAAGAACTTGCCGACGATGCCGCCCATGAAGGCCACCGGCACGAACACCGCGCACAGCGCGAAGGTGGTGGCCATCACCGCCAGGCCGATCTCCTGCGTGCCCTCGTGCGCGGCCTGAAGGTGGCCCTTGCCCATGTGGACGTGGCGCACGATGTTCTCGCGCACCACGATCGCATCGTCGATCAGCAGGCCGATGCACAGCGACAGCGCCATCATCGTCATGAAGTTCAGCGTGAAGCCGAAGGCGTGGACGGCGATGAAGCTGGAGATCACCGCGATGGGCAGCGTCAGCCCGGTGATCACGGTGCTGCGCCAGCTGCGCAGGAACAGCAGGACGATGGCCACCGTCAGCAGCGCGCCCTCGACGAGGGTGTTGCGCAGGCCGTCGAGCGAGCCCTGCACCCAGTCGCTGGTGGCGCGCACGATCTTCAGCTCGACGCCGGGAGGCATCTGACCGCGCAGTTCGTCCACTGCCGCCTTGACGGCCTCGCCGGTGGCCACGACGTTGGCGTCCTGCTGCTTGAAGACGTTGAAACCCACGGCCGGGCGGCCGTCGACCCGCGCGTGCGAGTCGGGCTCGCGCTCGCGCTCGACCACGGTACCGAGGTCGCCGACGGTGAGCACCATGTTGCCGCGCCGCGCCACCACCACGTCGGCGAAGCCCCTGGGGTCGAGGATGCGACCCTCGACGCGCAGCAGCTCGTCGCGCAGCGGGTCGCTGATCACGCCCACAGGCGCGTCGCCGTTGGTGCGGCGCAGGGCCTGGGCGATGTCGGCCGGCGTCACCGCATAGGCGCGCAGCCGCGCCGGGTCGAGGTCGATGCGCAACTCGCGCTGCAGCTGGCCGTAGGTCTCGACGCGGGCCACGCCCTCGACCCGCTGCAGCCGCTTGCCCACCACCTGCTCGGCCAGCACCGACAGCTCGCGCGGGCTGCGCGTCGCCGACAGCATGGCGAGGTTGACGACGGGCTCGGCGTTCTCGTTGTTGAAGCGCTGGATGCGCGGCGCCCTGGCGTCGCGCGGCAGCGACGCCTGCACCGCGGCGATGCGGTCGCGCACGTCGTTGGTGGCCTGCGTCATGTCGGTGCCGAGCGCGAACTCCGTGCTGATGCCGACCCGGCCTTCCTGGCTGCGCGACAGGATGCGCCGCACGCCGGCCACGCTGTTGATCGCCTCCTCGAGCGGCCTCGCCAGCTCGCGCTCGACCGCCTCGGGTGACGCGCCCGGGTAGTCCACCTCGAGCCACAGGCCCGGCGGCGAGATGTCGGGCAGCTGCTCGACGCCAAGTCGCGCGTAGGAGAACAACCCCAGCACGCACAGCGCCACCATCACCATCGTCGCGAACACCGGGTTCGCGATCGAGACACGCGTGATCCACATGGCCGTCTCCCGTGCCGCTTCAGCGCGGCGCCGGCGTCGAGGCCGACGGGGCCGGGGCGGGCGGCGCCGGCCGGGCGCCCGCGGCCACGCGCGCGGCCGCACCCTCGCGCAGGTTGTCGAAGCGCACCGCCAGCACGGTGCTGCCCGGGGTGACACCCTGCAGCACCTCCACGCGCCGGCCGCCTTCGTCGCGGCGACCCAGCATCACCGCGCGTCGCGCCAGCACGCCCTGCTCGATGAGCCAGACGTGATCCTGCCCGGCGGCACTCGCCACCGCCGTCATCGGCACGGTCAGCCTATCGACCGGATCGGCGATCTCGACCCGCCCGAGCGCGTACATGCCGGCGCGCATCCGCTCGCCCGGGTTGGCCAGCTCGATGGTCACCCCGATCGCCCGCGTGCCGGGCTCGGCCGCCGGCGCGATGCGGGCGATCCGGCCCGACACCGCCTCGTCGAGGCCCTCGACGCGCAGCTGCACCGGCATGCCCGGCGCCAGGCGCACCACCTCGTGCGTGCCGACGCTCGCCGCCAGCTCGAGCCGCGACAGGTCGACGATCGTCAGCACCTGCTGCTCGGCCGCGACCTTCTCGCCCGGCAGCACGTGGCGCCGCGCCACGATGCCCGCGATGGGCGCGACCAGCAAGGCCTCGCGCAGCCCCGCGCGGGTGCTGTCGAGGGCGGCCTGTGCCGCGGCGAGCTGCGCCCTGGCGCCCTCCACCGCCGCGCGCGAGTTGTCGAGCGCGATCGGCGCGATGAACTGCTGCGCGGCCAGGCGCTCGTTGGAGGCGTGCGTGCGCTCGGCCTGGGCCAGCGCGGTGCGGGCGGCCTCGACACCGGCGCCGCGCTCCGCCACGCGCCCGGCGAGCTCGGCCAGGTCGATGCGCCCGACGGGCTGGCCCGCGGCCACGCGCTGCCCCTCGGCCACCGACAGCGCGAGCAGCGTCCCGGACGCCTTCGAGCGCACGACCGCGGTGCCCGGCGCGACGAGCGGGCCCGAGAACTCCACCACCGCGGGCATGCGGGCGGGCTGCGGCACCACCACCTCGTGTGGCGCGAACTCCAGCGTGACGGAAGGCTTGTCCTTCGCCTGCGCGGGCTCCTGCAGTCGCAGCCCCGCCACCACGGCGATCCACGCCACCCCTGCCACGGCCACGCCACCCATCAGCCACCGCTTGCTCATCCCGCGTCACCCTCGTCGTGTCGTCGGCCCGCCCGTGAGAGACGGGACCATGCCAGGCCGCGCAGTGTCGTCGTTGAGGGGGCGGACGCCCAATGAGTTGCGACGAACCGCGGCACGCGGCCGATAGAGTGCCCCGAGGCGAGACAGGCGGCCGGCCGCGCCCGAAGCGCGGCCCGCCTCGCGAGGCCCGCCGCGGCGGCCGCCCCGGTTGGCGCCCCGGGCCGCCAGCAGAGGCCGGCGCTCATGCCGAAGGGCCGGCCGACGAGCCTGCCGACGGACCTGCCGACGGACCTGACGACAGGGCGACCAAAGCGGCGGCATCGGAACGGCGCGCGAGCCTCACGCACGCCCAGGCCAGTGCGGCAGAGCCCGCCGCGGCCCAGAAGACGGCGTCGAAGCCGCGGTGCGTGATGAGCCACCCCCCGGCCACCCCGCCCAGCACGCCCGACAGGCCGTAGCCCAGCACCGAGTACAGCGCCTGCCCGCGCCCGCGCAGCGCGCCGGGGAAATGCCTGTTGATCAGCGCGATGCAGGCCGCATGGTGCCCGGCGAACGTGCCGGCGTGCAGCAGCTGCGCCGCCACCAGCACGGCGGGCACGGCGCCGAAGGCGGCGGTCAGCGCGAAGCGCAGCACCGACAGCCCTGCCGCCCACGACAGCCACCGGTAGGCGCCGACGCGGTCGAACAGCCGCCCCTGGAACCAGAAGAACGCGACTTCGACGGCCACCGACACCCCCCACAGCAGGCCCACCGCCGACTTCGGGTAGCCCAGCGAGACGAGGTACAGCGACAGGAACGCGTACAGGCTGGTGTGCGCCAGCACGGTGAAGAAGATCGAGGCAAAGAACCACGCCACCGCCGGCCGGCGCAGCACCGCGAGCACGCCATGCGCCCCTGCGCCGACGTGCACGGCGTCGCGCGTGGCCGGCAGCCGCATCGACGCCCACCACAGCAGCCCGAAGCTCGCCACGACGAGCCAGGGGAACCACGCGATGCCCGCACCCTCCAGCACCGCGCCGAAGACAATGACCGCGGCGATGAAACCCATGGAGCCCCACATGCGCACGCGGCCGTAGCGGTGGGCGTCCATGCCGCCGCCCCGCTGCAGGTGCTGCGCCAGCGCCGCCTCCGACAGCGGCACCACGCCACCGTTGGCGAGGAACAGGAGGACGGTGACCATGGCCACCGCCGTGTAGCCGCGCACGAACAGCAGCCCGATCGCCGCCAGCAGCGCCGACAGCGCGGCCAGCCGGATGAAGCGCACGCGATGCCCGCCGTGGTCACCGAACCATCCCCAGCCGTAGGGCGCGACGACGCGCGTCCAGCTCTGCAGCGACGCGATCGCGCCGATCGCGAGCGTGGAGAAGCCGAGCTCAGCGAACCACAGCGGCGCGTAAGGGTTGAACGACCCGATCGCCGCGAAGTAGAAGAACCACACCCCGCCGAATGCGCGCAACGGCGGCCGGGCGTCGGCTGGGGCGGTCATCCCTCCGGACGCGAGCCGGCGATCGGCGGCACGGCGAGGTGCACGTCGCCGCACTGCGCGCGGTGGCGCAGCACGTGGTCCATCACCACCAGCGCGAGCATCGCCTCGGCGATGGGCGTGGCGCGGATACCGACGCAGGGGTCGTGGCGACCGAAGGTCTCGACCGAAGTGGGTTGCAGCGCGCGATCGATCGACGGCTTGGGCGTGCGGATCGAACTGGTGGGCTTGATGGCGATGCGCACCACCAGGTCCTGACCGGTGGAGATGCCGCCGAGCACGCCACCGGCGTGGTTGCTGGCGAAGCCGTCGGGCGTGAGCGCATCACCGTGCTCGCTGCCGCGCTGCGCGACGACGCCGAAGCCGTCGCCGATCTCCACGCCCTTGACGGCGTTGATGCCCATCATCGCGTAGGCGATGTCGGCGTCGAGCTTGTCGAACAGCGGCTCGCCCAGCCCCACCGGCATGCCGCGCGCCGCCACGGTGATGCGTGCGCCGCAGGAGTCACCCGCCTTGCGCAGCGCGTCCATGTGCGCCTCGAGCGTGGGCACGATGGCCGCACTGGGCGCGAAGAAGGGGTTGAGCGCGACCTGCGACTCGTCTTCGAAGGGGATCTCGATCTCGCCGAGCGCGCTCATCCAGCCGGCGAAGGTGGTGCCGCGCTGCTCGCGCAGCCACTTCTTCGCCACCGCGCCGGCCGCGACCATAGGCGCGGTCAGGCGCGCCGAGGAGCGCCCGCCACCCCGCGGGTCGCGGTGACCGTACTTGCGCCAGTAGGTGTAGTCGGCGTGCCCGGGGCGGAAGGTGTCGAGCAGGTTGCCGTAGTCCTTGCTGCGCTGGTCGGTGTTGCGGATCAGCAGCGCGATCGGCGTGCCGGTGGTCAGGCCCTCGTGCACGCCGGAGAGGATCTCCACCGCATCGGGCTCGTTGCGCTGGGTGACGTGGCGGCTGGTGCCCGGGCGGCGGCGGTCGAGCTCGGGCTGGATGTCGGCTTCGGAAAGCGCCAGCCCGGGCGGGCAGCCGTCGATCACGCAGCCGATGGCCGGGCCGTGGCTCTCGCCGAAGTTGGTGACGCGAAACAGTTCGCCGAAGGTGCTGCCGGACATGGACGGTGATGGGATGAGCCGCCGCGCAGCCCGTGCCGGCGATTCTAGGCGGCGCCCCGCGACTCAGCCCGGCGCCGCCCCGCCCCCTTCCGGCCAGTCGCGGATGTAGGCCTTGAGCATGCGGTTCTCGAAGTCCTGCGCGTCGACCACGGTCTTGGCGACGTCGTAGAACGAGATCACGCCCATCAGCGTGCGCCGCTCCAGCACCGGCATGTAGCGCGCGTGCCGCGCCAGCATCATGCGGCGCACCTCGTTGATGTCGGTCTCTGGGGTGCAGGTCAGCGGCGCGTCGTCCATCACCGAGCGCACCCGCCGCGTGCCCACCGAGCCGCCGTTGGCGACCACCGCGTCGATCACCTCGCGGAAGGTGAGCATGCCCACCAGGTCGCCGAACTCCATCACCACCAGCGAGCCGATGTCGTGCTCGGCCATGGTCTTCATCGCTTCGCCGAGCGCTTCGTCGGGGGAGACGGTGA
>JBILNT010000043.1:0-19642 GCA_044374875.1 Rubrivivax sp.
CTTCACGCGCCGGCGACTCGCTTCGCGGCGCTTGCATCGCCGTGTCAGCCGCGCGAAGCACAGCCGGCGGCGCAAATCAAATGCCTCTCGGGCTCTGAGATGAAACTCCGCAATTTCCTCCTGGCGTCCGCCCTCGGCGGCGCCTCGCTGGCCGCCGTGGCGGCTGGCGCCGACCTCGGTCAGGCCGAGAAGCAGGCCACCAACTGGACCGCGATCGCCATGTTCGGCATCTTCGTCGCGTTCACGCTGTGGATCACGAAGTGGGCTGCCGCGAAGACCAAGAGCGCCGCCGACTTCTACACCGGCGGCGGCGGCATCACCGGCTTCCAGAACGGCCTGGCGATCGCCGGCGACTACATGTCGGCGGCGTCGTTCCTCGGCATCTCCGCCGCGGTGATGGTCAGCGGCTTCGACGGCCTGATCTACTCGATCGGCTTCCTCGTCGGCTGGCCGGTCGTGACCTTCCTGCTGGCCGAGCGCCTGCGCAACCTCGGCAAGTTCACCTTCGCCGACGTGGCCGCGTTCCGCTTCAAGCAGACACCGGTGCGCGTGTTCGCCGCCAGCGGCACGCTGGTCGTCGTGGCCTTCTACCTGATCGCCCAGATGGTCGGCGCGGGCCAGCTCATCAAGCTGCTGTTCGGCCTCGAGTACTGGATGGCGGTGGTGATCGTCGGCGCGCTGATGATGGTCTACGTGCTGTTCGGCGGCATGACGGCCACCACCTGGGTGCAGATCATCAAGGCCATCATGCTGCTGGCCGGTGCGTCGTTCATGGCCTTCATGGTGCTGCTGCAGTTCGGCTTCAGCCCCGAGGCGATGTTCGCCAAGGCCGTCGAGGTCAAGACCCAGCTCGCCACCACCGCCGGCAAGACGCCGGAGGAGGCCGCCAAGCAGGGCTTCTCGATCATGGGCCCGGGCGGCTTCGTGAAGGACCCGATCTCTGCGATCAGCTTCGGCATGGCGCTGATGTTCGGCACCGCCGGCCTGCCGCACATCCTGATGCGCTTCTTCACGGTGCCCAACGCCAAGGAAGCGCGCAAGTCGGTGGCCTGGGCCACGACCTGGATCGGCTACTTCTATATCCTGACCTTCATCATCGGCTTCGGCGCGATCACCTTCGTGCTGACCAACCCGCAGTTCCTCGACGCCAAGGGCGCGCTGCTGGGCGGCGGCAACATGGCGGCCATCCACCTCGCCAATGCGGTGGGCGGCAACGTGTTCCTCGGCTTCATCTCGGCGGTGGCCTTCGCGACCATCCTCGCGGTGGTGGCCGGCCTGACCCTGTCGGGTGCCTCGGCGGTCTCGCACGACCTCTACGGCACGGTGATCAAGGGCGGCAAGGCCGACAGCGCCTCCGAGCTGCGCGTCTCGAAGATCACGACCATCGCGCTGGGCATCATCGCCGTGCTGCTGGGCATCGCGTTCGAGAAGCAGAACATCGCGTTCATGGTCTCGCTGGCCTTCGCCATCGCCGCCTCGGCCAACTTCCCGGTGCTGCTGATGAGCGTGCTGTGGAAGGGCTGCACGACCAAGGGCGCGGTGATCGGCGGCTTCCTCGGCCTGATCTCGTCGGTGGCGCTGACGGTGGTCTCGCCGGCGGTCTGGGAAGCCACGCTCGGCAACCCGAAGGGCTCGGCGCTGTTCCCGTACGCCTCGCCGGCGCTGTTCTCGATGACCATCGGCTTCCTCGGCATCTGGATCTTCTCGCTGCTCGACGGCAGCAAGCGGGCCCAGGAGGACAAGGCCGGCTTCCTGGCCCAGCAAGTCCGCTCGGAGACCGGCATCGGTGCCTCGGGCGCCAGCGGTCACTGACGAGGAGCGCCCCTCGCGGGCGCAGCCCTGGAGCCGCCTGTGCGGCCCCGGGGCAGGAAGTTCCACCCCGGCGTCACGACGGTGACCGGGGTGACGATCGGGCCGCGGCGCTGAGCCGCGGCCTTCGTTGTCTGTGGGGACGTGCCGATGTCGACGACGAATGCCGCCGAGCCGCAGCGCGAGATGCTCTCGCTGGTCACCGCACGGGTGCGCGACGCCTACGTGCGCAAGCCCTTCTATGTCGACGGCGCACTCGACCTCGTCAGCGTCTGCCGCGAGCTCTCGGCGCAGGGCCTCACGACGGCGCTGGTGCGCGACGGTGAGCGGCTCGGCATCTTCACCACCACCGACCTGCGCGATGCCCTGCTGCGCCCGGTGCCGCCGGCGCAGTTGGCGGTGCGCGAGGTGGCCCGCTTCGAGCTGGTCGAGGTGCAGGCCGATGCCGAGCTCTACGAGGCGCTGTGGCTGATGGTGCGCCACCGCGTGCACCGCCTGCTGGTGCGCGACGGCGCCGAGGTGCTGGGCGTGCTCGGCCAGCTCGACCTGGTGAGCTTCGTCGCCAACCACTCGCACATCGTCGCCATCCAGATCGACGAGGCGACGAGCGTGGCCGACCTGAGGGCCGCCGCCGAGCGCGTCGACCAGATGATCCTGCTGCTCCATGGCAGCGGCATCCGCATCGAGCGCATCACGCGGCTCGTCAGCGAACTGAACAACCGGTTGTTCGCGCGCCTGTGGGCGCTGCTGGCGCCGCCCGAGGTGGTGGCCAACAGCTGCCTGCTGGTGATGGGCAGCGAAGGGCGCGGCGAGCAGATCCTGAAGACCGACCAGGACAACGCGCTGCTGCTGCGCGACGGCTTCGACCACCCGGCGCTACCGGGCCTGGCGGTGGAGTTCGCCGCGGCGCTGGCCGAGTTCGGCTACCCGCCCTGCCCGGGCCAGATCATGCTGACCAACCCGCTGTGGCGGCAGCCGCTGGCCGGCTTCCGCGAGGCGATCCGTGGCTGGCTCTACGACCCCGACCCCGACGGCCCGATGCGGCTGGCGATCTTCTTCGACGCCGCCGCCGTGGCCGGCGACCGCGGCCTGCTCGACGCCGCGCGCGACCACCTCGACCAGATCGCTTCCGGCCACGACACCTACCTCGCGCGCTTCGCCGCCGCGGCCGACCAGTTCCACGAGCCGGGCAACTGGCTGACGCGGCTGGCCAAGGGCCGCGACGAGCAGCCGCTGGACCTGAAGAAGCTCGGCACCTTCCCCATCGTGCACGGCGTGCGGGCGCTGGCGCTGCAGTACGGCGTGCGCGAGCAAGGCACCGCGGCGCGGCTGGCGCGCCTGGTCGAGAAGGACCGCATCGACGCCACGCTGGCGCGCGACCTCGTCGACGCACTGCACTTCCTGATGGGCCTGCGTCTGGCGCACCAGCTGCGCCAGCGCGCCGGCGGCGGCACGCCGGGCAACGAGGTGCGGCCTTCCGAGCTGGGTGCGCTCGAGCGCGAGCCGCTGCACGACGCCTTGGCCATCGTCAAGCGCTTCCGCGGCTTCCTGCGCCAGCATTTCCGCTTCGACACCCTCTAGGCCCGCGAGCGCCCTGCGCAGAAGGACACGCCGATGACCCGTTCCGGTCTCACCGCGCAGCGTCTCGCGGCCCTGTTCGTCGCCGGCTGGCTGCTGTTCGACTTCCCGCTGCTGCGCCTGTGGGAAGGCGAGGGCACGGTCTTCGGGCTGCCGCTGCTGCCGGCGATGCTGTTCGCCGCGTGGGCGCTGCTGATCGGCGTGCTGGCCTGGCTGATGGAGCGCGGGCGTGACGAGGACTGAAGCGCGAGTGCGCGGGGGGCGGCGATGAACTTCGCGCCGCAGACCGTCGTCGCGGCGTCGTTCGCCTACCTGCTCGCGCTCTTCGCGGTGGCAGCCTGGGCCGACCGCCGCGCCGCGACTGGCCGCTCGGTGATCGCGAACGCCTGGGTCTACACGCTGTCGATGGGTGTGTACTGCACGGCCTGGACCTACTTCGGCAGCGTCGGCCGTGCCGCCGGCACCGGCGTGTGGTTCCTGCCGATCTACCTGGGGCCCACGCTGGCGATGGTGCTGGCCTGGGTGGTGCTGCGCAAGATGATCCGCATCGCGCGCACGCACCGCATCACTTCCATCGCCGACTTCATCGCCAGCCGCTACGGCAAGAGCGCGACGCTGGCCGGCGCGGTGACGCTCATCGCGCTGGTCGGCGTGGTGCCCTATGTCGCATTGCAGCTCAAGGCGGTGGCCAGTGCCTACGCCGTGATGACGGGCACCCCGGCCGGCGCGCCGGTCGAGGGGTGGCGAGACAGCACGCTGTACGTGGCTCTCGCGCTGGCGGGCTTCACCATCGCCTTCGGCACCCGGCACCTCGACACCACCGAGCGCCACGAGGGCATGGTGGCCGCCATCGCCGCCGAGTCGGTGGTCAAGCTGCTGGCGTTCGTCGCCGTCGGCGCCTTCGTCACCTGGGGCCTGTTCGACGGTCCCGGCGATCTCTTCGCGAAGGCCCGCGCGCTGCCCGAGACCGCGCGGGTGCTCGCCTCCCCGGGGCCGTTCGCCTACGACCAGTGGTTCGCGCTCCTCGTGCTGGCCATGCTGTCGGTGATCTTCCTGCCGCGCCAGTTCCAGGTGATGGTGGTCGAGAACGTCGACGAGCGGCACGTGCGCCGCGCGGCCTGGGCCTTCCCGGCCTACCTGCTGGCCATCAACGTCTTCGTGCTGCCCGTGGCCATCGGCGGGCTGCTCTACTTCGGCCCCGGGAAGGCGAACCCCGAGACCTTCGTGCTCTCGCTGCCGCTGGCCGCCGAGGCGCCGGCGCTGGCGCTGGCGGCCTTCATCGGCGGGCTGTCGGCGGCCACCGGCATGGTGATCGTCGAGGCCATCGCGGTGTCGACCATGGTCTGCAACGACCTCGTGCTGCCGCTGCTGCTGCGCCGCCGTGGGTTCGCAGGCCGCGATCTCCCGGGGCTGCTGCTGGCCATCCGCCGCACGGTCATCGTCGTGCTGCTGCTGCTGGGCTACGTCTACTACCGCGTCGCCGGCGAGGCCTACGCGCTGGTCAGCATCGGCCTCATCAGCTTTGCCGCCGTGGCGCAGTTCGCGCCCGCGCTGCTGGGCGGCATGTACTGGAAGGGCGGCACGCGGCGCGGCGCGCTGGCCGGGCTGGTTGCGGGGGCGCTGCTGTGGGCCTACACGCTGATGCTGCCGTCGATCGCGAAGTCGGGCTGGTGGCCGGGCGCCTTCGCCGGCTTCGTCGAGCACGGGCCGGGCGGCGTCGGCTGGCTGCGGCCCGAGCACCTGTTCGGGCTGTCGGGCATGGACAACCTCACGCACGCGCTGTTCTGGAGCCTGCTGGCCAACGCGGGGCTGTACGTCGGTGTATCTCTGTGGAAGCCGCCTTCGGCGCACGAGGCTGCGCAGGCGCTGCGCTTCGTCGACGTCTTCGGCCGCGGCGGGAGCGGCGTGTTCTGGCGCGGCCGCGCGCGTGTGGCCGACCTGGTGGCGCTGCTCGGCCGCTTCCTCGGGGCCGAGCGCGCGCAGGCGCTGTTCCTCGGCCACGCGCGGCGCCTGGGGCTGCCGTCGATCGAGCGTCTCGAGCCCGACGCGGCGCTGGTGCACTTTGCCGAGACGCAGCTCGCCGGCGCGATCGGCAGCGCCTCGGCGCGGGTGATGATGGCCTCCACCGTCGAGGAGGAGGCGCTCGAGCTCGACGACATCATGCGCATCGTCGAGGAGGCGAGCGAACTGCGCCATGTCAACGAGCAGCTCAAGAGCCTGGACCGGCTGAAGGACGACTTCATGTCCTCGGTCACGCACGAGCTGCGCACGCCGCTGACCTCGATCCGCGCGCTGGCCGAGCTGATGCGCGACGACCCGCAGATGGACGAGGCGCAGCGCCAGCAGTTCCTCGGCATCGTCGTCGGCGAGACCGAGCGGCTGTCGCGCCTGGTCAACCAGGTGCTCGACATGGCGAAGATCGAGTCGGGCCACGCCGAGTGGCACAACACCGACGTCGACCTGCGCACGCTGCTCCAGCAGGCCGCGCTGACGGTGGCCGAGCTGTTCCGCGAGCGCGGTGCCACGCTCGCGCTGGAGCTGCCGCCCCAGGTGCCGCTGCTCCGTGCCGACGCCGACCGCCTGACGCAGGTGGTGCTGAACCTGCTGTCCAACGCGGCGAAGTTCGTGCCGCGCGAGGCCGGCGTCGTGGTGCTGCGCCTGACCGCCGACGCCGAGGGTGCCACCGTCGAGGTCGAGGACAACGGGCCCGGCGTGCCCGAGGCCCAGCGCCAGCTGATCTTCGAGAAGTTCCGCCAGGGCGGCGACGCCACGAACCGCCCGCAGGGCACCGGGCTGGGCTTGCCTATCAGCCGCCAGATCGTCGAGCATTTCGGCGGGACGATGTGGCTGCGCCCGGCCCCCGTGCGCGGCGCCGTCTTCGGCTTCAGGTTGCCCTGGCGGCCACACGACACCCAAGCACAGGAGACGTCGACATGACCAAGAAGGTGCTGATCGCCGACGACGAGCCCAACATCGTGATCTCGCTCGAGTTCCTGATGAAGCGCGAGGGCTGGCAGGTGTTCGTCGCCCGCGACGGGCACGAGGCGCTGGAGGCCATCCGCCGCGAGCGGCCCGACCTCGTGCTGCTCGACGTGATGATGCCGGGCAGGAGCGGCTTCGAGGTCTGCCAGGCGCTGCGCGCAGACGAGTCGCTGGCCGCCACCAAGGTGCTGATGCTGACGGCCAAGGGCCGCGAAACCGACGTTGCCCAGGGTCTGGGCGTGGGGGCCGACGCCTACATGACCAAGCCGTTCTCCACCCGCGACCTCGCCGCGCGCGTGCGCGAACTCCTGGCATGAGGCTCGACCTGCGCCAGGCGGTGGCCGCCGCCGCCCCTGCGCTGGCCCTTGCGGCCGCACTGGGCGGCGCGGCCGGCCTGCTCGCCGCGACGATGAATGCCGACGAGCGTGCGGCGGCCTGGGTGCTGGTCGAGCCGCGCATCGCGCTGGTGGTGATGCTGTGGTTCTTCCTCGCGCTGGCCGGCGGCGTGCTGCTGCACAAGGCCTGGCTGCGCTTTGGCACCGCGCCCGGGCGGCTGGCCGAGCAGGTCGAGGTGCTGCTGCGTACCGACGCCGCGGTCGAGCTCGCCGAGGAAGGGGCCGAGGGCTCGCGGGCGCTGGCGCGGGCCGTCAACGCCCTGGTGCAGCAACGCGCCGCCCTGCGCGCCGACATCGACGCCCGGGTGCGCGAGGCCAGCCGGGAGGTGGAACAGGAGCGCAACCGCCTGGCCGCGCTGATGGCCGAGCTCACGCAGAGCGTCGTGGTGTGCAACCTCGACGGCCGCATCCTGCTGTTCAACCAGCGCGCGCGGCTGCAGTTCCGCGCGCTGGCCGACGGGCCTGCGATCGGCGGCGCCGAGCCGATCGCGCTCGGCCGCTCGATCTACGCCGTCTTCGACCGCAAGCTCGTCGCCCACGCCATCGAGAGCGTGCAGCACCGCCTGCAGCGCGGTGCCGCGCACCCGGCGGCGCAGTTCGTCACCGGCACCCGCGGCGGGCAGCTCCTGCGCGTGCAGATGGCACCGGTGAAGGCGCCCGACGCCGGCCCCGACACCCCGCTGGCTGGCTTCGTGCTGATGCTCGACAACATCACCCGCGACTTCGCCGAGGAGTCGGGTCGCGACCGTTCGCTGCACCGCTTCACCGAGGCCGCGCGCGCCTCGCTCGCCAGCCTGCAGATGGCGGTGGAGCTGCTCGACGACCCTGGCCTCGACCCTGCGCTGCGCGAACGATTCCAGGGCGTGGTGCGCGACGAGGCGGCGGCGATGGCGACGCGCATCACCGAGTTGGCGGGGCAGACCGCGCAGTCGATGAAGACGCGCTGGCCGCTCGAGGAGATGCTGGGCAGCGACCTCGTCGAGGCGGCGCGCCGGCGCATCGAGACGAAGCACCGCTGTCGCACGGCGGCCGGCGACGTCGATGGCGCCGTGTGGCTCCGGGTCGACAGCTTCTCGCTGCTGCAGGCGCTGGTGCACCTGGCCGGCCGGCTGGTCGACGAGCACGAAGTCAGGGTCGTCGAGCTGCGCCTGCAGCGCGAGGAAGGCCGGGCGCGGCTGGACCTGGTGTGGGTCGGCCCGGGCATCAGCACCGAGATCGCCACCGCCTGGGAGACCGATCCGATCGCGGTCGACGGCGAGGCGCAGGCCGTCAGCGTGCGCGACGTCGTCGAGCGCCACGGCGGCGCCTTCTGGTTCGAGCGCGAACGCGTTCGGCACGCCGCGTTCTTCCGCTTCCTGCTCCCCCTGGCCGATGCGGCCGAGGCCCTGGAGGCCGCGCAGGTGATGCAGGTCGACAGCCGCCCGGAGTACTACGACTTCGACCTCTTCCGCGCCACCGGCAGCACCGAGGCGCTGGCCGAGCGCAGGCTGGCCGAGCTGAACTTCACCGTCTTCGACACCGAGACCACGGGGCTGGAGCCCTCGGCCGGCGACGAGATCCTGCAGATTGGCGCGACCCGCATCGTCGCCGGCAAGCTGCGCCGCCAGGACTGCTTCGAGCAGCTGGTGGACCCGGGCCGCGACATCCCGGCGGCCGGCATCCCGATCCACGGCATCACGCCCGAGATGGTGGCCGGCCAGCCCACGATCGACAGCGTGCTGCCGGCCTTTCACGCCTTTGCCGCCGACACCGTGCTGGTGGCGCACAACGCGGCCTTCGACATGCGCTTCCTGCAGCTCAAGGAGGAACGCACCGGCCTGCGCTTCGACCAGCCGGTGCTCGACACGCTGCTGCTGTCGGCCGTGGTGCACCCGCAGCAGGAGTCGCACCGGCTCGAGGCGATCGCGCAGAGGCTGGGGGTGACGGTGCTGGGCCGCCACACCGCGCTGGGCGACGCCATGGTCACGGCCGAGGTCTTCCTCAAGCTCGTGCCGCTGCTCGAGGCCATGGGCATCCACACCCTGGGCCAGGCGATGGACGCGGCGCGCAAGACCTGGTTCGCCCGCGTGAACTACTGACGCCTGCGGCCTGGCGCCCCCATCGTTCGCGGGGGCGCGTGGCCGGCCGCGGCGGTCTAGACTCGTTGTCTGCCCTCGTCCCCGTGCTGGCTGCCACCCATGCCTGTCCTGTCTGCCCCCGTGCTGCCGCTGATGCGCTGGCGTCGCCTGCGCGGCGCGCTTGCGCTCGCGGTGCTGCTCGGGACCACGGTCGCCGGGCTGGCGGCCAACCAGGCGGCCCCGGTGCTCACCCTCGACGGCCTGCCGCGACCGGCCACCCCGCCGCCGGAAGCCGGCCCGGTGGTGCCTTCGCAGGTGGCGCGCTGGCGCGACGAGGCGAAGGCCTACGAGCACGGGGACGGTGTCGAGCGCGACCCGGTGCGCGCCGCGCAGCTGTACTGCCGTGCCGCCCGTCACGGTGACCCCGAGGCCCAGTACAGCCTGGCGTGGATGCTGACCAACGCCCGCGGCATCGAGCGTGACGACGCCCAGGCGGCCCACCTCTTCGCCGCCGCCGCCGAGCAGGGCATGGAACAGGCGCGCAACATGGCTCGGCGAATGGGCACGCCGCGCGGCCCGGTGCCGGCCTGCCTGCAGCAGCCCGAGACCGATCCCGTGGTCGCTTCCGCATCGCCGGCACCGCCGGCCGTGGCGGCAGCCGCGGCTGCCCCGGCGGTGCCGCGGCTGCCGGCACGGCCGGCGCGACCACCCGGCAGCATGCAGGCCATCCTCGCCTCGCTGCCACCGCCGCCGCTGCCCGCCCACGCCCCGGAGCCGATCGTCCGCTTCGTCAAGCTGGTTGCACCCGAGTACCAGCTCGAGCCGCACCTCGTGCTCGCGGTGATGGCGGCGGAGTCGAACTTCGACCCGCTGGCCGAGTCGCCGAAGAAGGCGCAGGGGCTGATGCAGCTGATCCCCGACACCGCGGTGCGCTTCGGCGTGCGCAACGCGCTCGACCCGACGCAGAACATCCGCGGCGGCATGGCCTACCTGCGCTGGCTGCTGGCCTACTTCGAGGGCGACGTGCAGCTGGCGCTGGCGGCCTACAACGCCGGCGAGGGCGCCGTCGAGCGCTACCGCGGCGTGCCGCCCTATGCCGAGACGCGGGCCTACGTGCGCAAGATCCTGGGCGCCATCGGCTACCGGCTGACGCATCCCTTCGACCCCAAGGTCACCGAGCCGTCGCCGGTGTTTCGCTCGGGCCGCACGCTGGCCGCCAGCGCGCGCTGACGCACCGGCCGGACCGGCTCGCCCGGCGCCGCCGCGGGCCGCCATGCTGGGGTTCGACCGCGCGCGGGTGCAACTGATGGCAGACTGCGGCCTCTGGCCGCGCCGCACCCCTGGTCCCCATGAGCACTCCCCACAACCGAATCGCCCTGGTCACCGGGGCGGGCAGCGGCATCGGCCGCGCCGCCGCGCTCGCGCTGTTGGCCGACGGCTGGCGCGTCGTCTTCAGCGGCCGCCGCATGGAGTCGCTGCGCGAGTCGATCGAAGCGTCTGGCGACCCTTTCGGCGACATCGCGCAGCGCGCGCTGGCCGTGCCTGCCGACGTCACCCGCCTCGACTCGGTCGCGTCGCTGTTCGACGTCGTGCGCGCCCGCTTCGGGCGCCTGGACCTGCTGTTCAACAACGCCGGCGTGTTCACCCCCGGCGTGCCGCTGGAAGACCTGCCCTTCGAGCAGTGGCGCGCCGCCGTCGACACCAACCTCACCGGCGCCTTCCTGTGCACGCAGCAGGCCTTCCGCATCATGAAGGGGCAGTCGCCGCGCGGCGGGCGCATCATCAACAACGGCTCGATCTCGGCACACGCCCCGCGCCCGAACTCGGTGGCCTACACCTCGACCAAGCACGCGATGAGCGGCCTGACCAAGGCCTCGGCCCTGGACGGCCGTGCCCACGACATCGCGGTCGGGCAGATCGACATCGGCAACGCCGCCACCGACATGACCGACCGCATGAGCGCCGGCATCCTGCAGGCCGACGGCAGCGTGCGCCCCGAGGCGCGCATGGACGTCAGGCACGCGGCGCAGGCGGTGGTGCAGATGGCCAACCTGCCGCTCGAGGCCAACGTGCTGTTCATGACCGTGATGGCCACGAAGATGCCTTTCGTCGGCCGCGGCTGAGCCAGCCGTGGACCCGCCGAGCCGCCTCAGGCGGCGTGGCGGACGTAGATGTCGGTGTCGGGCAGCAGCCGGCGCATGGCCTGGAAGGCGTCTTCGGTGATCTGGCTGGCGTTGCCGCAGCCGCGCGGGAACGTCACCGTCAGCTCGGCCTCGCCGTCCTCGATGCGCAGCGACTTCACCAGGTGCAGGTCGAGGATGTTGTCGCCCACCTCAGGGTCGACGACGGCGCGCAGCGACTCGATCACGCGCTGCAGCGGCGCCTCGGCGCCCCGGAACTCGGGGTTCATGCAGGTCTGGCCGCCCAGGCGACCCCGGCACGCCGGGCCGCTTGCCGTGGGCATGCAGTCCGCGCAGCCGGCCGATGACCGATCGGTGGGTCGGATCCAGAAGGTGGGTTGATGCTGCTGACCCATGGCGTGGACTCTCTCACGGTGCGCTGACGACGGGTTGACGTGCGTCGAGCGTCCCCGGTGGGGCGTGCCTCCCGCGCGCGTGTTTGCGTGCCTGCATTCGACCGCCGTCGGCGGCGGCCGTCAACCGCCGGGGCCCTGAACAGGGGGGGTGGCGTCGCGTGAGGAGGCTGGCGCACGATCGGCGGCCAGCGCCTGCAGGCAGCGCAGGCACAGGCAACCCTGCCAACGCGCGCCGAGGGCCTGGAGAACGGCCGGCGCGAGCTGCACGGTCGTGCAGGGGCAGGGCGTCGCACCGCCCATGCCGCAGCGGAAGCTGCCGCCGCAGCGCGGGCAGGTGTCGGCCGTGGCAGGGGCCACCGCGCCGCTGGCTGCAGGCGCGCAGCTCAAGCGAACAGTCCCTTGTGCTGCTCGCGCAGCAGGTTCTTCTGCACCTTGCCCATCGTGTTGCGCGGCAGCTCGGCCACGACGAACACCCGCTTGGGCACCTTGAAGTTCGCGATGCGCGCCTTGAGCGCCGCCACGAGGGCGTCGCCGTCGACGGTGGCGCCCGGCCGCGGCACCACCACCGCCACCACGCCTTCGCCGAAGTCGGGGTGCGGCACGCCGATGACCGCACTCTCGGCCACGCCGGGCAGCTCGTTGATCACGCCCTCGATCTCCGCCGGGTAGACGTTGTAGCCACCGGTGATGACGAGGTCCTTGCTGCGCCCGACGATGGTGACAAAGCCGTCGGGGTCGACCCGGCCGACGTCGCCGGTCTTGAAGAAGCCGTCGGCGGTGAACTCCTCGGCGGTCTTCTCGGGCATGCGCCAGTAGCCCTTGAACACGTTGGGGCCGCGCACCTCGATGCCGCCGATCTCGCCGGCGGGCAGCGCCTGGCCCTTGTCGTCGCGGATGCGCAGCGCCACCCCCGGCAGCGGGAAGCCCACCGTGCCGCCGCGCCGTGCGGTCTCGGGGCGGTAGGGGTTGGAGGTCAGCATCACCGTCTCGCTCATGCCGTAGCGCTCGAGGATGGTGTGACCGGTGCGCTCGCGCCACTCGTCGAAGGTCTCGATCAGCAGCGGCGCCGAGCCGCTGACGAACAGGCGCATGTGTGCGCAGGCCTCGCGCGTCAGCGCGGCCTCGCCGAGCATGCGAACGTACAGCGTCGGCACGCCCATGAAGACCGTGGCCTCGCGCAGGCGCGCGATGGTGGCCCGGGGGTCGAACTTCGAGAACCAGATCATCCGGCTGCCGTTGAGCAGCGCGCCGTGCGAGGCCACGAACAGCCCGTGCACGTGAAAGATCGGCAGTGCGTGGACCAGCACGTCGCCCGGCTGCCAGCCCCAGTACTCCTTCAGCACCTGCGCGTTGGACAGCAGGTTGCCGTGGGTGAGCATCGCGCCCTTGCTGCGCCCGGTGGTGCCGCTGGTGTAGAGGATGGCGGCCATGTCGCCGGCGCCGCGCACGGCCGGCTCGTGGCGGTCGGCGTGCTGCGCCGCGCGGTCGAGCAGCGTGCCCGTGCGGTCGTCGCCCAGCGTGAACACGTTCTTCACGCCGCGCTGGAAGGCCAGCTTGCTCACCCAGCCGAAGCTGCGCGGCGAGCACACCACCACCGCCGGCTCGGCATTGCCGATGAAGTATTCGATCTCGGCTTGCTGGTACGCGTTGTTCAGCGGCAGGTAGACGTGGCCCGCACGCAGCACGCCCAGGTACAGGATCAGCGTCTCGACGCTCTTGTCGGTCTGCACCGCCACGCGCGAGCCGGCCGGCAGTTCCAGCGAGTCCAGCAGGTTGGCGATCATCGCCGAGCCGCGCTCGAGGTCGCGCCAGGTGTAGCGCAGCACCTCGGGCGTGTCGGCGGTCTCGATGGCCACCGCGTCGAGGTCGGCAGGGAAGGCCGCGCGCAGCGCGGCGTAGAGGTTCTCGTTGGTCATCGCGTGGCCGCGGCGGCCCGCGACGGCCGCCGCGCGCAAAGGGTGGATCAGTCCAGCTTGGCGCCGGAGGTCTTCACGACCTCGGCCCAGCGCTTGACCTCGCTGGAGACGAAGCGGCCGAAGTCGTCGCCCCAGAGGTTCGGCGTCTCGGTGCCCAGGCCCGTCCAGGTGGTCTTCAGCTCGTCGCTGTTGAGCGCCTTGCGCAGCTCGCCCTGCATCGCCGCCACGATCTCGCGCGGCGTGCCCTTCGGGGCCCACAGGCCGTACCAGGTGGCGACCTGGTAGGTCGGCACGCCGCCTTCCCTCGAGGTGGGCACGTCGGGGAAGCCGGGGGCACGCTTGTCGGCCGCCACGGCGATGGCGCGCAGGCGCCCGCCCTTGATGTGCGCCGCCGACGAGCCCAGCCCGTCGAACATCAGGTCGACCTGGCCGGCGATCAGGTCCTGCAGCGCCGGGCCGGCGCCGCGGTAGGGGATGTGGGTGATGAAGGTCCGGGTCTGCAGCTTGAACAGTTCGCCGGCCAGGTGATGCGAGGTGCCGTTGCCCGCCGAGCCGTAGTTCAGGCGCCCGGGGTTGGCCCGGATGAACTCGAGCAGTTGTGGCAGCGTGGTGGCGCTGACCTTCTGCGGGTTGACGACGATCACCTGCGGCACGCTGGAGATCAGGCCCACCGGGATGAAGTCGGTCTCGATGTTGTAGTCGAGCCTCGGGTACATGCTCGGCGCGATGGCGTGGTGCACGGCGCCCATGAAGAAGGCGTAGCCGTCGGGGGCGGCCTTGGCGGCGATGCCCGCGCCCAGCGTGCCGCCGGCACCGCCCTTGTTGTCGATCACGAACTGGCGGCCCATGGTCTTCGACATCGCCGCGAACAGCGGGCGGGCGAAGGCGTCGGTGCCGCCGCCGGGCGGGAAGGGCACGACGATGGTGACGGGCTTGCCGGGCCAGCCCGGGGCGCCCTGGGCGAACGCGGCCGGGGCGATCAGGGGGGCGGCGAGGGCGGCGCCGCCGGCCAGCAGGCGGCGGCGCGTCGTCAGGGCGTGTGTCATCGGGGCTGTCTCCGTGTCGTTCGCCTTGCGGCAGCATGCCGCGGCGCGGGGCGGATGATCGCAGAATCACGGCGGCGGCGCGCTGCGCCGCTGCTCCAGTTCCCGACGATGCCGACAACCACGCCCGCCCTGCCGAAGAACGCCGACGACGTGCTGCGCCTGGCCGCGCAAACCTTCTTCGACACCTTCGCGGCCACCGCAATGGGCGCGCTCGTGGTCGACCGCGAGCACCGCATCGTCTGGATCAGCGACGGCTACAGGCGCTTCCTGCCGGCGCTGGGGCATGCCGAGGAGGATTTCGTCGGCCGCCGCGTCGAGGAGGTCGTGCCCAACACCCTGATGGCCGAGGTGATCGAGACCGGGCAGCCCATCCTCGTGGACCTGCTGTCCAACCGGGCGGGCACCTTCCTGGTCAGCCGGCTGCCGCTGCGCGACGCCGCCGGCCGCGTGATCGGCGCCGTCGGCTTCGTGCTGCTCGACCACCCCGAAACGACCATGCAGCCGCTGCTGGCCAAGTTCAACCGGCTGCAGAGCGAACTCGATGCCGCGCACCGGCAACTGGCGGCGCAGCGTCGGCCGCGCTACACCATCGCCAGCTTCGTCGGCGCCAGCCCTGCGGCGCTGGAGGTCAAGCGCCAGGCGCGTCGCGTGGCCGCCACCGACAGCACGGTGCTGCTGCTCGGCGAGACGGGCACCGGCAAGGAAGTGCTGGCGCAGGCCATCCATGCCGCCAGCGCACGCGCGGCGCGCCCCTTCGTCGGCATCAACATCGCCGCCGTGCCCGAGACGCTGCTGGAGGCCGAGTTCTTCGGCGTCGCACCCGGCGCCTACACCGGCGCCGAGCGCAAGGGCCGCGAGGGCAAGTTCAAGCTCGCCGACGGCGGCACGCTGTTCCTCGACGAGATCGGCGACATGCCGCTGGCGCTGCAGAGCAAGCTGCTGCGCGTGCTGCAGGAGCAGGAGGTCGAGCCCCTGGGGAGCAACCGCGTGGAGCGTGTGAACGTGCGTGTGCTCGCCGCCACCAGCCGCGACCTGCCCGCGATGGTGGCCGAAGGCCGCTTCCGTGCCGACCTCTACTACCGGCTGGCGGTGCTGCCCATCCGCCTGCCGCCGCTGCGCGAGCGGCTGGCTGACCTGGAAGCCCTGGCCGATGCGCTGATGGAGGACATCGCGCGGCGCAGCGGCCTGCCCGCGCGCACGCTGGCGCCCGACGCGCTCGACTGGCTGGCCCGCCAGCCCTGGCCGGGCAACATCCGCGAGTTGCGCAACACGCTCGAGCAGGCCGCGCTGATGACCGACGACCGGGTGCTGGGCGCGGCGCACTTCGGTGCCGCCCCCGAGCGGCCCCCGGGCGAGCCTCCTGCGCCCGTGCCGAACGCGCCTGCCGCGCCCGCGCCGCCGGCACCCGGGCCAGCCCCTGCCACCCCGCCGCGCACGCTGGTCGAGCAGGTCGCCGACCTGGAGCGACGGGCGATCGCCGAAGCGCTGGCGGCCACCGGCGGCAACCGGTCGGCTGCCGCCAGGCGCCTGGGCATGCCGCGCTCGGTGCTCTACGAGCGGCTGGCGCGGTATCCGGGCCTCCTGCCCCCGGGCGATCCGCGCGGGGAATGACTGGAAGTCGGACGGATGATTCGTCCTGAATTCGGACGATTCGATTCGATGGTGTCCTGAAGTCAGTCAATTGCGGCCTGCTTCCGGGGCGGCTGGGGCATCAATCCAAGGGTTTGCACTGATCCTGTGCGCATGGCACGGCGATTGCTGAAGAGTCGGCACCCATACCGACCGGAGACATGCCCATGAAGCGCCGACAGACCTTCGCCCTGGCCGCCATCGCCGCCGTGGCAGGCGCCTTGCCGTTCGCGGCATCGGCCCAGAACAAGCCGCCCGTGAAGATCGCGCTGATCGCCAGCAAGACGGGGCCGCTGGAGGCCTACGCCAAGCAGACCATCGTCGGCTTCCAGATGGGCCTGGAGTACGCCACGGGCGGCACCATGTCGGTGGCCGGCCGCAAGATCGAGGTCATCGAGAAGGACGACCAGGGCAAGCCCGACGTGGGCAAGGCCGCGCTGGCCGCCGCCTACGCCGACGACAAGGTCGACATCGCCGTCGGCCCGACCGCCAGCCCGGTGGCGCTGGCCATGCTGCCGGTGGCCGAGGAGTACAAGAAGATCCTGCTGGTGGAGCCCGCCGTGGCCGACTCCATCACCGGCGACAAGTGGAACAAGTACATCTTCCGCACCGGCCGCAACAGCAGCCAGGACGCCGCGGCCAACGCCGCCGCGCTCGACCAGCCGGGCAACGTGGTGGCCATCCTGGCCAACGACAACGCGTTCGGACGTGACGGCGTGAAGGCGGCCAAGGAATTCACCAAGAAGGCCAAGATCGTCCACGAGGAATACCTGCCGGTGGGCACGACCGACTTCACCGCCGGCCTGCAGCGCATCATCGACAAGCTCAAGGACCAGCCGGGCAACAAGTACCTCTCGGTGGGCTGGGCAGGCAGCCCGACGCCGTTCCCCAAGATCGCCGACCTCGAGCTGGAGAAGCGCTACGGCATCAAGCTGGCCACGGGCGGCAACATCCTGCCGGCGATGGTGGCCTACAAGAACTTCCCCGGCATGGAAGGGGCGCTGTACTACTACTTCGGCATCCCGAAGAACCCGGTCAACGAGTGGCTGGTGGCCAACCACTACAGCCGCTACAAGAACCCGCCCGACTTCTTCACCGCCGGCGGCATGAGCGCGGCCATCGCGGTGGTCGAGGCGCTCAAGAAGACGGCCGGCGACACCAACACCAACAAGCTCATCGCCACGATGGAGGGCATGTCCTTCCAGACGCCCAAGGGCACGATGACCTTCCGCAAGGAGGATCACCAGGCGATGCAGGACATGTACCACTTCCGCATCAAGAACGACCCGGCCTTCGCCTGGGGCGTGCCGGAGCTGGTGCGGGTGATCCCGGCGAGCGAGCTGCAGATCCCCGTGAGGAACAAGCGCTGAGCGCTTGTTCCTCACGGGGCTGTTCGTTTCGCTCCCCCCTGCCCCCCTCCGGGAGGGGGGTTCTGGCTTGAATGACGATTGCCTGGCCTTTCGGCCGGGCATGGGCGATCGCCCGGCCTTCGGCCGGGCGTGGGTGGCTGCATGCTCGAGACGCGCGAGTTGACGATCCGGTTCGGCGGGCACGTGGCGGTGGACCGCGTGTCGTGCCGCTTCGAGCCGGGCACGCTGACGTCCATCGTCGGGCCCAACGGGGCCGGCAAGACGACGTACTTCAACCTGATCAGCGGGCAGCTGCGCGCCAGCGAGGGCCGCGTGCTGCTGGAGGGCGAGGACATCACCGGGCTGCCGGCACCCGTGCGCACGCGCAAGGGGCTGGGGCGTGCCTTCCAGCTCACGCAGCTCTTCCCCAACCTCACGGTGCTGGAGAACGTGCGGCTGGCCGTGCAGGCGCGCTGCGGCGGCGGACTGGAGCTGCTGAAGGTCTGGCTCGACCGCAAGGCGTGGATCGACGAGGCGGAGCAGTTGCTGCGCCAGGTGCAGCTCGGCGACAAGCTGCACGTGCACGCCGCGGCCTTGCCGCACGGCGACCAGCGCAAGCTCGAGGTGGCCATGCTGATGGCGCTGGACCCGAAGGTCTACATGTTCGACGAGCCCACCGCGGGCATGAGCGTCGACGACGTGCCGGTGATCCTGGACCTCATCCGCGCCCTCAAGGCGCGCAAGGACCGCACGATCCTGCTCGTCGAGCACAAGATGGACGTCGTGCGCGAGCTCTCCGACCGCATCGTCGTGCTGCACAACGGCGCCCTGGTGGCCGACGGTGAACCGGCCGCGGTGATCGCCAGCCCGGTGGTGCAGCAGGCCTATCTGGGAATGGCCGCGGAGGAGCCCGCATGACGTCGGTCCTGCAACTCGAAGGCGTGCACACGCACATCGGCGCGTATCACATCCTGCACGGCGTCGACCTCGAGGTGCCGGAGGGGCAGGTGACGATGCTGCTGGGCCGCAACGGCGCCGGCAAGACGACCACGCTGCGCACCATCATGGGCCTGTACGGCGCCAGCCAGGGCCGCATCGCGTTCCGCGGCGAGGCCATCCACGGCCGCGAGACGCCCGACATCGCCCGCCTGGGCATCGCCTACGTGCCCGAGAGCATGGGCATCTTCACCGACCTGACGGTGCAGGAGAACATGGTGCTGGCCGCGCGTTCGGCGCGCCACGCCGGCGAACTCGACACGCAGCGGCTCGAGTGGATCTTCGGCCTCTTCCCGGCCCTGAAGAAGTTCTGGCTCTACCCGGCGGGCAAGCTGAGCGGCGGCCAGAAGCAGATGCTGGCGGTGGCGCGCGCCATCGTCGAGCCGCGCGCGCTGATCCTGATCGACGAGCCGAGCAAGGGGCTGGCGCCATCGATCATCCAGAACCTGATCTCGGCGCTGCGCGAGCTGAAGTCGCAGCGCACCACCATCCTGCTCGTCGAGCAGAACTTCCAGATGGCGCGCGCGCTGGGCGACACGGTGGCGGTGATGGACGACGGCCGCGTGGTCCACCGCGGCGCCATGGCCGAGCTGGCCGAGGACGAGTCGCTGCAGCAGCGCCTGCTCGGCCTGTCGCTGGGAGCACACCAATGAGCACCACCACGACCGCGCCCGCGGCTGCCGCCGCGGCCGACGCGATCCCGAAGAGCGCCTTCGACTGGAAGCCGGTCGCGCTGCTCGTGCTGCTCGTCGTCGCGGCCTATCCGGCTGTCGGCAACGCCAGCAGCTGGCTCACGCTGACGGTGGCCGGGGTCGCGATGGGACTCATCGTCTTCGTCATCGCCTCGGGCCTGACACTGGTCTTCGGCCTGATGGACGTGCTGAACTTCGGCCACGGCGTGTTCATCGCGCTGGGCGCCTTCATGGCCACCAGCGTGATGGGCTATGCCGCCGGCGCCGGCTGGAACGGCTTCGTCGCCATCTTCGCCTCGATGCTGGTCGCGATGGCCGCGGCCGCGGCCGTCGGCTGGGCCTTCGAGCGCGTGATCGTGCGGCCGGTCTACGGCCTGCACCTCAAGCAGATCCTCATCACGATGGGCGGGATGATCGTCGGCGAGGAGATCATCAAGGTGATCTGGGGCCCGCTGCAGATCGCGATGCCGCTGCCCGAAGAGATCCGTGGCGCGTGGATCGTCGGCGAGGCGGCCATCGAGAAGTACCGCGTGCTCGCCGCGGCGATCGGACTGGTGGTGTTCGCCGCGCTGGTGTTCACGCTCAACCGCACCAAGATCGGCCTGCTGATCCGCGCCGGCGTGCAGGACCGCTCGATGGTCGAGGCCCTGGGCTACC
>JBILNT010000044.1:0-19592 GCA_044374875.1 Rubrivivax sp.
AAGGCCACCTGGATGGCCGGCGAGGGCATCCAGATCTTCGGCGGCAACGGCTACATCAACGAGTACCCGCTGGGCCGCCTTTGGCGCGACGCCAAGCTCTACGAGATCGGTGCAGGCACCTCGGAGATCCGCCGCATGCTGATCGGGCGCGAACTGTTCGCCGAGACGATGTGAGCGGGGCCGCGCGATGCCGCACCGGCTGCTGACCAACACCGCGCCTGGGCCGCCGCCACGACGCAGCGCGACCCCGGCTTCTTCACGCGGCTGGCCAAGCAGCAGAGCCCGCGCTACATGTGGATCGGCTGCGCCGACAGCCGCGTGCCGGCCAACGAGATCACCGGGCTCGATCCCGGCGAGGTCTTCGTGCACCGCAACGTGGCCAACGTCGTGGTGCATTCCGACCTCAATGCGTTGTCGACCATCCAGTTCGCCGTCGAGCACCTCGAGGTCGAGCACATCTTCGTCGTCGGCCACCACGGCTGCGCCGGCGTGCGCGCGGCCATGCGCGGGCTGCGCGTGGGGCTGGCCGACAACTGGCTGCGCCACGTGCAGGACGTGCGCCTGCGCCACCGCAAGCGCCTGGACCACCTGCCGCCCGAGCAGCAGGAGGACGCGCTGTGCGAGATGAACGTCATCGAGCAGGTCGGCAACGTGGCGCTGTCCACGGTGATCCAGGACGCGTGGGCACGTGGCCAGCAGGTGGCCATCCACGGCTGGGTCTACGGCCTGCGTGACGGCCTGCTGAAAGACCTGGGTGTCACGATGGACCGTCCTGACACCGTGGTCGAGGTCTTTGCCGCGGCGCTCAAGCGCTACCCGCGCGGCGACCGTGGGCCGGACGTCGAGCCCGACGACACCGACCCGGAGTGACACCCGAATGTTCCCGCACCGCCTGACCGACAGCCGCGCCTTCCACATCGCCCAGGCGCTGATCGAGGGCTTCGACCGTCACTACCGCCTGTTCAGCCAGACCAACCTCGAGGCCAAGCGCCGCTTCGAGCAGGCCGACTGGCACGGCCAGCAGCGGGCGCAGCGCGACCGCATCGAGTTCTACGACAAGCGCGTCGACGAGGCCGCCGAGCGGCTGCAGCGCGAGTTCGAGGCCTCGAGCCTGCCGATGGACGTGTGGCAGCAGGTCAAGCTGCACTACATCGGCCTGTTGGTGGACCACAAGCAGCCCGAGCTGGCCGAGACCTTCTTCAACTCGGTGACGACCAAGATCCTGCACCGCAGCTACTTCCACAACGAGTTCATCTTCGTGCGCCCGGCGGTCTCGACCGAGTACATCGAGAGCGGCGATGGCGGCGCGCTGCCGACCTACCGAGCCTACTACCCGCAGATGCCGGCCTGGCGCCAGACCTGGCTGCAGATCGTGCGCGACTTCGGGCTCGAGCTGCCCTTCGAGGACCTGGAGCGCGACGTCGACGACCTCGTCGCCGAACTGGCCGAGCGCCTGGGCGAGTTCCGGCCGCGCGCCAACTTCCAGGTCCAGGTGCTTTCCAGCCTGTTCTTCCGCAACAAGGGTGCCTACGTGGTCGGCAGGATCATCAACGGCTTCCAGGAGACCCCGTTCGCGCTGCCCATCCTGCACGGCGAGCACGGCGGCCTCGTCATCGACGCCGTCCTGCACAGCGAGGACGACCTGCTGATGCTGTTCAGCTACGCGCGCGCCTACTTCATGGTGCACATGGAGGTGCCCAGCGCGTACGTGCAGTTCCTGCGCTCGCTGATGCCGCGCAAGCCGCGCGCCGAGCTCTACAGCGCGCTGGGGCTGCAGAAGCAGGGCAAGAACAGCTTCTACCGCGACTTCCTCTACCACCTGCGGCACAGCACCGACAAGTTCCGCATCGCACCCGGCATCAAGGGCATGGTGATGCTGGTGTTCGACCTGCCGAGCTTCCCGTTCGTGTTCAAGGTCATCAAGGACTACTACCCGCCGCAGAAGGACACCACGCGCGAGCAGATCAAGGGCAAGTACTACCTCGTGAAGACGCACGACCGCGTCGGCCGCATGGCCGACACGCTGGAGTACAGCAACGTCGCCTTCCCGCGGGAGCGCTTCGAGGACGAGCTGATCGACGAGCTGAAGAAGTTCTGCCCCAGCCTGCTCGAGATCTCCGATCGCGACGGCGACGGCCATGTCGAGGTGATCCTCAGTCACGTCTACATCGAGCGGCGGATGATCCCGCTGAACATCTACCTGCAGGAAGCCGACCGCGGGCAGCTCGAGCGGGCGGTCATCGAGTACGGCAACGCGATCAAGGACCTGGTGGCCGCCAACATCTTCCCCGGCGACATGCTGTGGAAGAACTTCGGCGTCACGCGCAACGGCAAGGTCGTGTTCTACGACTACGACGAGATCGAGTACATCACCGACTGCAACTTCCGCCGCGTGCCGGCCCCGCGCAACGAGGAGGACGAGATGTCGGGCGAGATCTGGTATGCCGTCGGCCCGCGCGACGTCTTCCCCGAGACATTCGGCCCCTTCCTGCTCGGTCACCCGGGCGTGCGCGACGTGTTCATGGCGCACCACGGCGACCTGCTCGACGCCGCGTTCTGGCAGGGCCACAAGGAACGCATCCTCGCCGGCCACGTCCACGACGTCTTCCCCTACGAGCCTGCGCGCCGCTTCGCAGCGCGGCGGGCCCGCCGCGCGGCCGAGGCCGCCCTCATCGACATTCCCAACCCGCCAATGACGGCCGCCGCCGTCTCGTGAAGGAGTCCACCGCCATGGCTGATCCCATCGTCATCGTTTCCGCCGCCCGCACCCCCATCGGTGGCCTGCTCGGCGACCTCGCCGCGCTGCAGGCCTGGGAGCTTGGCGCCGTCGCCATCAAGGCCGCCGTCGAGCGCGCCGGCGTGGCCGGCGACGCCGTCGACGAGGTGCTGATGGGCAACTGCCTGATGGCCGGCCAGGGCCAGGCGCCGGCACGCCAGGCCCTGCGCCGGGCCGGCCTGCCCGACTCGGCCGGCGCCGTCACGCTGAGCAAGATGTGCGGCTCGGGCATGCGCGCGATGATGTTCGCGCACGACATGCTGGCGGCCGGCAGCGCGAACGTGATGGTCGCCGGCGGCATGGAGAGCATGACCAACGCGCCGCACCTGCTGTTCGCTCGCAAGGGCGTCAAGTACGGCGCCGCGACGATGTTCGACCACATGGCCATGGACGGCCTGGAGGACGCCTACGAGCGCGGCAAGGCGATGGGCGTGTTCGCCGAGACCTGCGTGGCGAAGTACGGGTTCACCCGCGAGGCGCAGGACCAGTTCGCCATCGCCTCCACCACCCGCAGCAAGCAGGCCAACGAGGACGGCAGCTTCGACTGGGAGATCGCGCCGGTGGCGCTGCCCGGCAAGGGCGGCGAGGTGCTGGTGAAGCACGACGAGCAGCCCTTCAAGGCCAAGCTCGACAAGATCCCGTCGCTCAAGCCCGCGTTCAAGAAGGACGGCACCATCACGGCGGCGAACGCCTCGAGCATCAGCGACGGTGCGGCTGCACTGGTGATGATGCGCGAGAGCACCGCGGCCAAGCTGGGCCTGGCGCCGGTGGCGCGCATCGTCAGCCACGCGGTGCACGCCCAGGCCCCGGACTGGTTCACCACCGCCCCCGTCGGCGCCATCGACAAGGCGCTGAAGAAGGCCGGCTGGCAGGCCGGCGAGGTCGACCTCTGGGAGGTCAACGAGGCCTTCGCCGCGGTCACGATGGCGGCGATGACCGAGTTCAAGCTGCCGCACGAGATCGTCAACGTGCATGGCGGCGCCTGCGCGCTGGGCCATCCGATCGGCGCTTCCGGCGCGCGCATCGTCGTGACCTTGCTCGGCGCGCTGCGCCAGCGCGGGCTGCGGCGCGGCGTCGCGGCGCTGTGCATCGGCGGCGGCGAGGCCACCGCGATGGCGCTCGAACTCGCCTGAGGCGCCGGGGCGCGCCGACGGCCCCCGCGGGCGACACCGGGATCGTCACCGTGACGAACCGGGTCGACCGCTGGCACACTTCGGCCTCGGTGCGGCGAGCGCGGCGGCGGGGTCGGAGGGGCCTGCGTACCGGGCTGGCGCCGCGTCTGGCGGGTGCGCGCATTGGCGGGTGCCTGGGCGCGACGAAGAAATCCAGCAGTTCCGATGACGATTCCGATCGATACGCCCCCGATACGGGAGGGCGAGGAGGTCCGGCGCGTGGTGCGCTACACCCGCGAGCAGATCATCCAGTTCGCCCGACTGACCGGCGACAGCAACCCCTTGCACCACGACAGGCAGGCCGCCGAGCGCGCGCGCTTCGGCGAGATCATCGCCAGCGGGCAGCAGACCACCTCGCAGATGATGGGCGTGGCCGCGGCGCACTTCGCGCGCCGCGACGACGGCATACAGCGCGAGATGCTGTCGCTGAACTTCAGCTTCGCCTTCAAGGCCCCGGTGTTCGCCGAGCAGGACATCGCCATCACCTGGCGCGTCAGCGAGATCGAGAAGAGCACGCGGCGCGGCGGCTTCGTCGGGCACATCGAGGGCCAGGCCGTGGTGGCCGGCCGCGTCTGCGTCGTCGGCCGTGGTACCTTGCTGGTGCGCCGTTCCGGCACCGGCTTCGGCCAGATCTGATCCCACCCCACCGGCGGCCGGGTGCCGCCTCGCGAAGGTCAAGCCTCGACATGCTGCTCTCCGAAGACCACCTCGCCGTGCAGGAGGCCGTTCGTGCCTTCGTGCAGGACCGTATCGCCCCGCGGGCCGCCGTCTGGGACAAGAGCCACCGCTTCCCGCGCGAGGAACTGCGCGGCCTGGCCGATCTCGGGTGCTATGGCGTCGCGGTGCCGGCCGAATACGACGGCGCGGGGCTCGACTACCTGGCGCTGGCGATCATCCTGGAGGAGATCGCGGCGGGCTGCGGTGCCACCAGCACCGTGGTCAGCGTCAACAACTGCCCGGTCTGCTCGATCCTCATGGCTTTCGGCAACGAGGACCAGAAGCAGCGCTTCCTGCGCCCGCTGGCGCGCGGCGACATGCTGGGCGCCTTCTGCCTGACCGAGCCGCACGTCGGCTCCGAGGCCGGTGGGCTGCGGACCACCGCGGTGCGCGACGGCGACGACTACGTGCTCAATGGCGTCAAGCAGTTCATCACCAGCGGCAAGAACGGCGATGTCGCCATCGTGATGGCCGTGACCGACAAGGCCGCCGGCAAGCGGGGCATCAGCGCCTTCCTCGTGCCCACCGCCACGCCTGGCTACACGGTGGCCAGGCTCGAGGACAAGATGGGCCAGCACGCCAGCGACACGGCGCAGATCCTCTTCGAGAACTGCCGCGTGCCGGCCGCCAACCTGCTGGGCGAGGAAGGCATGGGGCTGAAGATCGCGCTGTCGGGGCTGGAGGGCGGGCGCATCGGGATCGCCTCGCAGGCGGTGGGCATGGCGCGCGCGGCGTTCGAGGCCGCGCTGGCCTACAGCAAGCAGCGCACCAGCTTCGGCCAGAACATCTTCGACCACCAGGCGGTGCAGTTCAAGCTGGCCGACATGGCCACGCAGATCGAGGCCGCGCGCCAGCTGATCCGGCACGCCGCTGCGCTGAAGGACGCCGGCCGCCCCTGCCTGAAGGAAGCCGCGATGGCCAAGCTGTTCGCCAGCGAGATGGCCGAGCGCGTGTGCTCCGACGCCATCCAGGTCCACGGTGGCTATGGCTACGTCAGCGACTTCCCGGTCGAGCGGATCTACCGCGACGTGCGCGTCTGCCAGATCTACGAGGGCACCTCCGAAGTGCAGAAGATCCTCATCGGGCGGGCGCTCGCGTGAGGGCCCGGTCGGCACCGCGCCGCCAGCGGGTGGGCCCGCGCGCATGAAGATCCTGATCCTCGGCGCCGGCCGCGTCGGCGAGAGCGTCGCCGAGAGCCTGGTGTCGGAGCGCAACGACATCACGGTGATCGACACCGACCCCGGGCGCCTGCGCGAGCTGCAGGACCGGCTGGACCTGCGGGGCGTGGTGGGCAACGGCATCCAGCCCAGCGTGCTGCGCGAGGCGGGCATCGAGGACGCCGACATGGTCATCTCCTGCGCGCCGATGGACGAGACCAACCTGGTGGTGTGCAAGGTGGCGCACGACATGTTCAACGTGCCCACCACCATCGCCCGCGTGCGCAGCCCCGAGTTCGAGAACGGCAGCGAGCTGCTGGGCAAGACCGGCTTCGCGGTCGACCAGGTGATCTGCCCCGAGGAGAGCGTGACGCGCTACGTGCGCAAGCTCGTCGAGTACCCCGAGGCGCTGCAGGTGCTGGAGTTCGCGCACGGGCTGGTGAGCCTGATCGCGGTGCGCGCGTTCGGCGGAGGCCCGCTGGTGCAGCACAGCCTGGCCGAGATCCCGAGCCTGGTGCCCGGCATCGACATGCGCATCGTCGCCATCTACCGCGACAACAACGCGCTGCTGCAGCTCGACGGCAGCACGCGCATCGAGCCTGGCGACGAGGTCTTCGTGCTGGCGGCCACCGAGCACATCCGCACCGTGCTGGGCGCGCTGCGCCGCATGGACACGCCGGTGCGGCGCATCATGCTGGCCGGCGGCGGCAAGGTCGGGCTGCGGCTGGCCAGGCAGATCCAGCGCGACTACCAGCTCAAGATCATCGAGCCCAACCTCAAGCGCTGCGAGTACCTGGCCTCCGAGCTGCCCCCCGAGGTGCTGGTGCTCCACGGCGACTCCACCGACGAAGACCTGCTGGGCGACGAGAACGTCTCCGAGATGGACCTCTTTCTCGCGCTCACCAGCGACGACGAGGACAACATCATGTCCTGCCTGCTGGCCAAGCGGTTGGGCGTGCGGCGGGTGCTGGCGATCATCAACCGCCGTGCCTACGCCGACCTGGTGCAGGGCACGCAGATCGACATCGCGATCTCGCCCGCGCACGCGGTCATCGGCGAGCTGCTGACCTTTGTGCGCCGCGGCGACATCGAGGCCGTGCACAGCCTGCGCCGCGGCGCGGCCGAGGCGCTGGAGGGCATCGTGCGCGGCGACCGCCGCACCTGCAGGATGGCCGGCCGGCGCATCGAGGAGATCGGCCTGCCCGCGGGCGCGCAGGTCGGCGCCATCGTGCGCGGGCTGCACCGGCCCGACGGCTCCGAGGCCGGCGACGATGCCAAGCCCGAGGTCATCATCGCCCACCACGACACCGTGGTGCAGACGCTGGACCACGTGATCATCTTCGTGCCGAACAAGCGCATGGTGCGCCAGGTCGAGAAGCTGTTCCAGGTCAGCGCGACCTTCTTCTGACCGCCGCGCCACATGGGAATCCTCGCCACCGTCGCGCTGGTCGGCCGTGTCGTGCTGATGTTCTCGCTGCTGACGCTGGTGCCGCTGGCCTTCGCGCTGGCGCGGCACGACCCGGCCGAGGGCGCCTTCATCACCGCCACGCTGGTCACGGCCACCTTCGGCGCGGTGATGAGCCTGGCCACCCGGCGGTTCCGCCGCGAACTGCAGCCGCGCGACGGCTTCGTTCTGGTGGGGCTGGTGTGGCTGCTGCTGCCCGCCTTCGGCGCGCTGCCGCTGGTGCTGGCGATCCCGGGACTGTCGGTCACCGACGCCTACTTCGAGGCGATGTCGGCGTTGACCGCCACCGGCGCCACCGCGCTGAGCGGGCTGGACACGCTGCCGCTGTCGGTGAACGTCTGGCGCTGCTTCATGATGTTCGTCGGCGGCCTGGGCATCATCGTGCTGGCGGTGGCCATCCTGCCGATGCTGGGCGTAGGCGGCAGCCAGCTCTTCAAGGCCGAGACCGCCGGGCCGCTGAAGGACCAGAAGCTAACGCCGCGCATCGCCGACACCGCGCGCGCACTGTGGGTGGCCTACTTCATCCTGGCCATCGCCTGCCTGCTGGCCTACCGCTGGGCGGGCATGAGCTGGACCGACGCCTTCCTGCACATGTGCACGACGGTGAGCCTGGGCGGCTTCTCCAACTACGACGCCAGCTTCGGCCACTTCGACTCGCCGCTGATCGAGGGCGTGGCGGTGGTCTTCATGCTGCTGGCCGGCATCAACCTGGTGCTCTACTTCGTGGCCTGGCGAAGCCGCTCGGTCGCGGTGCTGTGGCGCAACCCCGAGGTGCGGGCGTTCTACGTCGTGCTGGCCACCACCATCGTGCTGATCACCGGCTACCTGGTCGTGTTCGGCGAGTACGACAGCGTGGCGCTCGCCTTCAGGCACACCGCGTTCCACGTCGTCTCGGTGGCCACCACCACCGGCTACGCCTCGCACGACTACGCACAGTGGCCGCTTTTCGCGCCCTTGCTGATGATCCTGCTGGGCACCTTCGCCACCTGCGCCGGCAGCACCGGCGGCGGCATCAAGATGGTCCGCATGCTGCTGCTGCTCAAGCAGGCGCGGCGCGAGCTGGTGCGCATCGTGCATCCCAACGTGGTCAACCCGGTGGTGCTGGGCGGCCGGGCCGTCAGCGACCGCGTGATCCAGAGCGTGATCGCGTTCATGATGATCTACGGCGCCACGCTCACCGGCTTCACGATGGCGCTGCTGTTCACCGGGCTCGACCCGGTGACCGCGTTCACCGCCGTCATCGCCTGCGTCAATAACATCGGCCCCGGGCTCGGCGATGTCGGGCCGGCCGTCAACTACGGCGGCCTGACGGACTTGCAGACCTGGATCTGCACGTTCGCGATGCTTCTGGGCCGGCTGGAACTGCTGTCGGTGCTGGTGCTGTTCACGCCGCAGTTCTGGCGCCGCTGACAGCGTCAGGCCGAAATACATCGGTCGGTATACTGGCCGGCCACACGCTTCGCCGGAGCCCCACCTTGCAGCACCCTGCACGACGCCGATTCCTGCTTGCCGGTGCTGCCACGCTGCCGCTGGCCGGCGTGCCGTCGCTGGCCCGCGCCACGGCGCCGGCAGTCGTGCCCCGCGTGCTGCGCTTTTCCCACCTGCACACCGGCGAGAAGCTGTCGGTCGAGTACTTCGCCGGCGGCGGCTACCTCGGCGACGCGCTCGAGGCCGTGAACCGCCTGCTGCGCGACTTCCGCACCGGTGACGTCGGCGCCATCGACCCGGCGCTGCTGGACCAGCTGCACGCCGTGCGCGTGGCCACCGGCAGCACGGCGCCTTTCCAGGTCATCTCGGGATTCCGCTCCAGCGCCACCAACGAGGCCTTGCGCGGCCGCAGCGAGAGGAGCGGGGTTGCCCGCCGCAGCCTGCACCTGGACGGCCGCGCCATCGACATCCGCCTGGCCGACGTGCCGTTGCCTCGCCTTCGCGACGCCGCGCTCGTGCTGCGCATGGGCGGCGTGGGCTTCTACCCGGGCTCGGGCTTCGTGCACCTGGACACCGGGCGCGTGCGCGCCTGGTGACCGATTCGGCGCCGCCGCGGCCCCGGTGCCGCCGCGCGGCCAGCGCGCTCAACGCCGCCCCGCGGCCAGCGCGCGCTCGAGCGCGGCATCGTGACCGTACAGGTCCTCGGCGAAGCGCGGCTGCGGCTCGCCGGGCAGGGCCAGCGCGGTCAGGTAGTAGATCACCACGCGGATCGGCGTCTTCAGGTCGACGCGCCGCGAGGCGCTGCCGTTCATGGCCTCGACGATGCGTTCGCGCGTCCAGCCGGGCTGCTCGGCCAGCACCCACTCGGCCATCGCCACCGGGTCCTCGATGCGGATGCAGCCGTGGCTGAAGTCGCGCCGTGCGCGCTGGAACAGCTGCGGCGCCGGCGTGCCGTGCAGGTAGACATTGGCGTCGTTGGGGAAGATGAACTTCACCAGGCCCAGCGCGTTGTCCGGGCCCGGCCGCTGGCGCAGCCGCAGCACGCCCTCGCGCAGCAGGGCCAGGTTCTCCTCGCTGGCGGCCACCGGCTGCGCGTCGTCGCCGGGGCCGCGCACGATCTCCATGTGGTGGCGCTCCAGGTAGCCCCGCTGGCGCGCGATCGCCGGCAGGATCTCGCCGCGCACGATGGACGGCGGCACGTTCCAGTACGGGCGGAAGATCAGGTAGCGCATCTCGTCGACGAACACCGGCGTGCCGGTCTTCATCGCACGGCCGACGATCACCGCCATCTGCGGGCCCGTGCCGCCCGCGGCCTGCGGGTCGCGTGACCACAGGCGGAACATCGGGATGTTGACGACCACGGCGCGGCGGCCGTCGCCGTGCGGCAGCCAGCGCAGCCGCTCCATCGCCAATTCGACCTGCCGAGCGCGCCGTGCCGGCGGCACTGCCAGCGCGGCCCAGGTCGAGCGACCGGCCACGCCGTCGGCCTCGAGCCCGTGGCGGGCCTGGAAGCGGCGCAGGCCCTCGTCCAGGGCTTCTTCCAGCGACCCGGGCGCCATGCTCGCGGGGTCGATGTCGCCCAGCGCCTGCAGCCGCCGGTGCAGTTCGGCGACCAGCGGATCGCGGTCGCCCGGGCGCGGTGTCGGCGGCCGGCGCGGCAGCGGCGGCCACGCTTCGCGGGTGGCCAGCGCGCGCAGGGCCGCCAGGTGGCGGCGCAGTTCGGCGTAGGGCACGAGGGCGGGCGTCATCTCGCGCGCCGCGGCGGCCGGGCCTGCCGTCGCGGCCCGCGAGGCCAGTTCGGCGAAGTCATGCTCCCGTTCGCGCGACGGCAGCCGGAACCCCAGCGCCGCCGGGGCCACGCGGCCGAGGTGCAGGTCGCGCAGGAAGCGCTGCAGCGCCTGCGCCAGGGCCGCGTCGAAGGCGCGGGCCGCCTCGACGTCGGGCTGTCGTTCCAGCCGCGCCGCGGCGTCGGGCAGCGCCGGGCCGCCGTAGTCCGCGGCGTCCAGGCCCTCCGTCGCGGCAGTGGCCAGCACTGCCAGCGCGGCGCGAGCGGCGGCGGTCGGGCGCCCGCCATCGTCCGTCCAGGTGCCGGCCCGTGCACCGCCGGGCGCCAGCGCCAGTGCGGCCAGGGCCCGCAGCAGGCCGCGGCGCCTCACGGGCGGTCCTCCCCGGGTGGCGGCTTGGCGGGCAGGTCGCCCAGCAGCCACAGCACCGCGCCGGCAGGCCACATGGCCAGCACGGCCAACGGCCAGCCGGCCATCAGCATCAGCAGGCAGGCGCCCGACAGCGGCTGTGCCGCGGCCGGCATGGCGAACAGGCGGTCTACGCCCCACAGCGCCGGCAGCGCCGCCCACCACGCCAGCCAGGGCCAGGGCGGGCCGCCCGGCGGCACGGCACGCCAGGGGCGCATCGCCAGCGCGGCCGTGGTGGCGCACAGGGCCAGTGTCAGGTCCAGCAGCGAAGTCACGCACCGATCCTAGCGGGCTGGACGCAGGCCGCCGCCGGGTGCGGGTCCGTCCCGGTCCCGGACGCGTCGCGCCACCCTAGAATTGACGTTAACGTAAACGTCAACCGGCGCGCGTTCCGCTACGCTGCGCGGCCGTTGCACCAGGAGTCCCGATGCCCGTCCTGACGTCGAAGCTCAACCTGCGCTCCGAGGAGTACAAGGCCAGCGCCGCCCGCATGCGTGAACTGGTCGCCGACCTGCGCGCCAAGCTCGCGCTGATGGCCGAAGGCGGCGGCGAGGTGGCGCGCGCGCGCCACGCCGCCCGTGGCAAGTTGCTGCCGCGCGAGCGCGTCGAGATGCTGCTCGACCCCGACACGCCTTTCCTCGAGATCGGGGCCCTCGCCGGCTACGACATGTACGACGGCGCCGCGCCAGGCGGCGGCATGATCGCGGGCATCGGCCGCGTCGCCGGCGTGGAATGCCTGGTCGTCTGCAACGACGCCACCGTCAAGGGCGGCACCTACTATCCCGTCACGGTCAAGAAGCACCTGCGCGCGCAGGAGATCGCGCAGCAGAACCGGCTGCCCTGCATCTACCTCGTCGACAGCGGCGGCGCCAACCTGCCCAACCAGGACGACGTGTTCCCCGACCGTGAGCACTTCGGCCGCATCTTCTTCAACCAGGCCAACCTGTCGGCGCAGGGCATCCCGCAGATCGCCGTGGTGATGGGCTCGTGCACGGCCGGCGGCGCCTACGTGCCCGCGATGAGCGACGAGACCATCATCGTGCGCAACCAGGGCACGATCTTCCTCGGCGGCCCGCCGCTGGTGAAGGCGGCCATCGGCGAGGTGGTCAGCGCCGAGGACCTCGGCGGCGGCGACGTGCACACGCGGCTGTCGGGCGTGGCCGACCACCTGGCCGACAACGACATGCACGCGCTGGCGCTGGCGCGCGGCGTGGTCGGCAACCTGAACTGGCGCAAGCCGCAGCAGATGCTGCTGCAGCCGCCGAAGGCGCCGCTGTTCGACGCCCAGGAACTGCACGGCATCATCCCCACCGACCCGCGCAAGCCCTTCGACGTGCGCGAGATCATCGCCCGCATCGTCGACGGCAGCGAGTTCGACGAGTTCAAGGCGCGCTACGGCAGCACGCTGGTGACGGGCTTCGCCCACGTCGAGGGCATGCCGGTGGGCATCGTCGCCAACAACGGGGTGCTCTTCAGCGAGAGCGCGATGAAGGGCGCCCACTTCATCGAGCTGTGCTGCCAGCGCAAGGTGCCGCTGGTCTTCCTGCAGAACATCACCGGCTTCATGGTCGGCCGCAAGTACGAGGCCGAGGGCATCGCCAAGCACGGCGCCAAGATGGTCACGGCGGTGGCCACGGCCACGGTACCGAAGTTCACCGTGATCATCGGCGGCAGCTTCGGCGCGGGCAACTACGGCATGTGCGGGCGCGCGTACTCGCCGCGCTTCCTGTGGATGTGGCCGAACGCGCGCATCGGCGTGATGGGCGGCGAGCAGGCCGCCAGCGTGCTGGCCACCGTGCGGCGCGACGGCATCGAGGCCAAGGGCGGACAGTGGAGTGCCGAGGACGAGGCCGCCTTCAAGCGCCCGATCCTCGAGCAGTTCGAGCACCAGTCGCACCCCTACTACGCCAGCGCGCGCCTGTGGGACGACGGCGTGATCGACCCGGCCGACACCCGCCGCGTGCTGGCGCTCGGCCTGTCGGCCAGCCTGAACGCGCCTATCCCCGAGACGCCGCGCTTCGGCGTGTTCCGCATGTGAGTCAGGTGAGGCGCCGGCCATGATGCAGAGCATCCACGACAGCCCCGAGCACGAACTGCTGCGCGAGCAGGTGGCGCGCTTCCTGGCGCGCGAGGTCGAGCCCTTCGGCGAGGCCTGGGAGCGCGAGGGCAGGGTGCCTCGCGAGGTGCTGCGCCGCATGGGCGACGCCGGCATGCTGGGCCTGATGTACGAGCCCGGGCACGGCGGCGGCGGCGCCGACGCGATGACCAACCTGGTCTTCGCCGAGGCGCTGTCGCAGAGCACCTTCGCCGGCTTCGTGATCACGGTGCTCGTGCACACCGACATGGCCAGCCCGCACCTGCACCACGCCGGCACGCCCGAGCAGAAGGCGCGCTGGATGCCGGGCGTGACCAGCGGCCGCACCGTCACGGCGGTGGCCGTCACCGAGCCCGGCGCCGGGTCCGATGTCGCCGGCATCCGCACCACGGCGCGGCGCGACGGCGACCACTGGGTCATCGACGGCACCAAGCTGTTCATCACCAACGGCGTGCACGCTGACCTCTACTTCGTCGCCGCGCGCACCGGCAGCGCGCGCCACGCCATCACCATCTTCGCGGTCGAGAAGGGCACGCCGGGATTCCGCGTCGGCCGCGCGCTCGAGAAGACCGGCTGGCTGTGCTCGGACACCGCCGAGCTCGTGTTCGACGGCTGCCGCATCCCCGACAGCCAGCGCCTGGGCGAGGTCGACCGCGGCTTCTACTCGGTGATGAAGAACTTCCAGACCGAGCGCATCGCGCTGGGCGCGATGGCGGTGGGCCACTGCACGCAGGCGCTGAAGCTCGCGGTGGATCACGCGAAGACGCGCCAGGCCTTCGGCGCCACGCTGTGGGACAAGCAGGCCGTGCGCCAGCGCCTGGCGATGTGCGACGCCAGGACCCGCGCCGCGCGCGCCTACCTCTACCACTGTGCCTGGCGCGTGACTCAGGGCCACGACATCGTGCAGGACGTCTCGCTGCTCAAGGCGCTGACCGGCGAGCTGGTGCAGGAGGTCACCGCCGCGTGCCAGCAGGTGCACGGCGGCATGGGCTACATGCGCGGCATGGCCATCGAGCGGCTGTGGCGCGACGCGCGCATCCTGGCCATCGGCGGTGGTGCCACCGAGGTCATGCTCGACGAGGCCGCCAAGCGCTATTGACGACCGTTCCACCGCGAGACTGCCATGACCGCCCCCGCCACGCTCGAAGTCCGGCGCCCGACGCCGCATGTCGCCGAGGTCTTCCTCAACCGCCCCGAGGTGCGCAACGCCTTCAACGACGGCGTGATCGCCGAGCTGACGGCGACCTTCCGCGCGCTGGCCGCTGACCCCGCGCTGCGCGTCGTCGTGCTCGGCGGCCACGGCAAGGCTTTCTGCGCCGGTGCCGACCTGAACTGGATGCGCGCGATGGCGGGCTACAGCTGGGACGAGAACCGCGCCGATGCCGCACGCCTGGCCGAGATGCTGTGGACGATCTGGAGCTGCCCGGTGCCGGTGATCGGCCGCATCCACGGCGACTGCTATGCCGGCGGCGTGGGGCTGGCGGCGGTGTGCGACGTGCTGGTGGCCGCCGAAGGGGTGAACTTCTGCCTCAGCGAAGCGCGGCTGGGCCTGCTGCCGGCCACCATCGGGCCCTACGTCGTCCGCGCGCTGGGCGAACAGGCTTCCCGGCGCTACTTCGTCACTGCCGAGCGCTTCGACGCAGCCACCGCGAAGGCGCTGGGCTTCGTCCATGAGGTCGTGCCCGCCGAGCGCCTCGACGAGGCCGTCGGCGCGCTGGTGGGCACCCTGGTGGCCAACGGGCCGGCCGCGGTGAAGGCCTGCAAGCAGCTGGTCAAGGACGTCGCCGGTCGTCCGATCGACGCCGCGCTGCGCGACGAGACCGCGCGCCGCATTGCCGACATCCGTGCCAGCGACGAGGGCCGCGAGGGCGTGGCCTCGTTCCTCGGCAAGCGCGAGCCGGCCTGGCGATGAACGGGTCGCGCCCGCCCCGGCCTGCGCGCCGACACACGACATGGGGAGCCGCCTCGGCGGCCTGACGGAGAGCAGCACGATGTTCAAGAAGATCCTCATCGCCAACCGCGGCGAGATCGCCTGCCGCGTGGCCGCCACCGCGCGCCGCATGGGCGTGCGCACGGTCGCCGTCTACTCGGATGCCGATGCCAACGCGCGCCACGTGCGCGCCTGCGACGAGGCCGTCCACGTGGGTGGCGCGCTGCCGCGCGAGAGCTACCTGCGCTGGGAACGCATCATCGAGGCCGCGCGCGCCACCGGCGCCGAGGCCGTGCACCCGGGCTACGGCTTCCTCAGCGAGAACGAGGACTTCGCCCAGGCCTGCGCCGACGCGGGGCTCGTCTTCATCGGCCCGCCGCCCCAGGCCATCGCGGCGATGGGCAGCAAGGCCGCGGCCAAGGGCCTGATGCAGGCCGCCGGCGTGCCGCTGGTGCCGGGCTACCACGGCGCCGACAACGACCCCGCGCTGCTGCGGCGCGAGGCCGAGCGCATCGGCTTCCCGGTGCTGATCAAGGCCAGCGCCGGTGGTGGCGGCAAGGGCATGCGGCGCGTCGAGCGTGCCGAGGACTTCGCGGCCGCGCTGGCGAGCTGCCAGCGCGAGGCCAAGGCCAGCTTCGGTGACGACCACGTGCTCGTCGAGCGCTACGTCACGCGACCGCGCCACGTCGAGATCCAGGTCTTCGCCGACGCGCACGGCAACGCGGTCTACCTGTTCGAGCGCGACTGCTCCGTGCAGCGCCGTCACCAGAAGGTGCTGGAGGAGGCGCCGGCGCCGGGGCTGTCGGAAGTGCGCCGCGCCGAGATGGGCGAGGCCGCGGTGGCGGCGGCCAAGGCGGTCGGCTACGTCGGCGCCGGCACGGTGGAGTTCATCGCCGAGCCCGCGGCCGACGGTGACCTGCGCTTCTACTTCATGGAGATGAACACGCGGCTGCAGGTCGAGCACCCGGTCACCGAAGCCATCACGGGCCTCGACCTGGTCGAGTGGCAGCTTCGCGTGGCCGCGGGCGAGCCGCTGCCGCTGCGCCAGGACCAGCTGCAGCGTCGCGGCCACGCGATCGAGGCGCGCATCTGCGCGGAGAACCCGGACTCGAACTTCCTGCCTGCGACGGGCGCGCTGCAGTTCGCCCGCTGGCCCGCGCACGTCAGCTTCGAGCGCCACGAGACGCTGCCACGCGTGGACAGCGGCGTCGGCGAGGGCGACGCGATCAGCCCCTACTACGACTCCATGATCGCCAAGCTCATCGTCTGGGGCGAGGACCGCGCGCAGGCGCTGGCGCGACTCGACGCGGCGCTGCGCGACACCCACATCGTGGGCCTGCACACCAACGTCGCCTTCCTGCGCCGGGTCGTCGCCACGCGCTCTTTCGCCGAGCCCGACCTCGACACCGCGCTGATCGAGCGCGAGCGCGCAGCGCTGTTCGAGGCCCCGCCGCTGCCGCTCGAAGCGGCCGCCGCGGGCCTCGCCGCCGACGCGCTGGCGCGCGAGGCCGCGCAGCAGGATGCCGACCCCTGGTCGCGCCGCGACGGCTGGCGGCTGCACGGCGGCGCGCGTCGCCGCTTCGACGTCGCCGAGCCGGGCCGCGACGGCGAGCGGCACGCCTTCTGGCTCGAGCGCCGGCACGACGGCGAGTGCGTGCTCGAGATGGGCGGGCAGCGCCGCACGCTGGGGGCCCGTGCCTTGGGCGGCGGACTGCACGACGTGACCCTGGGGGACCAGCGGCTGCGGCTGGCCGTCTACCGCCACGACGAGCGCGTGGCCGTGTTCGCCGAGGCCGGCAGCCGCCAGCTCGACGAGATCGACCCCATCGCCCATGCCGGCGACCATGCCGGCGAGGCCGGCCGCCTGACCGCGCCCATGCCCGGCAAGGTGGTGGCCTTCCTGGCCGCCGCGGGGGATCGCGTGCGCAAGGGCCAGCCCCTCGCGGTGATGGAGGCCATGAAGATGGAGCACACCATCAGCGCCCCGCGTGACGGCACGGTCGAGGCGCTTCTCTACGCCGCGGGCGACCAGGTCGCCGAGGGCGGCGAACTGCTGCGGCTGTCGCAAGCCTGAGCCTCTTGCCGCGGTGCGCGTCGCGGTGAAGATGCCGGCGGCGCGCGCGGCCGGGGCTCGCGCCGGATAATCCGCCATTGCTGCTGCAGCGTCCTGCAGCCGAGGTGCATGTCCCCATGTTCCCTTCCTCCGTCACCCTTGTCGATGTCGGTCCGCGCGACGGCCTCCAGAACGAGGCCCAGCCGGTCGGTGCCGCGCAGAAGATCGAGCTCGTGCACCGGCTGCAGGCCGCGGGCTGCCGCGAGATCGAGGTCACCAGCTTCGTCAGCCCGAAGTGGGTGCCGCAGATGGCCGACAACGCGGAGGTGATGGCCGGCATCGTGCGGCGGCCGGGCGTGCGCTACTCGGTGCTCACGCCCAACATGAAGGGGCTGGAAGCCGCGCTGCCGACGCGGCCCGACGAGATCGTCGTCTTCGGTGCGGCCAGCGAGGCCTTCAGCCAGAAGAACATCAACTGTTCGGTGGCCGAGAGCATCGAGCGCTTCCGCCCCGTCGTGGCCGCCGCCCAAGCGGCGGGCGTCAAGGTGCGCGCCGCGATCTCCTGCGCCGTCGGCTGCCCCTACCAGGGCGAGGTCACGCCCGACGAGGTCGAGCGCGTGGTCGTTCTGATGAAGGCGATCGGCGTCGATCACTGCGGCGTGGCCGACACCATCGGCGTCGGCACGCCGCGCCGCGTGCAGGCGGCGATGGAGCGCGCGCTGAAGCACTTCCCGCTGCACGAGGTGAGCGGGCACTTCCACGATACCTACGGCCAGGCGCTGGCCAACATCTACGCCTGCCTGGAGATGGGCATCCACGTCTTCGACGCCAGCATCGCCGGCCTCGGCGGCTGCCCGTACGCCAAGGGGGCCACCGGCAACGTCGCGACCGAGGACGTGGTCTTCATGCTGCACGGCATGGGCATAGCCACCGGGATCGACCTCGACGCGCTGGTCGACGCCGGCGGCTACATCTCGGGCGTGCTTGGCCGCCCGCCAGTCTCGCGCGCCGGCAAGGCGCTGCTGGCGAAGCGTCGGCAGGCGGTGGAGGTGGGTGCATGAACGTGCTGCAGCCCGAGGCCGCCGCGACGCTGGGCGAACGGCCCGAAGGGTTCCGTCGCGTGGCCACCGTCCTGGCCGAGCGAGGCCATCCCCACGCGCCGCGCTGGCTCGAGGTGCCGGCCCGCACCTCGCAGGAGGCGGCCGATGCGCTGGGCGTGGCCGTGGGGCAGATCGCCAAGAGCGTGATCTTCCGCCGCAAGGCCGACGACGCCGCGGTGCTGGTCGTCACCTCCGGCGACCGCCGCGTCGACGAGAAGCGCGTGGCTGCCATCGCCGGCGCGCTCGGGCGGGCCGATGCCGATTTCGTGAAGGCGAAGACCGGCTTCTCGATCGGCGGCGTGGCGCCGCTGGCGCACCTGACCCCACCGGTCACGCTGATCGACCGCGACCTCTTCCGCTTCGACGAGATCTGGGCCGCCGCGGGCCACCCCAACGGCGTGTTCCGCCTCGCCCCGGCGCAGCTCGAGACGCTGACCGGCGCCCCGGTGGCCGACGTGGTGCAGCCGCCTGCGGTGGTGCGCCCATGAATGCCCGGGGTACCGTTCCCAGCCCCTGCATCAGCGTGTGCCGGATGGACGAGGCCACCGGCTGGTGCGAAGGCTGCATGCGCACGCTCGACGAGATCGCCGCGTGGTCGCTGCTCGACGATGCCGAGAAGCGCGCCGTCTGGGCCGAGCTCGGCCCGCGCCGCGACGAGTTCACGCGCAGCGTGGCGTCGCGTGCGGGCCGCCCGGGGGGAGCCGCGTGAAGCGCGTCGTCTTCTGGCTCGATTTCATCTCGCCGTTCGCCTACCTTGCCTTCGAGCGGCTGCCGCAGGCGTTGGAGGGGCTGAGCTACGAGGTCGAGTACCGGCCGGTGCTGTTCGCCGCGATGCTGGCGCGCCACGGGCAGAAGGGGCCGGCGGAGGTCGAGCCCAAGCGCGCCTGGACCTTCCGCCAAGTGCACTGGCTGGCGCACCAGCACGGCATCCCCATGGACACGCCGGCGTCGCACCCGTTCAACCCGCTGGCGCTGCTGCGCCTGGCCTGGGCCTGTGCGCCCGAGGGCGGCACGCCCAACCGCCGCGCCTGCGAGGCGATCTTCCGCCACGCCTGGCGCGGTGGCGCCGATGCCGCCGACCCGGCGCGCGTGGCCGCGCTCGCGCAGTCGCTGGCGCCGGGCCGCGATGCGGCCGGCGAGGCCGTGAAGCTGCAGCTGCGTGCCGCCACCGACGAGGCGGTCGCGCTCGGCATCTTCGGCGTGCCCACGCTCCAGGTCGGCGAGCGGCTGTTCTGGGGCTTCGACGCGCTGCCGATGGTCGCCGCCTGCCTGCGCGGCGACGCCTGGTTCGACGGCCCGTGCTGGGATCTCGAGGGCCGTCCCCGGCCCGGGATCACGCGGGGCTGAGCGCGCGCCGCGCCGCCCGCCCCGGGCGGAATTCACTGGTTTTTCACCCAGATCAGGGAAAACACTTATCAACAGGCTCGGGTCAGGGTTCGACCCAATTTCCCCAATTAAAACATGGACTTGGCATTTCCCCGTCAGCCCGTGTTGGCTTGCCGTCAGA
>JBILNT010000045.1:0-19586 GCA_044374875.1 Rubrivivax sp.
CCGGAGTCGTCGCCACTCCACCCTGGGCTACAGCTCGCCGATGCAGTTCCTGCAGAACTGGATCAGCAGGCATGCTGCTCAGCAATCCATGGCGGCATAGGAACGCCCCGCTGGAAGACGAAATTCGACGGGCACCTCACCCTTGATGAAGGTGATCTCCGAACCGTCCTTGTAGTCCTTGATCTCGCCCAGAGACCGCTGCATGACTCCCCCGATGCGCGGCCGGCGCGATCGGCGTGGAATGAGGCGATGGACTCATCCGGAGGGTGACACGTGGCATTGCCGGCATGAGTGGACCATGCCGGCTTGGGGGCGCGCCGGGATGCGGGATCACGACCGCGACATCCCAGAGCTTGCGCCTGTGAACGGGCCGGCGAAACGCCCGCCGCATGCGGGACCACGTTGACCACTTCGAGCAGGCGCAGGCTGACGCGGGGACTCGACCAGGAGGGCCCCGGCATCAAGCATCGGCCGGCACTCAGCCGGGATCTGGCAGCCGGCGCGGATCGAGGCCACTCAGCGCCTCGGCCAACTCGCGCAGCACAGCCTGCGCCACCGCGAAGCCGTCGTGCCGGGCCAACGTCTGCTCGTCCATGTAAAGCCGCTTGTTCACCTCCAGCTGCAGCGAGTGCCGCTGCTCGGCAGGCCGGCCGTGCCTGCGCACGATCTCGACACCCTTGTACGGGTGGTTGACGCTCACCGTGTAGCCGCGGCCGAGGAGGAAGCGTTCGACGAATCGCGTGAGCTGCGGGTCGGCAGTCGTGCCGTCGCGATCGCCGATGACGAAGTCGGCGTGCCTCAGGCCAGGGTGATCGGTCGAGTACGCCGCCGACACGGCTGGCATCGAGTGGCAGTTGAGGTGGATGACGTGGCCATGCCGGGCCACGGCCGCATCGATGGCGACTTCCAGCGCGGCGTGGTACGGCCGCCAGCAGGCGTCGATGCGGCGCGTCACCTCCGCGGGTGACAGGCGGCGTTGGTAGATCGGAGTGCCGTCATCGAGCATGCGCCAGACCAGCCCCTTGCCCAGGCGCACCTTGGGACCGTCGTGCAACGGGCCGGTCCAGGGTGCGTCGAGCAGCAGGGGGTCGATGTCCTCGAGGGCCCGGTTGGCGTCGATGTAGCTGCGCGGGAAGCTGGCGTGCACCAGCGTCGCGCCGATGTCAGGCGCAAACCCCCAGAGCGCCTCGACCCCGGTGTCCTCGGCCACCCGCAGCGCCGCCAGCGACACGGCGTGACCGAAGTCCTCGGGGTACTGCGTGCCGCTGTGCGGCGAGTCGAGCACGAGCGCCGAGGTGCCGCGCAGCACCGTCAACGGCGCCAGCAGGTTGGTCGTCAGCTTCATGGTCTGTCAGTCGAGCTGGATCTTCGCGAAGCGAGCCGCCTCGCGCATGCGGTCGATCTCCCTTCGGATCTGCATGCCGAACTGCTGCGGGCTCTGCAGGTCGGAGGGGTACAGGCCCTGCGCGGCCAGGCGTTCCTGCATGCCGGGCGCACGCAGGGCCCTCTGCACGCCGGCATGCAGCCGCACCACGGCGGCGTCGGGCGTCCCGGCCGGCGCGACCAGACCGAACCACGAGGGCAGGTTGTTGCCGGCCAGCCCGACTTCGGCGAAGGTCGGCACGTCCGGCAGCACCTCCAGGCGCCTGGGCCACGAGACCGCCAGCGGCACGAGCCGGCCAGCCTTGATGTGCGGCAGCGCCGAGGCAACCTGATCGAAGTAGGCGTTCACCGTTCCGCCGATCAGGTCGGTCACCGCCTGAGCGGCACCCCGGTAGGGAATGTGGACCATGAAGGTCTGGGTCGAACTCTTGAAGATCTCGGCCCACAGGTGCCCGATGGTGCCGTTGCCCGGCGAGGCGTAGACCAGCTTGCCGGGGTTGTCTCGCAGCCGCTTCAGGAAGGCCGGCATGTCCTTCACGGCCAGCTGCGTGTTCACGACCAGCACCCCGGGCGCCTTCACCAGTTCGGCCACGGGCACGAAGCTCCGGTCGGCGTCATACGGCAGGCGGGTGTAGACCGCCGGGTTCACGCCGTGTGTCGACAGCGTCGCCACGCCGAGCGTCAAGCCGTCCGGCGCGGCGCGGGCGACTTCGGCCATGCCGATGGAGCCCCCAGCGCCTGCCTTGTTCTCGACGATCACCGGCTGGCCAAGCTCCCGGGCGAGCTGCTCACCGACGGCGCGCGCCGTGATGTCGGTGGCGCCACCGGGAGGAAACGGAACGATCAGCCGGATGGGCTGGGTCGTCTGCGATCGCACGGCGAAAGGGGTCGCGGACATCAGCGACAGGGTGCAGGCGGCAATCAGGTGACGGCGTTGCATCGAGAGTCTCCGTTGAAGTGGGCGAGAATTGGCGGCGATCGTCGGTGAGCCGGCGCGACCGGAAAAGCGACAATGCGGCACCACTTCGTTCCATCCAGGCATGAACCGCCGCTTGCACCCTCCCCTGCATCTGCTGCGCGCCTTCGTCACCACCGCGGAGCTCGGCACCATCGCGACCGCCTGCACCGCCTTGCACCTGACCCCGGGGGCGGTGAGCAAGCAGGTGATGGAGCTCGAGCAGTGGCTGGGCCTGGCGCTGTTCGAGCGGGTGCGCAAGCGCCTGCGCCTGACCGCCGCCGGGCAGCGCTACCTGCTGCGCGTCAAGCCGCTGCTGCAGCAGCTCGAGGCGGCGACGCTGGACATCATGAGCAACCCTGCGAGCGGTGGCGTGCTGCACCTTTCGGTGCTGCCTTCCTTCGGCGCCAAGTGGCTGATCCCGCGGCTGCCGCGCTTCCAGGCTGCGCACCCGCAGGTGGCCCTGCAGTTCATGCCCTACGTCCAGGGCTACGACTTCATCCGGCCCGACCTGGACGCGGCGATCCGCTACGGCGACGGCGCGTGGCCCGGTGCCGAGGCTGAGTACCTGATCGGCCGCGACATGACGCTCATCGCCCCGCGGCCGCGCCGTGGCGATCCGCCCCTGCGCCGGCCTGCGGACGTGGCATCCCGTCGCCTGCTGCAACACGTCACCGTGCCGCATGCGTGGGCGCAGTGGTGCGCCGGCCACGGGGTCCACGGCCTCAACCCGCGCGGCGGCATCCAGCTCGACCAGTACGTCGCGATCATCCGCGCGGTGACCGCGGGCCTGGGGATCGGCCTCGTCCCGACCTGCCTCATAGAGGACGAACTCGCCCGCGGCGAGGTCGTCGCCCCGCTGGGTGGGGCGGCGGGCACGCACGTGGCGCAGGAGGGTTACTTCCTCTGCTACCCGCAGAACAAGGCGAGCCTGGAGCCGCTGCTCGCGCTGAGGGACTGGCTGCGGGCCGAGGTGGGCGCAGGGGATGCATCGTCCACGGTGGAACCCGGATGACGACGCAGCAGACCTCGACGGGGCGAGGCTGAACGTCGTCAATGGGTCGGGTCGATCCCGTCGGTCCGCAAATGACCCGTGGCCGACCTTGCGGACTCGCCCACGGCGCGTCTTCGACAGTGCGCCTTCGCCAGTGCGCCGGCGCGATGACTGCCGGATCGAGGGTCAGGCCCGCCAGCCGCCGGCGGGCGCGGGCGCTTCAGCCCGCGTCCTGCGGCCCGAGGAACTTCAGCCCCAGGATGCCGATGGCGATCAGCGCGATGCAGCCCACGCGGGCCAGCGTGGCCGGCTCCTTGAACAGCGCGATGCCCAGCAGCGCCGCGCCGATGGCGCCGATGCCGGTCCACACGGCGTAGGCGGTGCCCACCGGCAGGCTGCGCATGGCCAGGCCCAGCAGCCAGAAGCTGGCAGAGGCGGCCACGAAGGTGAGCGCGGTGTACGGCAGCCGCGTGAAGCCGTCCGAGGCCTTCATGCTCACCGCCCACACGACCTCGAGCAGGCCCGCGGCAAGCAGGATCAACCAGGCCTTGGGCTCGACCGAAAGAGGGGACATGGGCGCGATCTCCAGGAACTGCCGGCGCGGGGCTACGCCGGTCGGGGCTCGCGCAGCACCTGGGCCAGCGCGGCCACGCCGTGCTCGATCTGCGCCGGTGGCACGGTGACGAAGGACAGCCGCAGCGTGTTGGTGCGGGGCGGCTGCCCGGGCACCGGTGCGAAGAAGGTCTCGCCGGGGACGTAGGCCATGCCGGCCTGCACCGCGCGGGGCAGCAGCGCGGTGGCGTCGGTGCCCGAGGGCAGTTCGATCCAGAAGAACATGCCGCCCCGGGGCAGCACCCAGCGGCAGCCCGGCGGCAGGTGGCGCTGCAGGGCGGCCTGCATCGCGTCGCGGTGCATCCGGTAGCGCTGGCGGATCGCGGCCACGTGCCCGTGCAGGAAGCCGTCCTTGACCACCTCGTGCACCACGCGCTGGTTGAAGCCGGGGGTGTGCAGGTCGGCGGCCTGCTTGGCCTGCAGGATCTTCGGGAACAGCGCCTTCGGTGCCACCACGTAGCCCAGCCGCAGCCCCGGCGCCAGCACCTTGGAGAACGACCCGAGGTAGACCGCCCCGTCGCCCAGCCGGGCCGACACGGGCGCGGGCGGGGCGGCGTCGAACCACAGGTCGCCGTAGGGGTTGTCCTCCACCAGGGGCAGGCCGATGCGCGCCAGCGCCTCGGCCAGGGCCTGGCGCCGGGCCTCGCCGATGCAGCGCCCGCTCGGGTTCTGGAAGTTGGGCAGCAGGTACAGGAAGCGCGCGCCGGCGGCCGCGTCCAGGGCCTCGGGCAGCGGGCCCTCGTCGTCGCAGGGCACGGGCAGCGCTTCGCACTCGTACGGCGCGAAGGCCTGCAGCGCGCCCAGGTAGGTGGGCGACTCCACCGCCACGCGGCTGCCGGGATCGAGCAGCACCTTGCCGACCAGGTCCAGCCCCTGCTGCGAGCCGCTGGTGATCAGCACCTGCGCGGCGTCGACCCGCAGGCCCAGGGCCGACAGCTCGCCTGCCACCCAGTCGCGCAGCGGGCCGTAGCCTTCGCTGGCCGCGTACTGCAGCGCCTCGCGCGGCTGCTCGCGCAGCACGCGCGCCGTCGCCTCGGCCATCGCCGCCACGGGGAAGGTGTCGGACGACGGCAGCCCCCCGGCCAGCGACACGATGCCCGGCCGTTCGGTGAGCTTGAGGATCTCGCGGATCGTCGAGGGGTTCAGCCGGTGGGCGCGGCGGGCCAGGGTCCAGGTCATCGGGTGGGCTCGTTCCTGATCGCGGGTGTGGGGCCAGGGGCGCCCCGGGGTTCAGGCCGTCACGGCCTCGCGGACGTGGCGGCGTTGCGCTGCGCCAGCCGCCGCTGGATCGCCCGGTGCTTCTTCGCCCCGATCGGATAGCCCCACATCAGTGCCCCGGCGGCGAGCACCAGCACCATCGGCAGCCAGAACATGCCCAGCTTCAGGCCCAGCGCAGCAGTGACATCGTACTGCGGCCGCCCCGGCTCGAAGCCGAAGCTGCCGGCGATGAAGATCGACAGCGCCGAGCCCAGGCCGAAGGTGGCCTTGCGCACGAAGGCCAGCAGCGCCACGTACTGGCCGGCCCGCTGGGCGCGGGTCTTCCACTCGTCGTAGTCCACCAGGTCGCCCACCATCGAGTGCGGCAGCATGTCGGTCACCGCGCTGCACATGATCAGCAGGAAGCTCAGGCAGAGGTACATCGCCATCAGGTTCGGCGTCTGCGGCGTCAGCGCGCTGTTCACCAGCATCATCACGGCGCTGAGCAACGTGGCGGCCACGAACAGGTGGTGCTTGTCGAACCGTCGCAGCAGCCGGGTGGCCAGCCACACGCCCAGCATCGAGGCCGCCACCCACTGGATGAGCATGATGCTGGCGGCTGCCTTCAGGCCGAAGTAGGAGTCGATGACCATGAAGCCCAGGCCCGCCATGCAGGCATCGGCCAGCCCGGCCAGGGCCGCCGCGCCCAGGAAGCGCCAGGCCGGGCGGTTGCCACGCACCGCTGCCCAGCTGGCCTTGAGGCTCTCGCCGCCGCTGCGCACCACCGCCGTGCCATGGGGCACGAGCCACACCGCCAGCAGGCTGATCGGCGGCAGGCTCAGCGCCACGGTCCAGGCGACGACCTCGAGCAGGTCGAAGTTGATCTCCTGCGACTTCATGAAGGGCAGGAAGGGCATCAGGCCCAGCAGCAGCGCGCTGGCCACGTTGAAGTACTGACGCGCGGCGGCGATGCGGTTGCGCTCGCGGTAGTCGTTGGTCAGCTCGGCGGCCCAGGCGCCGTAGGGGATCTCGTTGAGCGTCCAGGCGACATACGCGATGAAGAACCACAGCCCGAAGTAGGCCGCGGTGGCGCCCGACGGCGGCACGTAGAGCTGGAAGATGCAGGCCACCGTGGCCAGCGAGCCGACCAGGAACCAGCTCTTGCGCCCGCCCCAGCGGTGGCGGGTGGCATCGCTGCCCCAGCCCACGGCCACGTCGATCAGCCCGTCGACGAGGCGCACCGCCAGCAGCACGCCCGAGATCGTCGTCAGCGCGATCGCGAAGCGCTCGGCATACAGCGCCGGGAGGATGGAGAACGCCGGCCCGCGCAGCAGGAACATCGGCAGCGTGGGCAGCGCGAACAGGACCAGCAGGCCCGTGGACAGCCGCGGCGTGGCGGTGGTCATCGGCAGCCTTCGTCGACCAGCGGCGTGCAGCGCGCGTCGGGCTCCCAGGGCCACAGCGGCCGCGGGCGGTGGCGGTAGGGCAGGTGCGTGGGGTCGAAGCTCACGGTGCCGCCCGCGTCGCAGCGCAGCACGCGCGCGGCCAGCGGCGCGAAGCCGGCGTGGAAGTGCTGGGTGGACTTCACCACCACCAGCCGGCAGCGCGCCAGGTCCAGCCCGTGGCCGGTGAAGACATGCGGCGTGAACACCTGGTGGCGCTGGTCGGCGATGACCACGTGCAGCGGCCCGGCCGGGCCGTCGATGCGCAGCAGCGCGCTGCGGCCGATGGGGGTGTTGGGCTCGGCCATGAACACCGCCTGCCGCACGTCGGTGCGCAAGGCCTCCACCACCACCTCGGCATCCACCGGATGCCCCGACAGCGGGCCGGTCTTGCCACCGATGCGCAGCGCCAGGCGCGCGCCTTCGCCGGCGCGGCGGGCCAGCGCCACGGCATGCGGGTCCCAGATCATGCCGAGCGCGGCCGGGCGCAGCCGCGGGTCGCCGGACGCGAGCAGCGCCGCCAGCACCTGGGTGCCGTCGGAAGCGGCGCCGCCGCCGGCGTTGTCGGCCGCATCGGCCAGCACCACGGGCCGGCCGGGCACGGGTTCGGTGGCGGCGGCTTCGGCCAGCGCCGCGTCCACCGACGGCAGCGCGCGCGGCGTGGCGCGGATCAGCGCGTAGAAGTGCTCGGCCAGTTCCTGCGCCAGGCGCCGGGCTTCACCCGCGTCGCCCTCGGTGGTGACGAAGCATGCGCCGCCCAGCCAGGGGCTGTCGGCCCCCAGGAAGCCGTGCGTGGTGGAGGCCGCCACCACGCCGGGCAGGGCCTCGCAGGCCTGCAGGCGCTGCACCAGCGCGTCGAACGGCGGCTCGGTGGTCGGGAAGGCGCCGAAGGCCGGCACGCGCACCGCGGCGGTGGTCCAGCGCAGCGGCCTCCCCAGCGAGTCGATCAGCCGCCGCGCCCCCAGGCGGGCACGCTCGCCCAGGTCGGTGTGAGGGTAGCGGTGGCAGGCCATCACCAGATCGGCCTGCGTGAGCATGGCGGGGCTGATGCTGGCGTGCAGGTCCAGCAGCACGCCGATGCGGCAGCCCGGGCCCACCTGCGCGCGCACGGCGGTGATCAGGTCGCCCTCGCAGTCGTCGCAGCCTTCGGCCAGCTGCGAGCCGTGCAGCACCAGCCAAACCAGGTCCACCGGGCCGGCCTGCGCCAGGCTGGCCAGCAGTTCGCCTCGCAGGCGCTGCCAGGTGGCGGCACTGACCGGCCCCGCCGGATGGGCGCCCACCAGGCGGCCGGCGTGCACCTGCACGCCGCGCTGGCGCGCCTCGTCGATGAACTCGGCCCAGCCGGGCCAGCTGGGGTGATCGCCGCCCCAGTCCTCGAAGTCCTCGTACGCGGTCGGGATCGGCGAGAAGCGGTTGGTCTCCTGCACGATGCCGCCGCTCCAGGCACGCCACGGGGTGCTCATCGTCAGCCCTTCATCGAGACGACCGCGTGGTCTGCGGCCAGGGGGAGCATCAGGCGCGAGCGGCCGGGGCCGTCGTGGATCACGGTGACGGTGGCCACGCGGCGGTCGGCCACGGTCTCCTCGTGGACCGGCTTGCCCGAGTTGCCGTTGCGCTGGAAGCTCAGGCCCATGGCATGGCGCACCACCAGCCGCAGCCGGCTATGACGGGCCAGGGTGCGCGCGAAGAACCGCGCCGCGCCGAAGGTCACGGTCATCGGCTCGCTGGGGATGATGGGCGTGGGCGCGTCGGGGCCGTGGCGGTAGCGCAGGCGCAGGAGGTCCGAGCTGAGGAAGATCGCCTGACCGTCGGCGCGAACCTCGTACAGCAGCATCGCGAGATCCGCATCGGGCTGATCGACCGTGCAGCGCAGTTCCAGCACTGGGGTGCCGGCCAGCGCCAGCGGCGCGTCCAGGGGCGCCGAGTGGTAGACGAGGCCCTGGCCGTGAAGGTGCGTGGCATGGGCCTGCGAGCTGGGCTCCTCGCCGCCCAGCGCCATGAACAGGCTGTTGGCCGGCCTTGGCCCCGGCGGCGCCGGCTCGGCGGCGTCGGCGCGCTCCAGGCGTTCGACGTCGAGCAGGGCTTCGTCGTGCGGATCGCAGACGAAGAGGTAGGGCGGCGTGTCGGCTGCATCGGTGTCGAGCCAGCCCGAGTGGAACACGTCGTTCGGGCCTGGCGCGCCCGCCAGCGCGTGGGTCAGGGAGCCGGCGGTGATGTCTTCCAAACGGTCGCAGCCGTGCCAGGCCTCCTCGCCGGTGGCGTACCAGAGCACGCGGTGGGTCAGCACCGCGGGCTTGGGGCCACCCAGCATCACCCAGCGGTACCAGGCCAGCTTGAGTTCCATCATGTCGATGCGGGCCGTCTCGGCGAAGCGCAGGCTGCCCGCCTGCGGCCTGGCTTCGCTGGTGCCGGCATGGGTCCAGGGGCCGATCACCAGGTGGGCATGGCGGCGGGCGTCGTCGTGGCCCCACTGCATCAGGCGGAGGTGGTACTCCAGCGCCGACACGATGAACAGGTCGCACTGGCCGTTGACCGACAGCACCGGGAGGCGGCTGCGCGCCAGCACCTCGGGAGAAGGCAGGTGCGGGGCCCAGAACGCATCGTGCGCGGGATGCTCCTGGAAGTGGCGCAGCCAGGTCAGCGGGTGGCCGAACAGGTGTTCGGCCTCGGTCCCCTGCGGCACTGCGCCGCGCCCGATCTCGCCCAGCACCCGGCCCCAGTAGGCGCCGTCGGCGCCCCAGGCCATGTAGGTGCCCCGGCTGGCCCCGAGCGCCGACCAGTTCAGGTGGAAGAAGGAGCCCACGCCACCGGCCGCCAGCCCCAGCGGCAGCGGTGCCACGAAGGGAACGATGGTGCGCAGCGCGGGGTGCCCGGTGGCCAGCGCCAGCCACTGGTTCATGCCGCTGTACGAGCCGCCGTGCGTGGCCACCTGGCCGTCGCACCACGGCTGGGCCACCAGCCAGTCGAAGATGGCCGAGTAGTCGGCCGCATCGTGGACCACGGGGGCGAAGGTGCCTTCGGAGTCGCCCGTGCCACGGCAGTCCACCGCGACGAAGACGAAGCCTGCGTTGGCAAAGGCCACGCCGTCGGCGTAGAGCATGTCCACGCCGTAGGGCAGCATCTCCACGATGACCGGCAGGGGCCCGGCCTGGCCGCGCGGCCTGAACACCATGGCCGCCAGCCGGCAGCCGTCGGGCGTGGGCACGGGCTGGCGGCACAGGATGTCCACGCCCGCGCCCGGCGGCGCGGGCGGGTGGTGGCGGCTGTCGATCACGCGATCAGAACCTCAGGTTCGCACCCACCTGGAAGGTGCGGCCCGGCGCGGCGATCACGCCGGGTGCGTCGCTGCGCGCGAACTCGAGGTAACGCGCGTTCGCCAGGTTGCGCGCGTTGGCGTAGAGCGACCAGGAACCACCCGCGGGCGCCCAGCCGAGGGAAGCGTTGACCAGACCGATCGCGCGCTCGTAGGTGTGCGCGCCGATGCCGTCGTTGAAGAAGTCGAAGTAGATCCTGTCGCGCCACGCGTACTCCAGGCGGAAGCGCAGCGCGCCACCGGCCAGCGGGATCCTGTCGCCGGCCAGCGCGACCGTGGCACTGGCCTTGGGCGAACGCGCCAGCTGCTTGCCGGTGGCGATGTCGTTGCCAGCGCCGTCGACGAAGCGGGTGTACTCGGTGTCGAGGAAGGTGGCGGCGATGTCGGTGCGCAGGTGCTTGGCCAGACGGAAGTCGCCGCTGAGCTCCAGGCCCTTCACCTTGGCCTTCTGCGCGTTGTTGAACGTGAAGGACAGCGGGTTGCTCAGGTCGTACTGGTAGAACTCGACCTTGTCGCGGTAGTCGTACAGGAACACCGCGGCATTGACGAAGCCCGCGCCACCGGGCAGCGTGGTCTTCTGGCCCAGTTCCAGCGCGCGCAGCTTCTCGGGCTTGTAGATGGTGATGGCGCAGCCGGTCGGGGCAAAGCTGCCGCCCTCGCAGATGCCGCCGCCGCCGTTGTAGGCGAGCGGGATCACGCCGCCGCTCTTGAAGCCCTCCGACAGGCCGCCCCACAGCTTGGTGGCCTTGTTGAACTGCCAGTCGAAGCCGACGCGGCCGCTCCACGCCGTCCAGCTCTTGCTGGCGCTGAGCGCGGGATTGACGTCGAAGGGGCCGAGGCCGAACGAGGTGGCCTCCTTCTCCTCCCAGGTGTAGCGCAGGCCGCCGTTGAGCTTGAAGGTCGACGTGATCGGGTGCGACACGTCGGCAAACGCGGCGGCGGTGCGGCCGCTGGCCCGGGCGCGCGTGTCGGACGTGTAGCCACCGAACACGCTGGCAGGCCCGGAGTCCAGTGCGCGGTTGTCCTGGCCCTTGGAGTCCATCGCGAACACGCCGGCCACCCAGTCGGTGGCCTTGCCGGTGGTGAAGTTGAACTGCAGTTCCTGCGAAACCTGCTCGTAGGGTTCGTCCAGGGTCACGATGGCGCGCTCGTCCTCGGTCAGTGCGCCGCCGAGCGGCACCAGGTAGTTGCCGCGGTGCCGGCCATAGCCGGTGATGGACGTCAGCGTCGCGTCGCCGATCGGAATGGTCAGTGTCAGCGCGGCGTTGAGGTCGGACTTCTTCTGCGCGGGCGGACGGATGTAGAACGCGCGGTCGGTCCAGCCGGCGCCGGGGCCGAAGACCGAGTCGTACGGCATGGGCAGCAGTGCCTGGCCGACCTGGTTTCGATCCTCGATGTACTGCAGGCGAACGTCGGCGCGCACGTCGCCCAGGCGGCTGCGCAGGCCCAGCCGCAGGGCCGAGAAGTCGTCGCGGTCGCCGGCGCGCGAACCGTCCTTCTCGTTGGTGACCGACCCCCGGCTGCTGCCCGCGGCGAAGGACAGGCGCATGGCGGTGTCGGGAGACAGCGGCACGTTGACGAAGCCCTGGCCCAGCACGGTGCGCAGCGTGCCCACCGACACGTCGGCCTCGGCGGCGAAGCGGTTGACGGGCGCGTTGCTGATCACGTTGATCACGCCGGCCGTGGAGTTGCGGCCGTACAGCGTGCCTTGCGGGCCCTTGAGCACCTCCACCGCCGAGACGTCGAACAGCCGGCTCAGGCCCGCACCGCCGTAGGTCTGGTACACGCCGTCGATGTGGATGGCCACTGACTGGTCGGTGCCCAGGCCCACGTCGCCGGTGCCCACGCCGCGCAGAGAGATGTTGCCCTGCGACTCGTAGCTCGTCACCACGAGCCCGGGCACGTTGGCCTGGATGTCCTGCACCCGCAGCACGCCCGCTTCCTGCAGGTCCTTGCCCGACAGCAGTTCCATCGACATCGGGACGGCCTGGACCTCCTCCTGGCGCTTGCGGGCCGTGGTGGTGACGACCACGGTCTGGGCAGCGGGGTCGGCCTGCGTGCCGGGGGATTGGGCTGCCGCCGGGGTGACCACGCCGGCGCCAAGGCACAGGGCCAGGCTGGCCGCCACGGCCATCGGCGTCAGCGGGTGCCGATCGGTCGGGGCGTCGGGGAAGGGCTTCGTCGTCATCGAGGTCTCCAAAGTGGGTCCTGAGGGAGTTGCTGGGATGGGCGAAGTGCACGCGGCCAGGCTCGCCCGGCGCGAGGCGGGTCGTGGCCCTCAGGTTAGGGGGGGCGATCTCTTCGACCCATATGCCTCTGGTGGTAGGGCGGCCCGCCGACCGCGGCCGCGATGCGCTGCCGGGGCCTGCGCCGGCCTAGAGTCGCGGCGTGCAGAACCCCGACCACCCCTCCAAGGCCACCCACGGCGGCCACCTCATCGACTGGGCACGGCGTGCGCGCGAGCTGCCGCTGGATGGCCGGCCCTTCATCGACGGCCGGCGCGACGACACCGCCAGCGCCGAGTGCTTCACGTGCATCAACCCGCAGGACGGCCAGGTCGTCGCGCAGGTGCCGCGGGGCGCGCAGACGGAGACGGACCGCGCCGTGGCGGCGGCCCGGGCGGCCCTGTCCCGCGGATCCTTGCCGGGCGAGTGGGCCCCTCGGGCCACGCGTGCTGCCATGCTGGCAAGGCTGGCCGACGCCGTGCAGGCCCACGGCGAGGAACTGGCCCTGCTCGACAGCCTGTGCATGGGCATGCCGATCTCGGCCGCGCTGGCCGACGTGGCCGAGGCCGCAGCCACGCTGCGACAGGCCGTCGAGGCCATGCCGGCGCTCGACGACGAGGTGCTCCCGTCGCGCCCGGGCGCCACGGCGATCAACCGCCGCATGCCGCAGGGCGTGGTCGGCCTGGTGACGCCCTGGAACTTCCCGCTGTTCACCGCGCTGGCCAAGATCGGGCCCGCGCTGGCGGCGGGCAACGCCGTGGTGCTCAAGCCCTCCGAGCTGGCCCCGCTGTCGGCGCTGCGGGTGGCCGACCTCGCGGCCGCGTGCGGCCTGCCACCCGGCGTGCTGAACGTCGTGCCCGGGCTGGGCGCCGAGGCCGGCCAGGCCCTGGCAGGGCACCCAGGGGTGGACGCTCTGTCCTTCACCGGCTCCACGCTGACCGGCCAGCGCATCATGCAGGCGGCAGGCGCCAGCAACCTCAAGGCGGTGATGCTGGAGTGCGGCGGCAAGTCGCCGCAGATCGTGTTCGACGACTTCGGAAACCTCGCGGCCGTGGCCGACGCGCTGGTGCAGGGCTTCACCTGGAACAGTGGACAGGTCTGCGTGGCCGGCTCGCGCATCCTGGTGCATCGGCCGCTGCGTGATCGTCTTGCGCAGCTGCTGGAGGAACGCATGCACGCGCTGCACACGGGCGATCCTCTGGAGGCGTCCACCACCCTGGGGCCGCTGGCCAGTGCCGCGCAGTGGACCAAGGTGAACGGCTTCGTGCGCGAGGCGCTGTCCGGCGGTGCGCGGGCCCTGGGGGCTTACGACGCGGCCGCTGCCGCGGCCTGCCACTTCCGCCCGCTGGTCGTCGATGGCGTGGGCCCCGATGCCGCCATCGTGCAGGAGGAGGTCTTCGGCCCCGTGGCGACGCTGCAGGCATTCGACACCCTGGAACAAGCGCTGGCACTGGCCAACGGCACCCGCTACGGACTCGCGGCCAGCGCATGGGTGGAGGACGAGGCCGTGGTCGAACGCCTGGCCCGTGGCCTGCGCGCCGGCATGGTGACGCTGATGGCCGCCCCGCAGGCGGCCCCGGCCATGGCGCGCGGTGTCTCCATCGAGCCGGTGGGCCTGTCGGGGTTCGGTGCGGAGGGTGGCCGGGCCGGGCTGCTGGCGTACACCCGGGCGCGCCATGTCAGCCGCCTGCTGGCCTAGCCGGGCGATGAGCCAGGCGTGGTTCGAAGGGGCGAGACCCCGGCGGCAGCGTGCCCTAGACTGCCGCCACATGGAGCCTCATCCATCCGCCGCCCCCGACCACGCCGACGGCACGCAGCCCCTGGTGGCGCAGTGCACGGCCGCGCTGGCAGCACTGGGCACGCCCGGCATCTACGACGCGCTGTTCGCGCTGCTGCGCAGCGCAGCGCCGATCGACGCCTACTCGGCGCTGCAGCTGTTCGTCGACAAGCGACCCCGGGTGCTGGGCGGGGACCTGGGTGACCTGCCGTCGGACAACGAGCGGGACGCACTGATCTGGGACGCCTACTCGGCCGGCCCCTACCTGTTCGACCCCATCCACCAGCACTTCGTCGCCGGGGCGCCGTCGGGCCTGTACCGGCTGGAGGACATCGCGCCCGAGGGCTTCATCGGCAGCGAGTTCCACGAGCGCTTCATCGCCAACCACGGCCATGCCGACGAGCTGGACCTGCTGGTGACCACCTCGCAAGGCTGGGCCTTCCTGCTGATGCTGGTGCGCGGCCCGGGCCGGCCGCGCTTCACGGCCGGCGAGGTGAAGGCGCTGCTGGCGCTGCTGGCGTTCGTCGTCGAGTTGCTGCGCAAGCACTCGCTGGTGTCGGCCACGGCGCTGGAGCCCGAGCGGGTGAACGACCTCGTGCAGCGCAAGATCGACGCCACCACGCAGTGCTTCGGCGCTTCGGTGCTGACCGCCCGCGAGCACGTGGTGCTGCGCTACCTGTTGCTGGGCTACAGCAGCCAGCTCATCGGCGAGCGGCTGGGCATCGCCGAGGGCACGGTGAAGATCCATCGCCGCAACATCCACCAGAAGCTCGACATCACCAGCCAGGCGGAACTGCTGGCGCTGTTCGTGCAGTGCATCCCGCTGGCCGACCCCGAGGGCAGATCCGACCCCTTGGCTGCATACCAGTCGCGAGCCACGAGAGCCGTGGCAAAGCGATCGTCCGCGATGCGGTCGGCCTGAACGCAACCCGTCAACCCGATGCGGCTGGCGCCTGCGCAAGCGAGCGGTCGAATGACGACTCCAGCGCCAGTTCGCCCAGGATGCGCTGGCGCTCCTCGGCCACCTGCGCCGCATGACGGGCCCGCACGTGCCCATAGCCGCGCAGCCGGTCGGGCAGCGCCGCCAGCCGCGCGAGCAGGGCGCGCCTGTGCTCGTCGGCGCGCTTGGCGAGTTCGGCCTCGATGCGCTCGAGGTCCTGCTCGTACTGTGCCAGGCACTCGCGCGCGAGCCGTCGCTCGGCGTTGTTCCGCCAGGGGTCCAGCCAGCTGCCGCGCAGCCCGCGCAGCCGGGCCATGAGGCGCAGCGCCGGCCACACCCAGCCGGACAGCTCGGTCTTCAGGGGCCGGCCGGAGGCGTCCTTGCGCTCCAGCGGGCCGCCGCCCAGGTGGGCGTGCAGGCGCACGGGCCCCTCGAACTGCTGCTCCAGGCCGGTGCGGAACGCGGGGTCGCCGAGCAGCCGGGCGACCTCGAACTCGTCCTTGTGGGCCAGCAGCTTGAAGTAGCCCTTCGCGGCGGCCGTGGCGATCGTCTCCCCGCCGGACCCGCAGGCACGCTCGGCCGCGGCCAGCCGGCGGATGCGCTGCTCGTGCCGGTCGGCCAGCGCGGCGTCCTGGTAGGCCGTCAGCTGCTCGCGGTGCAGGGCCAGCCAGGCCTCGAGGTCCCGAGGCTGGCGCGGCACCAGCTGGATGGGCTGCGCCGCCGGGGCGATGCTGCGCCCGGCCCAGTCCGGATCGGCCACCGCCCGTCGGCCGATACGGAAAGCCTGGAGATTGCCTGCGGCACCCGGCATGCCGGCAATGGCGCGTTCGATGGCCGCGGCCGGCACCGGCAGCCAGCCGCGCTGGCAGGCCATGCCGAGCAGGACGAGGTTGGCGCCGATGGCGTCGCCCAGGTGACGTTCGGCCAGTGCAGTGGCATCGGCGGCGACGGTGGCCACGCAGTGGCGTTCGATAGCGCGGCGCGTGGCGTCGCGGTCGACCTGCCAGTCCGGCTGGCGCGTGAAGTCGGCCGACGGCGACAGCGCGGTGTTCAGCACCGCGTTCGCCGCCCCCGGCCGCAGGCGGGCCTGCACGTCGGCCTCGGCCGCCACCAGCAGGTCGCAGCCGATCAGCAGGCGCGTACTGCCCGGTGGGATGCGACTGGCCGCGACCGCGGCACCAGCCCCCGGGATGCGCAGGTGCGACTGCACGCCGCCGTACTTCTGCGACAGGCCGGTGACGTCGAGCACCGACACACGCAGGCCGGCGTCGTGCGCGGCACGTGCCAGCACGGCCGTGGCCGTGACGACCCCGGTGCCGCCGACGCCGGCCACCAGGATGTCGTAGCCCGCAGCCACGGGTGCGACGGCCGGGTCGGGGAGCTCGACCTCGGGCTCGGGCGTCGCGGCGGCCTTCGGCCGGGCTGGCGCCACGGCACCCTTGAAGCGGCCGCCGTGCACCGTCACGAAACTCGGGCAGAAGCCGTCGACGCAGCTGCGGTCCTTGTTGCACGACGACTGGTTGATGCGGCGCTTGCGCCCGAAGGGGGTCTCCAGCGGCTCGATCGACAGGCAGTCGGAGGCCACACCGCAGTCGCCGCAACCCTCGCAGACCATGGGGTGGATGAAGGTGCGCACCGCCGGGTCGGGCCACTCCCCGCGCTTGCGCAGGCGGCGGCGTTCGGTGGCGCAGGGCTGCACGTAGACGATCGCGCTCACGCCGCGCACCTCGCGCAGGCGGCGTTGCACGGCGTCCAGGTCGTGCCGGTGGTGCACCGGCACGCCGGCGGGCAGGCTCGCGCCCTCGAACTGCCCGGGCTCGTCGGTGACGATCTCGACCTGCGCGACACCCTCGGCCTGCAGTTCGCGCACGAGGTCGGGCACGCTGAGGTCGCCGTCGATGCGCTGGCCGCCGGTCATCGAGACGAAGCCGTTGACCAGCAGCTTGTAGGTGATGTCGACCTTGGCGGCCACCGCCGCGCGCACCGCCAGCACGCCGGAGTGGAAGTAGGTGCCGTCGCCCAGGTTCGCGAAGACATGCTTCTCGTCGGTGAACGGGGCCTGGCCGAGCCACATCACGCCCTCGCCGCCCATCTGCGACATCGTGGTGGTGGGCCCGCCCACCTGGCGGATGGTGGCCATGCCGTGGCAGCCGATGCCCGCCAGCGCCCGGCTGCCCTCGGGCAGGCGGGTCGAGGTGCTGTGCGGGCAGCCCGAGCAGAAACCGGGCAGGCGCACCGGGCCAGCGGCCGGCGCCGTGGCAGGCGTCGGCAGCGTGGACGCATCCAGCCCCAGCCAGCGCGCGACGGCGCGGGCCACCCGCAGCGGGTCGAGCTCGCCGAAGTCCGGCAGCCAGGCGTCGCCCTCGCCGCCCAGCGCGGCCGATGCGTCGCGCTTGCCCACGATGCGCGGGCGCTGCGATCCGTCGTCGAGGTCGTACAGCAGGGCCTTGAGCTGGTCCTCGACCAGGGCGCGCTTCTCCTCCACCACCAGGATGCTCTGCAGGCCGCGCGCGAAGCCCGTGATCTGCCGCGGGTCGAGGGGCCACACCATGTCGAGCTTCATCACCCGCAGGCCGACGCGCACGCAGGCCCCGTCGTCCAGGCCCAGCAGCGTGAGCGCCTCGCGAACGTCGGCGTAGCTCTTGCCGCCCGAGATGAGCCCGAATCGCGCCCCGGGCGGCGCGATGACCGTGCGGTTGAGACCGTGCGCGCGGGCATAGGCCAGCACCGCAGGCAGCTTGTCGACCATCAGCCGCTGTTCGGCGAGCGGGGGCCTGTCCTGCACGCGGATGGCCCGTTCGGCCGTGCCCCCCGACGACGGACCGGTCGGGCCGAGGGCGTCGGCGGCCACGGACATCGTGCTCTCGACCACGTCCGTGACGACCTTCAGGCCGACCCAGCAGCCGCTGGCCCGGCTCATCGCCAGCCCGTGCAGGCCCAGGTGCACGATGTCCTGCACGTCCGACGGGTACAGCACCGGGATGCCCGCGGCGACCAGCGCCTGCTCCGACTGGTGGGCGGTGGTCGACGACTTGGCCGCGTGGTCGTCGCCCGCGAGCACCAGCGCACCGCCCAGCGGCGAGGTGCCCGCCAGGTTGCCGTGCTTCAGCGCATCGCCGCTGCGGTCCACGCCGGGACCCTTGCCGTACCACAGGCCGAACACGCCATCCACGCGGGCGCCGGGGAAGCCGCCAGCCACCCGGCCGACGTACTGGGCGCCCCACAGCGCCGTGGCCGCGAGGTCCTCGTTGATGCCGGGCTGGAAGTGGATGTCGTCCTGCTTCAGATCGGCAGCGGCCGCCCACAGGGCCATGTCCAGCGTGCCCAGGGGCGAGCCTCGGTAGCCGGAAACGAAGCCCGCGGTGCGAAGGCCGGCCGCGCGGTCGCGGCGGCGCTGCTCGCGCAGCAGGTGCACGACGGCTTCGGTGCCGGAGAGCAGGACGCGCGGGTTCGGGGGCTGGTCGGTGGTGTCGGGAGAGCTCATCGGTTCAGGGTCGCCCTTGGCGTCAGCCGGCAGCCGGCAGGAATCGGGCGGGTGCGAGGCCCGCGGCCACCACACCCGAATCGCCGAGTGCCGAGGGCAGGGCTGCGCCTCGCACGATGGACGCCGCCAGCTGCGCCATGGCGGGCGCGGTCTGCAGCCCGTAGCCGCCTTGCCCGGCGAGCCACAGGAAGCGATCGGCGCGCGGATCCCAGCCGACCACGGGCAGACGGTCCGGCGCGAAGGTGCGCAGACCGGCCCAGGTGGCGATGACGCGCTCCACCGGCAGGTCGGCGATCTGCTGAACCCGGTCCACGGCGGTGGCCACGTCCTCGTCGTCGGCCCACGCATCGCACGGGGGCGAATCGGTCTCGTCGGCCAGCGAGAGCATCAGCGCGCCGGCGTCGGGCTTGAAGTAGCGGGTCTCGCCCATGTCGATCACGGCCGGCCAGCCGTTCACGTCGTGGCCGGCCGGTGCGGGGACGGTCAGGGCGGTACGGCGCTTGGGCTGCAGGCCCAGCGGCTGCAGCCCGGCCAGCGCGGCCACGGGGTCGGCCCAGGCGCCTGCCGCGTTGACGACGGTGCCGGTGCTTTCGGTCACGCCGCCCGCCACCAGCTGCCAGCCGCCGGCCTGCGCCTGCAGCGCGGTGACTGCGGCGTTCAGGCGGAACTCGGCCCCCGCGGCCCGTGCGCGGCGTCTGTACCACTGCAGCAGCGCGTCGGCGTCCAGCGCCCAGAGATCGGGTTCCCAGCAGGCGCGCGCGACGGCCTCGCGCCGCAGGATGGGCATACGCACCAGGGCTTCATCCACACCGACTTCGCGGGCCTGGCCGAGGCGCGTGGCATCGGCCAGGTAGCCGTCGAGCTGGCCTTCCTGCCCCTGCAGCTCGAGCATCAGCATGCCCTTGCGATGGGCGAATGGGTGGCCCTCGACCTCGGTGTTCAGCAGCGTGTCCAGGCTCGCCCGCGTCAGCGCTCGCAGCGGCGGCGCGCCGTAGTCCAGCGCCACCACCGCGGCCGAGCGGCCGGTGGCGTGGTAGCCCAGCGCCGACTCCTGCTCCAGCACCAGCGTGCGCCCGTGCGGCGCCAGTTCAGCGGCCAGCGACACGCCGGCGATGCCGCCACCGATGACGACGAAATCCCAGGACGCCACGCGACTCAGTCCGCCTTGAAGCCGATGGCCTTCACCACGGCCTCCCAACGCCTGCTGTAGGCGCGCAGCGTGCTTGTCAGCTCTTCCGGCGTGCCGGCCGCAGCCAGTGCGGCA
>JBILNT010000212.1:0-5477 GCA_044374875.1 Rubrivivax sp.
GGGCCAGCTGCGGCAGGATGCCGGTGAGCAGGCAGCTCTCGGGGTCGGGGAGGTAGTCGGGTGCGGGCTGGCAGTGCCACATCACCGGCTCGCCGACCTCGTTGAGCTCGGCGTCGGTGCGCAGGCCGGCGAACTGCGCCGGACGATCGCGCCGCGGCACGCGCCCGAAGGTCTCGTAGTCGTGCCAGAAGAAGGTCAGGGGCGCGTCCATCGCCGCAACGATAGCGCAGCGGCGCCATGCGGCGAGGGCGACGAAAGCGGCGAAGGCGGCGAAGGCGGCCCGGGGCCGCCTTCGCCACGCCGCGCGCCGCGCGCCTATCGTCGGATCGGCGCGCGGCAGCGGCCCGTCAGCGCACGTTGATCCAGGCCACCTCGAGCCAGTTGTCGGCCCGGTGCGCCACCTCGACGTTGGTGCGCGCCGCCCAGGGGATGACCTGGCGATGCAGCGGCAGCAGGTGGGCCTGCTGCGTGTACTCGCGCAGCGCGGCCCTGACCAGTTCCTCGCGCTTCTTCGGGTCGGCCTCGACGCTGCTCTGCGCCGCGATCTGGTCGAACTTCTCGTTCTTCACGCGGCCGTAGTTGTACAGGCCAACACCCTTGTCGCCGTAGCTGCGAAGCACCGGGGTGATGGTGGTCTCGGCGTCGGTGACGGCACCGCCCCAGCCGAGCATGTACATGCTGGTGTCCCACTTCTCGAGCTTGGGGAAGTAGGTGGCTCGGGGCATCGCGTTGACCTTGACCCTCACGTTCAGCCGCGCCCACATCGAGGCCAGCGTGACGCAGATCTCGTCGTCGTTGATGTAGCGGTTGTTCGGGCAGTCGAGCGTGACCTCGAAGCCGTCGGGGTAGCCGGCCTCCACCATCAGCGCCCGCGCCTTGGCGAGGTCGTACGGAAGCCGGGCCTCGACCTGCGGGTCGTTGTAGCTGGCCAGCGGCGACGGGGTGATGCCCCCGGTCGGGAAGCTCTGGCCGTTCATCAGCTTGGTCTTCATCGTCTCGATGTCGATCGCGTGGTACAGCGCCTTGCGCACGCGGACGTCCTTGAACGGGTTCCTGTCCTTGACGCTGCCGTAGAGCAGCTCGTCGCGGTGCTGGTCCATGCCGATGAACACGATGCGGTTCTCGGGGCCGTCGATGATCTTCACCCCGGCGGTGTTGCGCAGGCGGGGCACGTCACGCGGGGCCGGGTCGAGCACGAAGTCGATCTCGCCCGACACCAGCGCGGCCAGGCGGGTGGCGTCGTTGGCGATCGGCGTGTAGACGATCTCCTGCACGTTGCCCTCGAAGCGGCCCCACCAGTTGGGGTTGCGCCTGTAGGTCGTCTTGATGCCGGGCTGGCGCGACACGAGCATGAACGGGCCGGTGCCGTTGGTGTTGAACGAGGCGTGGCTCTCTTCCTTGTTCTTGAAGTCCAGCGGCTTGGTGACCTTGTTCTTCTCCGACCACGACTTGCTCATGATCCACAGCGCGTCGAGGTGCTGCAGGAAGATCGGGTTGACCTTCTCGAGCCGGAACTCGACCGTCAGCGGGTCGATGGCCACCGGCGTGCCCACGGCATTGGCGTAGACGTTGATCTGCGAGGTCACTTCCTTGCCGCGGTTGATCGAGTAGACGACGTCGTCGGCCGTGAACGGCGAGCCGTCGTGGAACTTCACGTTCGGCCGCAGCTTGAAGCGCCAGGTCAGCGGGCCGGTCTGCTGCCATTCGGTGGCCAGCGCGGGCACGATGTTGAGCTGCCTGTCACGCCGGGTCAGTCGCTCGTAGACCTGCCCGTTCATCATGTTGGTCATGGACTCGTTCTGCGAGTGCGGGTCCATGGTCTGCGGGTCGCCCTGGCTGGCCCAGCGCAGGGTCTGCGCGTGCACCGCTGCGGTGCCTGCCAGCACCGCCAGCAGCGCGGTGGCGGTGATCAGCTTCTTCATCGCGGCTCCTCGAGTCAAAGGTCCGGCCAGTTTAGGCAGGGGCCGTGCCGGTGACCGCCCCGGGAAAACCTGGGCTGCGCGGGGCCGGCGACGACCCTCACGGGGGGCGGGTCAGGCCTGTGCGGCCGGTGCGTAGCCCTCTTCGGTCAGGACGGCCGCGAATTCCGCCGGCGCCCGCGCCGACTCGATGCGCACGCGGTGCGACGGCAGGTCGATCTCCACCCGGGCCTGCGCATCGACACGCTGCACGGCCGCGGTGACCGCACGCACGCAATGGCCGCAGCTCATGGTCGGCAAGGTCAGTTCGATCATCGGGGTCTCCGTCGTGAGGCGCACGACCTGGAGTATCCACCTTCCACCCGCGGGCCGCACGGCAGCCGGCGACGCTGGCCGTCAGAGGATGATGTCGTCGACGCCCACCGAGGTCACGCCCCGCAGCACGATCGCGAACTCGGCCTCGGCATCGCGATCGGTGCTGCCGTAGAGCACGCCATCGACGAACCACAGGACGCCGTTGGCGCGACCGACCTCGGGCGGCGCGTCCAGCAGCCGGAACGCATCGTTCGAAGACCCCCCGGCAGCCGCATCGATGCGGGACAGGTCGATGCGGTCGCCGGCGGAGAAGTCGACGATGAGGTCGGTAAGGCCCGCCCCGGGGCGGGAATCCGCGACCTGGGTGAACACGAAGACGTCGTGCCCGGCCCCGCCGGACAGCTGGTCGCGGCCGCCGCCGCCGGCGAGGCTGTCGGCACCCGCGCCACCGCGCAAGGTGTCGTCGCCCGCGCCACCGCGCAGGTCGTCGCGGCCGCCCATGCCCCGCAGGTCGTTGGCGAAGGCGTCACCGGTGACCCGGTCGGCGAAGGACCCGGCGATCACGTTCTCGATGCCGGACAGCCGGTCCGAGCCGATGCCGGCGGCGTCGCCCCCGGCGCGCGAGCCCGCCGTGCCGGACGCGAGATCGATGTCGATGGCCGCCGTGGCGCTGGTGTAGCGGACGGTGTCCACGCCCAGGCCGCCTGCGTAGGTGTCGTCGCCGCGGCCGCTGCCGCCGACGATCAGGTCGTCGCCGCTGCCGCCGCTCACGACGTCGTCGCCGTCGCCGCCCTGCAGGCTGTCGCGGCCGGTGCCGCCGGCCAGGGTGTCGTCGCCGGCGGCGCCGTCGAGCGAGTCGTCCCCGGCGTTGCCGAGCACGATCTCCGACGCGCCCGAGCCGTCGACGTCGTCGGCGCGGTCGGTGCCGATGTGCATCTGGCCGGGATCGACGGCCGACAAGGCGATGGACGCGCCGTCGGGGTCGACGTTGACCAGCATCTCGGGGCCCACCGCCTGCCCTTCGGCATCGAAGCGCTGCTGGAAGATGCCCCAGCCGTCGCCGTCCTGGCCGAAGGACATCCAGGACACCACCCACCCACCGTCCGCCAGCCCGGCCACCTCCGGCTCGAGTTGCGACCCCAGCGCGAAGGTGTTGACCTGGGTCTCCGGGCCGACAGCCCGGCCGTCGGCGTCGAATCGCCGCTGGAAGACGCCGAAATCGCTGCCGTCCTGGTCCGTCGAGGACCACACCACCACCCAGCCGCCGTCCTTCAGGCCGCCCACCGCGGCGTGGGCCTGGTAGCCCGGGGTGAAGGTGTTGACCTGCACGGGCTCGCCCACGGGCGCCCCGGCGCTGTCGAACCGCTGCTGGAAGATCTCGAACCAGTCGCCGCCCTCGGGGGCGGTGTCGGCGTAAACGCGCAGCAGCTCGCCGCCGGGCAAGGACAGGTCCGAGGACCACAGGCGCGCACCCCCGGCCGCGGGCGCGCCGGAGGCTTGCCCTTGTGCGTCGAAGCTGCGGCTGAGCAGGCCCCAGGCGTAGTCGTCGCCCTCGAGGCTCTCGTAGGCAAGCCAGCTCACCGTCCAGCCACCGTCGGCAGTGGCCTGGACGCTGGGCAGGTAGTTGACCGCATCCCCGGGCTCGTTGACCTGCACCACGCCGCCGGAGGCCGCGCCCGAGGCGTCGAAGCGCTGCATGCGCACGTCGAAGCTCTCGAGGTCGGCGTTGTAGACCTGCCAGACGACGACCCATCCGCCATCGGACAGGGCGGCCAGGGCCGGGTAGGACTGGTCACCCCCGGTGTTGGGGTCGCTCGCGGGCAGCGGCCCGCCAGAAGTGGCGGGTGAAATTCCTGCGGACATGGGGCGGCTCCGTCGGCACGTGACGTGCCTTCACGCGGACGCGCCGATGGCCTCCGCTGCCCTGCCATGGTACCGGGCGCGTCTTGTCCCCGAGGGGACGTCGGGATCGGCCCGACACCCGCGCCGCGGCACGCCCGGAACGACGCGCGTCAGCGGAACTTCGACTGCGGCACGGTGCGCAGGTCCCCGGGAAGCGTCGCGAGGTAGTCGGCGATCTGCTTGAGTTCGGCGCGCTTGAACTGCTTGACCTGCGCACCCATGATCGCGTTGGCGCGACCGATGTTCGGGTTGCCTTCCAGGCCGTAGGAGCGCAGCGCCACGAACAGGTAGTCGGCGTGCTGGCCGGCGAGCTTCGGGTAGCTGCCGTCGATCGCCTTGTTGTAGTCGACGCCGTGGCACGAGGCGCAGGCGCCCCGATTCAGCAGCGCGGCGACCTCGGGGGTCGGTGCAACCGCCGCCGCGGCAACGTTCTTGACCGACGACTGGCCGTGCTGCTCGTAGTAGGCACCGAGGTCGGCCATGTCCTGGTCGGTCAGCGACGCGGAGATGCCGCGCATCGTGGGGTGCTTGCGCTCACCCTTCTTGTAGGCATTGAGTGCCGCGACGATGTACTTGGCGTTCTGGCCCGAGATCATCGGGACCTTGTGCACTTCGGGGAAGCTGGCCTGGTAGCCCGGGATCCCGTGGCAGCCGATGCACATCGCAGCCTTCTTCTGGCCCGCGTTGACATCCTGCGCCTGCGCGGCACCGAGGGAGAGCAGGCCGGCGAGGGCCAGGAGGAGGGAGACAGCTTTGTTCATCGTCACGCGCGGTAATACAGGGGATGGCGCAGGACAACAGCCCGGCAGCCTCGAGCGCGGCGGATTATAGGGCCGCTTATACTGCCCCGACACCTTCCTGCGCCGGCCTCGCGGCGGCCCGTTCCTCCATGAAGTTCCAGGGATCCGACCAGTACGTCGCCACGGCCGACCTGATGCTCGCGGTCAACGCGGCCATCACCCTCAAGCGGCCGCTGCTCGTCAAGGGCGAGCCCGGCACCGGCAAGACGATGCTGGCCGAGGAGGTTGCACGCTCGCTGGACATGCCGCTGCTGCAGTGGCACGTCAAGAGCACGACCAAGGCGCAGCAGGGCCTGTACGAGTACGACGCCGTGAGCCGGCTGCGTGACAGCCAGCTCGCCGACACCGACAGCGCGGCGCGCGTGCGCGACATCCGCAACTACATCGTGCGCGGGGTGCTGTGGCAGGCCTTCGCCGCCGAGGAGCCGGTGGTGTTGCTGATCGACGAGATCGACAAGGCCGACATCGAGTTCCCCAACGACCTGCTGCGCGAGCTCGACCGCATGGAGTTCCACGTCTACGAGACGCGCGAGACCGTGCG
>JBILNT010000046.1:0-19469 GCA_044374875.1 Rubrivivax sp.
TCGACGAGCGCGACAAGCGCAAGGCCGCCGCCAAGGAAGAAGAGGAAGCCCGCCGCGCGGAGAAGGCCCGCAAGGCGATGACGTTGGCGCAGGCCGCCCGCGACTATCACGCCGCCGTGATCGAGCCGCAGCGCACGCCGAAGCACGCGGCGCAGTGGCTGGCCAGCTTGGAGAACCACGTTCCGGCCGCCGTCTGGAAGAAGCCCCTCAGCGAAGTCACGGCGCGCGAGCTGCTGGACGTGCTCACGTCGATCAAGCCTCACGAGCGCGCTCGCAACCTCAAGGGCGATGACCGTCTGCCAGAGACGACGCGGCGCATCCGCCAGCGACTCGACGCGATCTTTGAGCACGCGGCGTTCCTGGGGCATGTCGGCGCGAACCCCGCCGCCGCCGTCCGGCGCAAGCTGGCAGAGCAGCGCGCGACTGTCCGGCGCACGAACCACCGCGCGGCCGACTACCGCGAGATGCCGGCGATCATGGCCCGACTGCAGGCCGCACCCGGCACCGCCGCGAGGGCGTTGACGCTCCTGGTCCTGACGGCGAGCCGTACATCCGAAGTTCTCGGTGCGCGCTGGTCCGAAATCGACCTCGACGCGCGGACGTGGACCCTTCCCGCCGACCGCATGAAGGGGCGAGAGCAGCATGTCGTGTTCCTCAGCGATGCGGCGGTTCGAGTCCTCGACCTGCAGCGCGGGCAAGACGCCGCGCTCGTGTTCCCGTCGCCCGCGAGCCTTGGCAACCCGGACGGGCATCGGCGAGAGCTATCGAACATGTCGATGCTGGTCACGCTGGACCGCCTGGGCCTGCGCGATGCAACGTCCGTTCACGGCTTCCGCGCCAGCTTCAGCACCTGGGCCAATGCGACCGCCGCCGCGCGGCCTGACGTGATCGAGGCGTGTCTGGCCCACCGCGAAGCCGACCGCGTGCGAGCCGCGTACAACCGCACCAAGTTCGATGACGAGCGGCGCGCGCTGCTGGACGCCTGGGCCAAGTACCTCGCGTCACCCGCCGCCGCCGTAGTGCCCCTGCGGAGCGCAGCGTGAGCGATGACCGTCTGGTCACGCTGGCCGAGGCCCGCGCGGAGCTGCTGCGCGCCACGGGCCGGCGCTGGATCACCCGCGCGCTGCTGCGGGATGGCCGCGCCTGCGGCCTGACCGTAGAAGCCGACGACAGCCCGGCGTGGCCGCGAGTCTGGATCGAGCGCGACGACGCTGCTGAAGTCCTGTTCGCCGGCCTGCCGGAAGATGTTGCCGGCTGGGCCTTCCCTTGTGTAGCGCCCGCCGACCTGCGCGGCCTGCTGCAGCCGAAGAACTGCATGACGAAGATCGAGTTCATCCAGCTACGCGGTGGCGCACTGGCCCGCATCACGCCGCCGCTGCCGATCCGACTGGATGACTTGCGGATCGACCGGCGTGTCATCGCGGCGCTGGCGGCGCTGGCGCTGCCGGACGTGGTGCCGCCGCCGTCGCGCGGTGGGCGTGCCCGCAAGCGCTGGGATGACGAGACGATCAAGGCCGCCGCACGCATGGCCGACGCCCTGCAGCGTAGTCGCGTGCGGGGTGCCGTGGCGGTAGTCGCCCGGCGCTTCGGCGTCTCGCGTGCGCGGCTGGCGCTGATCCTGAAACGCTGGAAGAGCGGGCACAAGTAGAGCTGCAGGACCGCACCCGGCGGCGGTATCGCCGGGACCGTGCCGACCGGATCGTCGGCAAAGACGGGCCGCGGAGGCTGGACGAGAGCCCCGCGGCCCTGACCCCCACCGGAGAAGACCGACATGGAAGCTGAAACGAAGTCTAGGATGACCGCGAGGGCCTGCGGCGCGAAGCTGCAGGATCACCTGTCCGATATGCACGAAACGCGGCTGATGGCCGACATGCTGGCCGCCGTTGCCGATCAGCACCGCGACGAGTTCGCCGGCACCGAGGCGGGCCGCGCCCTCGAACTGCACGCGGCGATGTTGAGGCGCATCAAGGGAGAGTTGGCCGCCGTGCACGACGCACTGTTCGCGCTCGCGGAGGCCGCCGTGTATGGGCCGGCGGGCGTCGTGGCGACCGATCGCGTGGAGGCAGCATGAGCACCGTCACGCGCGACAACGCCGTTCCGCAGATGGGCCTTGACGATGCGCTGCACCGGCTGGCCGCGCTCGCGGAACTGGTGGACGACGCCGCCGCCGTGGCTGACGCCGCGCTCGAAACGGACGACACCCGCGAGGCCCGGCGGATGATGGCCGCCGTGGCGCGCCTGCTGCACTTGGCCGGCGCCGACGCCCGCAGGCATATGGGCCTGCCGGAAGCCGAGGCACCGCCGGCCTGACAAGACCCCCACAAGACCCCCCCTCAAGCCCGCCGCGTGCGGGCTTTTTTGCGCCTCGGCTACGACATCCGCTTCGAGATGCTGAAGAACCAAACCGTTGCAGCGATGCCCGAATCGCAAGCACTGGCGCGGGTTTCCAGCGATCGAATGTTTCGCTGGTGGGCGACTTTAGGAGCTGATACGGTGCGGCGGACGCATCCTGACGCCTTCAACCTGAAAGGAGCCCCATGGCAAAGATCACCCCGACCGCACCCGCCAAAGAACTGCTGACGGCGAGCGAGGCCGGCGCAGTCTTCGGCGTGTCCGAACGGACGTTTCACGGCCTTCGCCATCGCGGAGTCGTGCCCGCGCCGATCGTGCTCGGGCCGCGCCTGCTGCGCTGGAGTCGCGCGGAGCTTGAGGCCGCCGTCGCCAAGCTGCCCCGCGCTGCAGCACCTGCAGCCGAGCCGGCGCAGCTCCTGCGTGGGAAGGTGGAGGCCCTCAAGGCCGGGAGAGCCGCATGAGCACCTCGACCACCGCGGCCGACGAGGGCGACGCATCGGCGAAGGCCGTGGCGACCCTGCGCGCTGCGCTCGCCCTTCGAGGCCACGAGCTTTACGCCCTGGCCGGCGGCGGCTGGCTCGTTTCCCGCTGGGGCATGAGCCGCGAGCTTCCAGACCTGGCCGCCGTGCATCGGTTCGCCAAGGCAGTCGGGGCCGTCCATGGCTGACGCCACCGGACCCGACCCGAAGGCCGGCGGCGCGCCGATCTACCGCAGGGTGTCCGTTCGCTGCTGGACGGACCGGCGATTCCTGGCCCTGTCACCGCTGCCGCCGTCTGGCCAGAGTTTGTGGCTGTACCTGCTGACCGGGCCGCACTCGACGGCGCTGCCGGGCTTGTTCGTTGCTGGCCGCGCTGCACTCGCCGAAGCCCTGGGATGGACGCCGGAAGCCTTCGCCAAAGCCTTCGGCGAAGTCATCGGGGAAGGGCTCGCAGAGCACGACGAAAGGCATCGCCTTTGGTTCCTGCCGAGAGCCATCAAGCACAACGGGCCGGGCAACCCGAACGTGGTCAAGAGTTGGCGCACGGCATGGCAAATGCTGCCCGAGTGTGCGCTTCGTGATCGTGCTGCCGCAGTCATTCGCGAGGCACTTTTACCTATGGACGCGGCCTTTCTGGCGGCCTTCGATGGCGTGACCGGCGAGGCGCGAAAGCCTTCCGCCAAGCCTTCGCGAAAGCCTTCCGCAAAAGCTTCCCGAAAGCCATCCGGGATACAGGAGCAGGAGCAGGAGCAGGAGAAGGAGCAGGAGCAGCATGGGGAAGACGCAACATCTACCGATGTTGCTGGCCCCCGGCCTGCATCCGGTGGCCTGCCCGACTGTCCGCACCTCGACCTCCTGCAAGCCTGGGCCGAAGAACTTCCGACCATGCCGCAGCATCGCCCGGAACTGTGGCGTGGCGCGCGTGCCGATCACCTGCGAGCCCGGTGGCGTGAGCAGGCCGTACAGCGCAAGTGGCAGACCTCCGCTGATGGCGTGGCGTGGTTCCGGCGCCTGTTCAGCTACGTCGGGCAGAGCGACTTCCTGATGGGCCGCACCACTTCGCAAAACGGCCGACCGCCGTTTCAGATCGAGCTCGAATGGCTCGCCATGCCGACGAACTTCGCGAAGGTGCTGGAGGGCAAGTACCACCGGGAGGCCGCCGCGTGACGTTGACCGACTTCGCCGCCGTCGCGCTGCAGATCCTGCGGCTGATGGCTGACCTGACCGCCAACCTGGGAGCCCGCCGTATGTCAACCCGTCCGAAGTCACCGCCGCCGCCCCCCGGCCGCTGGCACCAGATGGCGCAGTCCCTGCGCAACCCGCCGGCGCGCTTCGCAACGAAGCCGACCGCCACCACCCAATACAACAACTCCCCGAGGCGCCTGTCGCCCCGAGGCCGGAGCCGCTGACCATGCTGATCGACACATCCCGCAGGACCCTTGCCGACTTCGCCGGTTTCGTTCCCGCCGCGCTCCGCCGCGCGCTGCTGGCCCGCCCGGAGCTTCGCCAGATCATCGACGACGCCGAAGCTGAAGTCGTCGCGCACCGCCGCGCGCTGCGTGAGCGGCTGGATGCCCTCGTTCGCGAAGGCACCGGCGACGCTGGCCGCCGGGCCGCGCTCGAAGTCCACAAAGCCGAGCAGGCAGTCGGCGCCGCGATGGCCGCCGTCGCCGATGCGAAGGCCCGACTACAGGCCGCGCAGGGCGAGGCGCTGCGCATCTCGACGACTCACGCCGCAGCTACTGGCCGGCTTGAGCGCGACCTTCGCGACGGCGCCGATGCTCGCATCGCCCAAGTGGCCGAGCACCTACGCGACGCCGCCGATGCTGCCCGGCACCTGCCCGTCGCGATGTTCGACGCCATCACGCCGAAGGTGCGCGGCGCGCTCCGTGACCTCGATGCGCTGGCCCTCGACCCGCTGACCCATGCCGAAGTCGGCGAGCGGCTGGACGCTGTGCTGCGACCGATCGAGCAGGCCGTTCGCGTCGTCCGCGAGGACCGGCTTCGGCAAGCACTCGACCGCGCCCGGCGCGCGATCGGCGAGGCGATCGAATGACGCTCTTGTTCGCCGCGCACCAGGGCGACCGTGCCGTGGTCATCGCCGATAGCGCCACCTGGGCCGCCGGACTCGATGACCGCCGCGTTGGCGTGGCCGGCAAGGTCATCGCGGCGCCCGCCGGCCTGCTGGCCCACCGCGGAAGCTGTTCCGCCTTCGCGGCGGTCCTCGCTCAGTCGGAGACGGCGCTGGCGGCGTTGGCCAGCTTCGACCTCCTGGCCGACGCACTCGACGGCATCGCCGCTGACGCGAGGGCTTCGACGGCGTGGCTGACCGGGCACGCTCACGCCCCGCTCGAATTGATCGCCGCGGGCCTTAGCACCCGCCGCCGCCGCGTCGTGGTTCGCGTGCTCGATGACCCCCGCGAGGGCGGATGCCACGAGCTGCAGGCCGGCGAGCTGCGCTGCCGCCCGTGGCCCGCACGCTGGGCCGCCGCCGGTTCGTGCCCGCACCGGGTTGACGCCACCTCGCCCGAGGGCCTTGTCGCGCTCGCCCGCCACGTGCACCGCGCGCTGCTGGACGAGGGCCAAAGCCTGACGGGCGGACGCCTGCTGCTGGCGACCGTGGACCGGGGCGGATGCTCGATCGCGGATGCCGGCGACCTCGACGACCTCGACGCCACCATCACCCCCACCGCAGGCACTGCGCCTGCACTTCCTCAAGGAGCAGTCCATGCATGACACCTTCGACCCCTCGACCATCGACGACCTCGACCCGGCAAACCGCCCCGTGCCTGCAAGCTGCGCCGAAGCCTTCGGCAAGCGGGTTTCCGGTGGCGCCTTCGAGCTTGCCGCCGGCACCGATGGCGTGCCCCGCTGCTGGGCGACCGACCTCGCGGTTCACTGCCGTGTTCCTTTGGCCGACGTGCTTCGCGTTGCCGACCAAGTGGAAGCCGACCACGACCTCGACACTTGGCCGAGCCTGCACGCGATCGCCACCGGCACGCCTGCCCGGCCGTTGCCCCGTGGCAGTTCGCGACGGATGACCGTTGCCGAGGCTCGCCGCGCGATCGCCGAAGCCATGCAGTGAGACCTGCACCCGGCGGCGCTACCCCGCGCTGCCGGGCCGCAGGAGGCGCGATCGAGGCCGCGGGCTACCTTGGCCTGTCCTCGACGTGATCGAGGCGCCTGCGTGATCCTGGCGTGCCCTGGGGGCATTGCCTGAGGGGGAGGGGGGCGGAATCTCTAGCGGGGCCGCAAACGTGGACCACCCCGGTTTCCCACGCGCGGAATTTCTCCCCCTTTTGATTCCCGGAATCAAACGCCGCGTTTGATTTGATAGTCGGCGCCTACCGCACGCCCAAGCACCTGATCCGGCCCGCCGGCCGCCTGCTGGCGCTGCTGCTGCTGCTGCTGCTGCCCGCTGGCGTTGCCGCTGCACGAGGCCGGCGCCGATGGCCTGCCGGCTGATGCTGGCGCACCTGATCCCCGAGGCGCCCGGCGGCCGATCCTGGCGGCGCTGATCCTGCCCGGCTTCGGTTCCTGCTGATCGCCTGCTGGCGGCGCTGCAGGCCGGCGATTTCAGCGGCGGGTACGCTGAGGTTCCCGGTAAAAGTAGGCGATTCGCCTACTATTACTTCCCCGCCCTTCTGCCTCGCCCATCGAGCTTGCTCGTAGCGTTTGCGGCCCATGCCGACTACTGCGGCGGCTGAGATTGCGTGATGGTCAGGAGTAAAACCGGGCGATTCGCCCGCTTTTACTTTTTCCCCCTTCTGCCTCGCCCATCTCGCCCGAGCCGCCGCCGACCGGCGTTCCTTGCTCGCGGCGCTGACGGCACATGCCGACGGCGGCGGCGGCGCACGCGCTCACGTGACCCGAACAAGTGGGCGATTCGCCCGCTTGTTCCCCCCGCTTCCTGGCGCGCCAAGCTCGAGCCGGCGCTGATCCGGCGCACCACCTGACCGGCGATGCTGCTGTGCCTGCTGGACGTGTCCGGCGCTGATCCGGCCCGTTGCCGACCTGCTGCACCTGCTGGACGTGCTGGCCTGCTGGACGTGACCGCGGCGCCCGGCGCCTGATCCTGGCCGCGCTGGCCGGCATCACGAAGACGATGCTGCCGGCGATGCTGATGGCGGATCGAGCGCCGGTAGATGCGCACCCCGAAGCTACTGGCGGAAGAGATGGCGGAAACAGCGGGGTGCCCCCTCAATCGCAAGCATTGGCGCGGGTGTTGACAGACTCCGACTCCGCCAGTGATCAACGCCCCGTCAGGGGCGTTGCTTCTTGTGCCGCCCGCAAGGGTTCGGCGCCTTCGGCGGGTCAGGATAATCCGTTCGCCATGCTCGTCTTCCGCCAACTGCTCGACTCGGTCTCTTCGACCTACACCTACCTGCTCGGCGACCGGGCCAGCGGCGAGGCCGTGCTGATCGATCCCGTGTTCGAGCATGTGCGCCGTGACCTGGCGTTGCTCCGGGAGCTCGACCTGAAGCTGGTCGACACGCTGGAGACCCACGTCCATGCCGATCACGTGACTGGCGCGTGGCTGCTCAAGCAGCGCACCGGCAGCCGGATCACGCTGGCGCAGGCCAGCGGTGCCCAGGGCGCCGACCGGCTGATCGTCGGCGGGGACCGCATCTGCTTCGGCGAGCGCTGGCTCGAGGTGCGCGCGACGCCGGGCCATACCGACGGGTGCGTGAGTTACGTGCTCGACGATCGCAGCATGGCCTTCACGGGCGACTGCCTTCTCATCCGCGGCTGCGGCCGCACCGATTTCCAGCAGGGCAGCCCGACGCGACTTTTCCGCTCGGTGCACGAGGAACTGCTGACGCTGCCCGACGACACGCTGCTGTATCCCGCCCACGACTACCGTGGCCTGACGGTGACCAGCGTCGCCGAGGAGCGGCGCTTCAACCCGCGTTTCGGCGGCGAGGCCCACGAGGAGGACTTCGTGGGCTACATGGATCACCTCGGGCTTCCGCACCCCAAGCAGATGGCCGTCGCGGTGCCCGCCAACCTGCGCTGCGGACGCCCCGGGGACGACACGGTCCTGCCGCCGGAGCCGACCTGGGCGCCGCTGACCTACACGTTCGCAGGCATCTGGGAGATCGAACCGCAGGCGCTCGAGGAACTTCCTCCCGGCGTCCAGATCGTCGATGTGCGCGAAGCGGCCGAGTTCAGCCAGCCGATGGGGCACATCGAAGGCGCGCGGCTCATCCCGCTGGCCGAACTGTCGGGGCGGCTCGCAGAGCTGTCACGTGATCGGCCGGTGGTTGCGGTGTGCCGCTCCGGCGCACGCTCGGCCCTGGCCGTGGCGATGCTCGCCAAGGCAGGCTTTGCCCAGGTGGCCAACCTGGGCGGCGGGATGCTCCGCTGGCGCGCCCACGGGCACCCGGTCGCCGAGGGCAGCGACTGACGGGCCCCTGCGCCTGCGCCGCGCGGCTCAGCCTTCGAACAGGAAGTCTGGGGCTCAAGGCCGGTCACGCCGTTGACCATGGCCAGCAGCACGGCAGGCGCTGACCAGGCAGCCCACCGGGTCGCTTCCCTGCCAGCCTGGCATGCGCCGGAAGATTGGCTCGCGTCGAGTAGACGCCTGCCTGTATCGGCCGGGCGCCGGACGGCGTGGCCCGGTGTGTGCTCAGCGGGCCTTGCCTTGCAAGCGGAGCATCAGCCTGACGGTCTCGAGCTGCGCCTCCAGCAGGCGCAGTTGCTCGCGCAGCTCCAGCCAGGCCTGCAGCCGGGCATCGGCCGGCACAGGCGTCATCGCGGCCCGGGGCCGCGGCGGGGCGTCTTCGGGTTTCATGGGGGCATGGTCGTGCAGCCGGTGCGGCGCGGCAATCCCCCGACTCGGTGGCGCGGGCCAGGGGCGCTTGCACGCAACCGCGCGAAACTGTCGCCTCCAGCCGATGGCGGTGCGGCTTGATCCCCGGGTTCTCACTCCAGCACCAGCCGGCGGCCAAAAGGCACCGCCTTTGTTGCGTGCGTCGCCGGCACCGCCCAGATCACCGGGCAGCGCGGCGCCGGTCCAGCGGGTCCCTCGAGGTCGGTCAGCACCACCACGAGGTCTGGCGAGTGGCGCGCTGCCTCTGCCAGCAGGGGCGCGAAGTCGGTGCCTCCGCCGCCCGGGAGCTGCAATGCGTCCAGCGCGCTCTCGCCGGGCTGCAGGTGCCGCACCTGCCGCACCTGCATGTCGCCGGCCACGAGCACGAGAGGCGCCTCCTGGCGACGCATGATGGCGTCGACCTCGCGTCCGAATCGCTGCAGCAGCCCGTCGTCGATCGATCCCGACACGTCGATCACCAGGGCCAGCCGGGGCACGGTGCGCGATCCCGTCGTCCCTGGTTCCCAGGGCATGCGCCGGCCCCGGCAGTCACGCCCCTGGTTCGCGAGATACGAGCGGGCGGGGCGCGACCACGACAGCCCCGGGCGCCGTGCCAGCGCCCGGGCGGCGTGGGCGCGCAGGACGAGCTCCCAGGGCGTGCGCACGCGTGGCAGGTCGGCCAGCAAGGACCTCAGCAGCGACGTCTCGCCGTCGTCGGCCTGCGCCCGCAGCAGCCGTTCGAGCCACTCGCGCGCGCGCTCGGCCTCGTCCTGCGGCTCGGCGCCGGCGATGTCGGGCCTCAGATCGTCGTGTTCCGGCGCGCCCAGCGTCCGCATGCGTGCGGCGCGTGGCCCGTCGCAGCGGGGGCTGGCGGGCTCGTCGTGGCGCTCGGCCGCCGGCGTCGCGCTGCGCAGGCCGTCGTCGCCACGGCCGCGTCGGGAGTCGCCCTGGCGTTGCGGCGTGCCTCTTCCGTTGCCGTCGCTGCGCCGGTCGTCGACGGCGATGTAGAGGCGCTCGACATCCCAGGCCAGCAGGGCGGCCTCGCGGTTCGCCTGCTCACCCAGCACCTCGTCGAGCACCGCCTCGAGTCGGATCGCGCCGGGCGGCAGCGCTAGCCAGCGCACGTGCGACAGGGCGCTGTTGACGACCGCGTCGGCGCAGCGGTTGAACAACTGCAGGTCGACGTCGCCGAGCCGCCGGCGCAGATCGTCGAAACGCTGGGCGTGCCGCAGCGCGATGTGCAGCACCTCGTGCGCCACCCATCCCGTCTGCAACTCGACCGGCAGGGCGGCGAAGGCGGGCGCGTAGTGCAGCGTGAGCCCGTCGGTGTGCACCGGCGCGCCGGGCGTGGAAGGCCCGGTCGGCAGGTCGCGGTGGCCCACCCACAGCGCCAGGCCGCCGCTCGAGGGGGCGTACTCCACCATCCGCTGCACCGCGCGCACGCCGCGGTGCTGGTGTTGCCCCGTCGCGGCCTCAGCCATTGGCGATACCTGCACGTCGCGCTGCGGCGTAGCGTGCGTAGGCCGGGCTGTCGAGCACCACCGCTTCCATGCCGGAATCCAGCGCCTTGCGGGCCAGCAGTTCCATCGCCAGCGTCTGCACCTCGCGCAGCGGCAGGGCCGACGCGGCGCGGATCTCGACGATCTGCTCGACGATCTCGAGCGCGCGTGCCATCCGCGGCGCCTCGTCGGCTGCGGCCAGCAGGCCGTAGACCAGCCCGTGGAGACCGTCGAGACTGCGCGGCAGCAGGGCCAGGGTGTCCGGACCGGCGCGCGCCGCCAGCAGGGCCACCACGTCGGCGCCGGCCTGCAGTTCGCGCAGCACGCCGAAGAACTCGGCCGCGTTGGCCGCACCGATGCGCCCCTGCACCAGGAGGCGGCGAACGTCGTCGGGCAGGTTGCTCTGCAGCACGCCGGAGACGTCCTCCCAACCCCGCGGGCTGGCGCCGACGAGATGGTCTGCGGCCAACTGCGAGGCGGTGTCGTCGAGCCGGTCGGGACGCACCTTGAGATAGGCCATCACCTCGGGTGCGAAGCCGTGGGCCAGCGCGTGCGCCAGGAAGGCATCGATCGAAGTCTGCACGTGCAGGTGGAACATGCGGTCGGCCAGCGCGGTGCCCATGTCGTGGCTGACCGCGCCGTGGAAGCTGGCGTTGCCGGCCGCCACCACCATCCAGCCGTCGGGCAGCGCGTAGTTGCCTACCCTTCGGTCGAGGATGAGCGAATAGGCCGAGATCTGCAGCCGCTGGTCGGCCGCGGTCAGCTCGTCGAGGAAGAGGATGCCCTCGGGCTGGCTGGCGTCGGGCAGGAATTCGGGGGGGAACCAGACCGTCCGTCCAGCCGCATCGTCGGCGTAGATGGCGCCGCGGATGTCCACCGGCTCGATGGTCGTCAGTCGGAGGTCGACCAGCGGCACCCCTTGATGCGCCGCCACCTGGCGCACCACGGAGGACTTGCCGACGCCGCGCGTGCCCCAGAGCATGGTGGCCCGGCGCCGCAGCAGCGGGCGTTCGTACTGGGCCACGAGTGCCGCCTTTGCGGCCGCGATCGAGACCGGCGGCACGTTCATCGGGTTTCCTGGCATCGTCGGCGGCGCGCGGTGTGCGGTGTTCGGGGTTTCGGGTTGAAGCCTGACCGGAGATCAGGCGGGTGGCCGGGGCTGCCAGGCATCGGCGGCCAGGCGCCGGGGCAGGCGCGGCAAGCCCATGCGCGGCATTTCGCGGCGCAGGAAGAACAGGCCCATCAGCACCGGCGGCGCCATGTTGGCCAGCACCGCGAGCAGCGACTGCTGCCCGGGCGCATGCTCCTGCACCCAGAGTGCGACGCCGACGATGGCGGCCCCAGCCGCCCACGGCAGCGTGTCGGCCAGGGCGAGCCGCCAGCGGGCGACGCGATGGCTGGCATGGAACTGCGCTGGCGGTGCCGCCAGCGTGCACACCATGTGCTCGACGGCAAGCGCGACGCAGGCCTCGGCTTCGGTACTGCGGCGGGGCTCGGCCCCGCGCAACCGCACGCTGCATTCCCAGCCCCGGCGCACCCTGACGACCCTGCCCCAGTCGCGGCCCAGCACGGCGAAGAAGTCCTCGGGAAGGGCGGGGGGATCGGGTTCGCCGCGCAGCAGCTCGAACTCCGCGGGGTAGCCGGCGACGCCGGACACCCGAAACTGCAGCGTCAGGCCGCCCACCCGGGCCTGCGCCCGCTGCAGCACGAGCCGCGGCTCGCCTGCCCCTTGCGGGATCTGCAGGCGATGGCTGAGCGCCATCTGGACGCCGCCGGCGCGAGGCCTCTGCCGCAGCGCGGGCACGCTGTCGATCGCGTCGATCAGGGGGCCGGGATCGCTGCCTTCGGCCACCAGATCCGAGGCCAGTCCGTCGGCATCGGTGAGGGTGCGCGTCAGCTTCCAGCGGCCGGCGGTGATGAAGGACAGGCGCAGGGTCCCGGTCAGGCCGGTGCCCTCGACCGGCCGCGGCCGGAACGCCAGCTCGCGCGCGCTGCGGTCACTGGCTGGGAGATCCACGCCATGCCCGCGGCGCACGAACGGCTCCGCCAGCTCGAGGATCTCGTGGTGCGTCAGCGGCGGCAGCGACGGCATCTGGGGCGCTAGCAGGGCAAGGTGGCGACCCGCCGCATTCTGCCCAATGCGCGGCCGCGGCGTCGGCGGGGCGCGGTCGGCCGGCACGGCGCGCGGGTCAGGTCCCCGGAATGGGCCTGCGCCTGCGCATGGTCGGGTTCCGCCAGCAGGGTGCGCAGGCGCTGGGCGCCGCACCTCTCATGCTCTCAGGGCGGGCCCGCCGGTTCGTGCCTCAGATCGTCCAGCCACGCCAGCCCGTGCCCGCCGGTGTTGTCGGCGTCTGCGCCGACGGCGATGGCCGACAGGGCGGGGACGGTGCGCGACTCGTCGCCGAAGGCGCGCAGGAAGTCCGCCCGGAGATCGCGCCGTTCGGCGCTCCAGAGGCCGGGCACACCCGGCAGCGTGATGAAGCGGACCCGCCGGGTGTATGCGTTGGCCAGCACGCTGCCGGCAGGCAGCGTCGGCTCCCAGACGTAGCAAAGGGTCGCTGTGGGAAGCGTGGTGCCGGTGCGCATCTCGGCCAGCCGCAGCAGCTGGCGCTCGACGAACGGGACCTGCGCTGGCGGCAGGTCGAACATCGCGCACACCTTCAGCGCGGCATCGTCGCCTTGACGTGTGTGCAGGTTGGCCGAAGCGATCGGCCTGTCCACCCGCCAGCGCCAGGACAGGACGCCGGCAGGAACGTTCCGCAGCGGGTGCACCAGGTTGCCGTAGGACTGTTCGGATTCCACGCGCAGAACCCGCCTGCCGTCCATTTCGCGCACCGAGTAGCGGGTCGCGGGCGGCTTCTGTTGCGGCAGGCCGGTGAACTTCCAGGCGGCAGAGGGTGAGTCTCCCGACGGGCCGACCAGCGGTGCGAGTTCGGCCTGTGCTGGCAGCGCCAGCGCCAGCGCCGGCAGCATCGCCACCCCGCGGTGCCGGCGCACCGCACGGCGGGCGTGCCGTAGCACGGTGCAGCCCCGGCCCACGACGACGTCAAGCCACGAGCACCCCATCGTGCAGCCTGATGGCAGCGTCATTCCAAGGCCACGCGCGCGCGCGCCGCGCCGTCCGGCAGGTCGCGCGGTCGGCGCAGTTGGGCCGCTGGGAAAGTGCCGCTGGACCGGACCTGATACCCCGCGCGCCGGGCGGTCGGCACGGACCGGATGAGCGACAGCTGATCCTGATCGTGGACGATCGGCCTGACGCTGCCGTCGAACTGCCGGCACGGGGTGCACGGGATGCTCTTCAAGCTCCTGCTCCGCATGCCCCGCGACGGAAGAGGCGACATCGAGGCGGGGCGGTACTCGGGCGGCCGGCCTGGCCGGGTAATTCCAGCGCGCCCTCGCAAGTGCGGCCAAGTCCGGCGCAACCGACGATCCTGCCATCGGTGGGAAGACTGTAGCAGGTGCTGCAGTCTTCGACGGCGCGTCCATCGCACTGCCGCGGGGCAAGCTGTCGGAGACTGCGGTGGCGCGCACCCAGGGAGTCGCGAGAGTCTCGATTGCGCTCGCTGAGCACATCGCCAGATCCTGTCGCGCACGCTCCGTGCGGAACGACACCTCGATCCCGCTGCACTGGTGCGCCGTCTTCCTGGATTGCTGGCGCAGTCGCCGGGGACGTGGTCATCTCGCAAAGCGTGTGACGCCGAAGGCGCGCGGTACCGTTGCCAACGCCGGGGGGCCCACCTCGTCGTCGGCCCCGACCTCGCGCTCGAACGCAGCACAGCCGCCGGCCGGCAACGCCCGCACCCGCGTGCCGTTCGGCGCGGTGCAGGCAGCGGCCGAGCCGCCGTAGAGCATCTCCCCGAAGTGGCGGCAATGCCAGCAGGGGCGACGCTCGGTGGTGTGAGGACTGAAGTGATGGGCGACCATCCCGGCGAGGCTGCCGGGCCGGTGGCTCAAGGACCGAGCCCCATGGGTGTGGCCACAGCGATGTCGGGCGCCTGCTGACCGATGCCACATTGGCGGCTGCAGCACCGGTGGAGCAGGACGCTGCTTCCGGGAGGCCGAAGCCACTTGTCAGGCGACGACCGTCCCGGTGGTCTTGGCACGAGCCTTGACCTTGTCCTTTGGATTGCTTCCGGAGCGGACGACCGGCTTTCGTGGTGCTGAGGACGCGCCGACGCGCCGCTGCTTCGATGGCTTGGCGAGACTGCTCAGGCTGTCGAGCATGATCACGGTGCCCGCGCCTGTCTTGACGGCCACCGTCAGTTCCCCACCCATGGCTTCGACGTACTTGCGCAGTGTCGACAGCAGCAGATCCGAGCGTTTCTCCAGCTGTGCCACCGCGTTCTGCTTGACGTTCAGCACACGAGCAACTTCGTCCTGGGTCTTGACCAGTGCGGAGCGAACCTGGGCGAGTGAGTCCGCGTGGCTGATCATGTCCTGGGCCAGGACACCTGCCTTGCGCTGGATGAACTTCTGATCGTTGTCGGAGAACTCTTCGATGATGCTGCGCAGCGTGGTGCTCATGATGATTCCTTCGTGGCGTCGGCGAGCTTTTTCAGGTGAGCGTCGAACCGCTTGTCGGCCGTCTTGATCAGGCTCTTGTAGAAGGCAGCCTGGTCCTGCCCCTGCTTGCTTCCGGCTACCAGGACGCACGCCTTTCGTTGTGGATCGAAGGCAAACGCCGCCCGCCAGACCTCCGAGCCGTTGTGTGCCGTGAACCGCAGTTCCTTCATGTTGTTGTGCTTCGAGCCGTTGAGCGTGTCGACATGAGGTCGTCCCGTCTTCGGTCCTGCCAACTCGATGGCCCGAGCCGCAGCAGCCAACTCGCGGCGCACATCCAGATCGAACGCCCTGAACTCCGGCAGAAAGTCGTCATGAAAGACGACCTCCCAACTCCCCGAGGCCGTCGAAGCGTCGGGGGCAGGTGCGGAGGCAGATTTCTTGACCTTACCTGCCATGATCACGTTAACTTGATATCACGTATGAATGATACCACGACAAGGCGGCGCATCCGAGTGCCAGGCCCTCGTCGCAACGTGTGGCTGCGACCTGCATGGCGTACTGGCACATGTCCTCGGAGGGTTCGTACGTGATCAAGAGTAGGCCCGAGGCACCTGCATGCCAAGTGCCGTAGCCGGATCAGGTCCCGAGGCGCAGACGTGAAAGACGAAAAGTCGCCCCGAGATCCTTGGGGGCGGTCCTTCTCGGAGCGCCCACAGCGAATCGAGACGTCGAATCCGTCTGCTTTGAGTCCCTGGCGGATCGTCTCGATCACTTCTCGTCCTCGCCCAGCAGGGACTGCAATCCTTTTTCGAGCGCGCAGCTCCAGCATCGCCTCGCCGTACGCTTCCTGCTGCTCCTTGAGCTGCCGCTCGTACTGCTCGCGAACGTCCTGCGGGTTGGCGCGAAGGGCGTTCTCCATACCCTTCTTGCCGTCCTCGACCCAGCTCTCGAGCTCCGAGGGCGGCAGGTCATAGGCCCGACTGGCCTCCGCAATCGTCGTCTCTCCCTGGATGAACTCCAGGACCAAGGCCGTCTTGCGCCGGGCGGTCCAGCGCTTGATCTCTTCGTCGATCAACGTGCTCGCAGCGTCGTCCTTCCGAAGTGAACACCTGAGCAGGTTTCCACTGGGTCGTTACAGCGGTCCGGGAGATCTCCCGGACTCGTTCCGTTGCCGTCCGGCTGGACCGCCAGGCGGGGAAGCCCCGGTCCGCGCTGTCCCTTGGCCGAGCCACGAGTCTTGGAAGTGGGGACCCAGAGTTTTGGAAGCCACAAAGAACAACGCCTCGCGATCACTCGCAAGGCGTTGATTTCACAAGGAAATTTTGGCTCCCCGACCTGGGCTCGAACCAGGGACCTACGGATTAACAGTCCGGCGCTCTACCGACTGAGCTATCGGGGAACTGAGCCCTAGAGTATAGCGCGCTTTCTTTGAGGGTCGCCCGCCAGGCGATGCAAGGGGGTCAGAGCGACACCTGCACCGAGCCTCGCCACTGCCGCGGTGCCAGTGGGTAGAGGTAGACGTGGCCGAACTGGTAAGGAGACTCCTTCCAAGCGCGGCGGTCCGTGGCATTGTCGACGCCGAGGCGCCAGACCACGCGCGAGGTGCCTGCCCGCGTTTCCCAGCGCGCGCCCAGGTCCAGTCGCGACCAGCCCGGGATGCGCACGGTGCTGTCGTAGGGAAGGACCACGCGGTCGCTCTCGGCGGACAGCGCCGCGTTCAGCGTCAGCCCAGGGGCGGCGGCGACCCGGTAGCTCGCGCCGGCGCGCAGGCTGCGCGCCGGCACGTTGACAGGCCGCTGGCCGTTGATCGCGGCACTGGCCGAGCCCCGGCGTTCGGCGGCGAGCCACATCGCGCTGGCCGACAGATCGAAGGCGCCGAGGCGCGCCTCGGCCTGCGCCTCCAGGCCGCGGTGGCGCGCGCTGCCGTCGATCGCCCGCAGGCAGGTGTCGACGCCATCGCAGTCGCCGAGGTCCGCGGCCTGGGGACGCTCGATGTCGAAGACCGCCAACGCCAGCCCCAGGCCGTCTGCCGCGTGCTTGACCCCGAGCTCGGTCTGGCGGCTCTTCAGCGCTGGCAGGGGCTGGCCGGCGTTCACGTAGCGCGGCCGGTTGGGTGCCACGTCGGTCTCCAGGCCCTGGCCCCAGCTCGCGTAGGCGAGGGTGTTCCTTCCCAGATCGACCGTCGCCGCCAGCCACGGGATCGTGGCGCTCTGGGTGTAGTCGATCGGGCGCAGGCTGCCGTCGCCGTCCTGGCTGGTGCGCTGGCTGCGGCGCTCGAGGCGCGTGTGGCGCACACCGGCCCATAGCTGCGTGTCGCTGCCAATCGCGACGCGGTCGCGCAGGTACCACTCGGTGCTGCGCTCGTCGCGGTTTGTGTTGGCATCCACGTACCCGTAGGCGGGCAGGGTGTCGAGGCTGCCGTCGATGCGGCCGAGACCCACGCTGCCGTCGCCGGTGGGCGACAGGGCGAGGTCGAAGATCTGGTCCTGGAAGCGGCCGCGGTAACGGGTGACCAGCACCCCGGCCTGCAAGGCGTGCATCAGCGGGCCGCTTCGCACGTCGCCGGCCAGCCGGAGGTCCAGCGCGTCGCTGCGTCGGCGCTCGTTCTCGCTGACGTACTGCCAGTAGCTGAACGTGCCGTCTGCGGCGTAGCGGTCGCACCAGGTGCAGCCGTAGCCTGCGTCGTAGTCGCCATAGGGGAAGGCCGTGCGGTCCTGCGTGGTGAGGCGCTGCGTCATCGCGTGCACCGTGAGTTGCCAGGACATCGGCAGCGTCTGCTGCAGGCGCAGCGACGACGTCGTGCCGTCCATCTCGACCGGGCGGTTCCACGGTTGGCGATTGAGGTTGACCAGCGGGTCGATCTCGCCGGCCGAGGGCACGCGGTTGCCAAGCATGCTGTAGCCGGCGACGCTGGGCTGCTGGCGCCGACTGCGCTCGACCTCGGCCTCCAGCAGCGTGCCCGACGCGATGCGCCAGTCGCCCGCGAGCGCGAGCACGCGGCGGTGGCCCTCGCTGTCGCGCACGCGCGGGTCCAGGTGTTCGTAGGCCGCGTTGAGGCGCAGGCCGAACCGTTCGTCGGCGCCCAGCCGGCGGCCGAGGTCGACCGCGCCGCGCAGCGAGCCGGACTGCGACCAGTCGAGCGAGGCGCTGTGCACGCTGCCGGTCGGGCGCTTGACGACGACGTTGACCAGACCGCCGGGCGCACTGATGCCGGCCTGGATGCCGCTGGCACCCTTGAGCAGTTCGACGCGGTCCTTGTTGTCGAGCGCGATCGCGGTCTCGGCGTTGATCGGCAGACCGTCGCGTCGGTAGTTGAAGCGGTTGTCCAGCGTGAAGCCGCGGACCGCGAAGCTCGCCCAGTAGCCGGCGGCGTTGTAGGCATCGCCGACGCTGGCATCCAGGCGACCGATGTCGCCCAGGCCGCTGACGCCGAGGTCGGCCATCTTCTGGGCGCCGAACACGCTGGCGCTCAGCGGCGAACGCGCGAGCGGCACGTCGCCGAAGCCGCCCAGGCCGGCGCTGGGCAGCGGCGTCGCTGTCACCGTGACGGTGTCGTTGCCCTGCGCATGCGCACCCAGGGCCAGGGCCGCGAGCGTGGCGGCCACGGTGGCGCGGCGTGTGAACCTGGCGTGCTGCCGGCCGCGCGGGCCGCGGGGAGAGGAGAGGACGTGGGAAGTCTTACGGGCCATCGTGATGCCTTGCAATGCGATGGCAGGTAGGCGGGCTCGGGAAGGGCGGCCGGACGGCCCCCGGTCAGAGTCGGCTTCCCTGCGCGAGGATTACCTCAGTCAGGTTCAAAGGGACTTTCTCAGCCGGCCTGCGGAAGCATCCGCGACCAGCACCCCTAGCGGTGTCGCCCGCGACGGAATCGTGGGCGACCTGCATTATCGCCACCGCTGCGCGGTGTTCATCGCTTCATGGTCATGACAGCTTCCGCGGCAACGCAAAAGCGCGACGGCCCGCCTGGGATGGGCGGGCCGTCGAGGGGAAGGGCGGCGTCCAGGTCAGTCGAACACGGGCGACTCGACACCCAGCACCTTGTGCAGCTTGGGGCTCGTGGTGGTGTACTGCAGCAGGATGCGCTTCTCGGGGAAGACGTAGGGCGCGGCGCCGAAGGCGGCCAGCGCGGCCTCGTGGAAGCCCGAGAGGATCAGCTTCTTCTTGCCGGGATAGGTGTTGATGTCGCCAACGGCGAAGATGCCGGGCGTGGAGGTCTCGAACTTCTCCGTGTCGACGACGATCTGCTTGCGCTCGAGATCGAGGCCCCACTCGGCGATCGGGCCGAGCTTGGGCGACAGGCCGAAGAACACGAGCAGCATGTCCAGCGGCACGACGCGCGTCACGCCGTCGCCGCCGGTGACCTTGACGCTCGAGAGGCGGCCGTCGGTCTCGTCGAAGCCGGTGATCTGGCCGACGATGAACTGCATCTCGTAGGCCTCGCACAGCTCGCGCATCTTCGCCACGCTCGCCGGAGCGGCGCGGAAGCCGTCGCGGCGGTGCAGCAGGATCACGCTCTCGGCCTTGTTCGGGCCTTCCTGCACGAAATTGAGCGTCCAGTCGAGTGCCGAATCACCGCCGCCGACGATCACCAGGTTCTTCCCGGCGAACTGCGCCGGGTTGCGAACGCGGTAGAAGAGCTGCGTGTCGTCGAACTTCTCCAGCCCGTCGACCTTCAGCGTGCGCGGCTGGAACGACCCGACGCCGCCGGCGATGAAGATGGTCTTGGTCAGGAAGCGCGTGCCCTTGGCGGTCTCGACGTAAAAGCGGCCGTCTTCCTGCTTCTGCACCACCGAGACCTCCTGGCCGAAGTGGAAGGTCGCGCAG
>JBILNT010000213.1:0-5464 GCA_044374875.1 Rubrivivax sp.
CAGCACCATCGCGCCGTCGGGGTGGCGGCCTTCGCGCATCTCGCGAAAGCGCGCCAGGTTCTCCTGCGGGCTGCGGCCGCGGAACGGGCTGGCGGTGCCGGGGGTGGTGAAGTCGCCGCGGCTGGCTTTCATCTGCTCGGCCGTCTGCTCGTCGACGTAGGCGTGGCCGGTCTCGATCAGGTACTCGGCAGCCCGCACCATGAAGTCGAAGTAGTCGCTCGCGTAGAACAGGTGCGAGGTGCCGTGCGCGTCCCAGCTCCAGCCCAGCCACTGGACCATCTCGACGATGGCGTCGACGTACTCCTGCTCCTCCTTCTCGGGGTTGGTGTCGTCGAAGCGCAGGTGGCAGACCCCGCCGTAGTCGCGCGCCAGCCCGAAGTTCAGGCAGATGCTCTTGGCGTGGCCGACGTGCAGGTAGCCATTGGGCTCGGGCGGGAAGCGGGTGCGGATCTTCGCCGGGTCGGGCAGCCCGGCCTCGTGGTGCGTGCCGTCGCCGGGGCTGCCGGCGAAGCGGCGGCCGCTGTAGGTGCCGCGGGCGAGATCGCGCTCGATCAGCGTGCGCAGGAAGTTGCTGGGCTTGGGCGTGTGGGCGGCGCTGGCCATGGAGTCACGCGGGCGGGCCGCCCGCGCCGAGGTGTGGGTGCCCGGAATTCTAGGCGTGCGTCGAGGCTCAGCCGCGCCGGCGCAGTTTCTCCACCTCGCGCGCGATCATGCGCTCGCGCAGCCCGTCGCCGCGCAGCGAGAACAGCACCACCGCGGCGTGGATCGCCAGCCCCAGCCCCCACCAGCCCAGCGGCCAGAGGTGCCAGCGCATGCCGCCGTGCTGGGTGTTGATCAGCGCCAGCATCAGGTTCACGGCCACGAAGACCACGGCGTGGATGCCCAGGCCGATCTTCATGCCCACGCGCTGGCGGGCGCGGCGAAGGAGTTCGTCTTCGGTGGCGGGGGCGGGTGCGTTCATCTGGGTACTCCCAAAGCGTTGTCGATTCTGCGCTCACATCACGCACTCGGCCAGCCGGTGCGTGGTGGTCGCTACATGCCGCGGAACAGGTGCGCGTACAGCCGGCTCGCCACCAGCGTCTCGGGGCGTCCGCGCAGCGTCAGGTGCACCTTGCCGGCTTCATCGCGCCACGCCGTGGCGATGCAGCGCACCTGCACCACCGTGCCGCGGTGCACCTGCCAGAAGCGCTGGGGGTCGAGTTGCGCGAGCAGTTCGCGCAGCGACATGCGCACCAGCAGCTCGCGCTCTGCGGTGACGACGCGCACGTACTTGTCGGCGGCCTCGAGGTAGATCACCTCGTCCACCGGCACGACGTGGATCATCGCGCCGTGCTGGGCCTGGATCAGCTCGAGCCTTGGCGCCGGCGGGGCGGCAGCCGGCGCGCCCGGGGCGAGCAGCGCGCGCAGGCTGTCGACCGCCTGCTGAAGCGCCGGGGCGGCGTCGCCGCGACGGGCGAGCAGTGCCTGCAGCCGCTGCACGCAGCGCGCCAGCCGCGCCGGTGCCACCGGCTTGACCAGGTAGTCGACGGCGGCGTGCTCGAAGGCCTGCAGCGCGTGAGCCTCGTACGCCGTGACGAAGACCAGCAGCGGGAAGGGCACGCCGTCGGGCCAGTCCTCGACCAGCGCCTCGGCGGCCTCCAGGCCGCTGCGGCCGGGCATTCGGATGTCGAGGAAGCAGACGTCCGGTCGCAGTTCCAGCGCGCGCGCCACGGCGGCGTCGCCGCTGCCGACAGTGGCGACGATCTCGAGCTGCGGCCACTCGCGGGCCAGGTCGGCCTGCAGCGCGGCGGCGAGCAGCGGCTCGTCCTCGGCGATCAGGGCGCGCGCGGCGGCTGGCGCGGTCATGGCGCGTTCACCTCGGGCAGCGGCAGTTCGATGCGGGCGACCGTGCCGCCTTCGCCGTCGCCGGCGGGCTCGACGACCAGGCGCGCGGCGCCGCCGTGCAGCGTGGCCAGTCGCTCGCGAACCTGCTCGAGGCCGAAGCCCCCGTCCGGACGGCTCTGGGCCGCTGGCACCCGGCCGTCGGGCAGCCCGACGCCGGTGTCACGCACCGTGAGGACCAGGCGGCCTGCGTCTTGCGCGGCGCCGACCTCGACGCGCCCGCCCGCGACCTGCGGCTCCAACCCGTGACGGACCGCGTTCTCCACCAGCGGCTGCAGCAGCAGCGGCGGCACCGGCACGCCGCGCAGGGCCGGCGGCAGGTCCAGCTGCACCTGCAGGCGCGGGCCCATCCGCACGGCCATCAGCGCCAGGTAGTCGTCCAGGCGCGCGAACTCGGCGGCCAGCGGGTGGCGGGTGCTGCGCGAAGCCTCCAGCGTCGAGCGCAGGAAGGTGTTGAGCCGGTCGAGCATGGCCTGCGCGCGCGGCGGGTCGACCGCGATCAGCGCTCGCAGGTTGGCCAGCGTGTTGAACAGCATGTGCGGCTCCAGCTGCGACTGCAGCAGCCGCAGCCTGGCCTCCGTGGCGCCCTGGCGGGCCTCGAGCGCCCGGCGTTCGGAGGCCTCCAGCCGCGCCTGCTGCCAGCCCGCCGCAGTGAGCACGGCGCTGACGAACAGCGTGATGGCCAGTGCCGCCACCACGGCACGGGGATGGCTCACCAGGTGCAGCAGCCCGACGGCGTTGCCGCCGGTCAGGAGGTTGCCGGTGGACACACCGAGCTGGTAGGCCAGCGGCGTGCCGACGAGGATCCACGCCGCCATCGCCGGCCAGCCCGGCCAGTCCTGGCCGCGACCGCGCAGCATCCGGCCGAGCACGCGGCGCCCGCCGTCGAGCAGCAGCGAACACCAGAAGGCCACGCAGCACGAGTAGACCCAGGTGATCCCGAAGCTGCCGCCGAACGCCAGGCGCAGGAAGACGGCGATGCCGGTGCCGACCAGCAGCAGCTGCATCAACTCGCGCACCAGCACCAGGTGCAGCGGGGTTGCGGGGCGTGCCGACGCTATGGGCGTCGGTGCTGCTGGGGTGTCGTCGATTCGGTCCATGAGGGCATTGTGTCGGGCCAAGGTATGCGGGGCACGCCCGAGGCGACGAAGCGACGACGGGTGGCGCGAAGCGGCGCCGCGGCGGCGCCAGCCGTCCGGCGCTGGCAAGATGCGGCGATGCGCTTGCCCTTCCATGCCGGCATCGCCGCGGCCCTGGCGGTCGTGTGCGCGCTCGCGCCCGCCGTGCCGGCGCGGGGGGCGCGGCCGGCGGCGGCATCCGCACCGGCCGCAGCGGCCGCGTCGCCCGCCTCCGCGGCGTCGGCGGCGCCCGCGCCCCCCTACGCCGAGACCGTGGCGGCGCGTTTCCCGGCCCCTGAGGTGACCTACCCCACGCCGGCGCTGGCGCCGGGCCGTGCGTCCTTCACCGGCAACGATGAGTTGCTGGCCTACCTGCGTGGCCTGGCGCCGGCCGCGTTCGTCGAGTTCGGCCGGTCTGCAACCGGGCAGCCGATCGGCGCGCTGCACCTCCGGCGCGGCACCGGCTTGCCGCGGGTGCTGCTGGTCGGCGGCCAGCACGGCGACGAGCCCGCTGCCAGCGAGGCGCTGCTCGCGGTGGCAGGCCTGCTGACCCTTCCGCGCGGCGAGGCGCGCTCGCTCGCCGACGTGCTCGACAGCGTCGAGGTCGTCGTCGTGCCGCGCCTGAACCCCGACGGGGCCGATCGCTTCACGCGCCGCAATGCCGGCGGGCACGACGTCAACCGCGACCACCTGCTGCTGAGCACGCCCGAGGCCCAGGCCCTGGCCGCGCTGGTGGCGCGGGTGCGGCCTGTGCTGGTGGCCGACGTCCACGAGTACCGCGCGGTCGGCCCCTGGCCCGAGCGCTTCGGTGCACTGCCGCGGCATGACGTGCTGTTCCAGCACGCCACCGTGCCGAACCTCGCACCCGGGCTGACCGAGGCCGGCCGGGCCTGGTTCCGCGAGCCGCTGGCCCGGGCGCTGCAGGCCGAGGGCCTGCGCTTCGACGACTACCACACGCCCTCGTCGCGCGAGGGCGACCGGCGCGTGGCCATGGGCAGCCTGAACCCCGATGCGCTGCGCAACGTCCAGGGGCTGCGCAACGCCGTGACGCTGCTGCTGGAAGGGCGCGGCATCGGCATCGGCCGGCTGCACTTCGAGCGTCGGGTCCATGCGCAGGTGGTGGCCGTGAGCGCCGTGCTGCGCACCGCGGCCGAACGCGCCGCGGCGCTGACCGCGCTGCAGCGCGCGGCCGACGCGCACGTGGCGGCGCAGGCCTGCGGTGGCGAGGCCGCGGTGCTGGCCACGCGCCACGCCGAGGAGCGCGAGCTGCTCCTGATCGACGCCGTCAGCGGCGCCGACGTCGCCGTGCGGGTGCCGTGGCGCTCGTCGCTCGCTCCGCGCGTGCTCGTCGAGCGGCCGCGCCCCTGCGCCTATTGGCTCGCACCGGGGGCGGGCGCGGTGGCGGCGCGGCTTCGCGAGCTCGGGCTGCGCGTCGACGCGCTGGCCGCGGCCGTGGAACTGGACGCCGAGGGCTGGCACGAGACGATGCGCGGCGAGGGCCCGGCCGAGGACGGGGAGGGCCGGACGCTGCAGATCGTCGCCGAGACCCGGCCGCTGCGGCTCGTCGCGCCGGCTGGCAGCTACCTCGTGCCGCTGGACCAGCCGCTGGCCAACCTGGCCGTGGCCGCGCTGGAGCCCGACCACCCGCGCAGCTATTTCGCGACCCGGCTGCTGCCGTCGCTGGAGGCGGCGGCGCGCATCATGCGCCCGCCCGCGGCTTCAGCGCCGCCGTGAGCCGCCCAGCAGCGAGCCGAGCACGCCGCGCACGATCTCGCGGCCCACGGCCGACCCGATCGTGCGGACGGCCGACCCCGCCGCTGCTTCGACGAGGCCCTGCCGACGACCGCCGCGCGGCCCGGTCGAGCCGAACAGGATGTCCTTGAGCCCGTCCATCACGCCGCCGCCCGCATCGCCGGGCGCGGGGGCGCCGCCCGCCGCCGCACCGCCAGTCGTGCCTGTCGCGGCTGCATCCGCGCCGGCCGCGGCCCGGCCCTTGAGCTTCTCGTAGGCCGATTCGCGGTCCACCGTCTTCTCGTAGACCCCCGCCACCAGCGAGCCGGCGACCAGCGCCTGGCGCTGCTCGGCGGTGATCGGGCCGATCTGGCTGCCCGGCGGCAGCACAAAGACGCGCTCGGTGACGCAGGGGCGGCCCTTGGCGTCGAGGAAGCTGACCAGCGCCTCGCCCACGCCCAGCTCGGTGATCGCGGTGGCCATGTCGGGGATGTTCGGGTTGGCGCGCATGGTCGTGGCCGCCGCCTTCACCGCCTTCTGGTCGCGCGGCGTGAAGGCGCGCAGCGCGTGCTGCACGCGGTTGCCCAGCTGGGCCAGCACCGTGTCGGGGATGTCCAGCGGGTTCTGCGTCACGAAGTACACGCCCACGCCCTTCGAGCGCACCAGGCGCACCACCAGCTCGATGCGCTCGAGCAGCGCCGCCGGGGCGTCGTTGAACAGCAGGTGGGCTTCGT
>JBILNT010000214.1:0-5454 GCA_044374875.1 Rubrivivax sp.
GAACGGAGGGTTTCGGACCAGTCCTGCAGCAGGGACTGTATGAATTCACATGTTTGAGTTCATATTGTGAAATGAACTCTAAAAACGTAAGTATATCAAATACTTACAGTCGCATCTCAGGGGGCCGAGGCCTTAAGTTCGCTCCATTGGGGCGCGCCCCCGCCACTGGCGAGCAGTTCCGCTTCGCCGCCGCCGGCCGGACGCTGCGTCGCATCGCCGAGACCCGTGGCGAGGCCTTCTACCGCGGCGAGATCGCCGAGACCATGGCGGCGCACGCGGCGGCGAACGGCGGCTCGATGACGGCGGCCGACCTCGCCGGTTACGCGCCCGAATGGGTCACGCCGATCCGCAAGGACTTCGCCGGGCACACGGTGCACGAGATCCCGCCGAACGGCCAGGGTATCGCGGCCCTGATGGCGCTGGGCATGCTGGACAAGCTCGACGTCGGGCGCTTCCCGGTCGACAGCGTCGAGGCCCAGCACCTGATGATCGAGGCGATGAAGGCGGCTTTCGCCGACGTCTACCGCTGGGTGGCCGACGAGCGCGCGATGACCGAGGTGACCACCGCCGACCTGCTGTCGGACGCCTACCTTGCCGATCGCGCCCGCAGCATCGATCTCGCGCACGCGCAGGACTTCGCCCACGGCGTGCCGCCGAAGGGCGGCACGATCTACCTGACCGCCGCCGACGCCGACGGCATGATGGTCAGCCTGATCCAGAGCAACTACATGGGCTTCGGCTCGGGCGTGGTGGTGCCTGAGTGGGGCGTGAGCCTGCAGAACCGCGGTCACGGCTTCACGATGGACGAGCGCCACCCCAACGTCGTGGCGCCCGGCAAGCGGCCTTTCCACACCATCATCCCTGCCTTCCTGACGAAGGACGGCAAGCCGCAGATGAGCTTCGGCGTGATGGGCGGCAACATGCAGCCACAGGGCCACATGCAGACGCTGGTGCGCATGCTGGTGCACGGCCAGCAGCCGCAGGCGGCCTGCGACGCGCCGCGCTGGAAGGTGGCCACCGGCCTGGCGATCGACTGCGAGAAGTCAATGGACCCGGTGCTCGTGCAGGCGCTGCGCGATCGCGGCCACGCGATCGTGCCGCAGCCCGATGCCTACATGGACTACGGCTCCGGGCAGTTCATCTGGCGCCTGGACGACGACATCGCGCATGGCTATGTCGCTGCCAGCGACTCGCGGCGCGACGGTCAGGCCGTCGGCTTCTGAGGCGCTTCGCCGGCCGTCGATGCCTTGAGCGCGTCGCGGTAGGCCGCGATGCGCTCGCGCAGGCCGGGTTCGGCGGCCGAACGGACCAGGGCGGCGAGGTCGGCATCTCGGTGGTCGGCGCGCGTGGCGGCACGCACCGCAGCCGCGGTGGCCGCGGCGATGCGCGGTGGCGCCCACGCTCGCGCGGAGGCAGTGCTGGCGAGGCCGATGTGCAGCGCCTCGGCGGCATCGATCTCGGCTCCTTCGACGATGACGCGCCGCGCCGTGTCAGTGCCCACGCGATCAGCCAGCCGACGCGTACCCAGCACGATGCCGAAGCCCGCTCCCGGGAAGCGGAAGGTGCAGCCGGGTAGGGCGACGCGCTCCTCGCACGCCGCGAACAGGTCGGCGCCCGCACCCCAGGTGCGTCCTTGCGCCACCGCCACGGTGCGCACAGGCGCGTGCCACAGTCCGGCGAGCAGCGTCTCGATGCGAACCAGGCGGTGCAGCAGTTCGCCGTCGCTGGTCTGCTCCAGGTCCGACAGGTCCAGGCCGGTGCAGAAGTGCCGGCCGGCGCCGCGCAGGATCAGCGTGTGGACGCCCGCGTCCTCCATGGCCCGACCGGCCGCGGCGATGAGCGATTCGACGAACCCGGCCGACAGCGCGTTGCCGCGCTCCGGGCGCTCGAGGACCAGGGTGACGATGCCGCCGTCGCGCAGGGTCTGCAGCATCAGGCCGGCGCCTTCGAGCGGTCCCAGAGGTTGGGCAGCCGCGGCGCGTCGTAGCCGGAGACGAACTCGACGATGCGCCCGGCCTCGTCGACGCGGTGGCGGCGCACCGCGCCGATGTTCGCGCCGTAGACGTGGATGCTGACCGACAGGCCATCGTCGAGGGCCGATGCGACGCGGTGCCAGTCCCCGACCGTCGGCGAGACGGCCTCGATGTCGCCGCGCCGCATCACGTGCGACCGGCCGGTTCCGACGGGCACCGGCTCGCCGGGCGCGTACTCGTCGCAGCGCTCGGCGCCTCGAAGTACTCCCACGAGACCCCAGACGGTGTGGTCGTGCACCGGCGTCTTCTGGCCCGGCCCCCAGACGAAGCTCACCACCGAGAAGCGCTCCAGCGGGTCGCAGTGCAGCAGGTACTGGGCGTAGCGGTCGCTGCGCGGTGCGGCGAACTCGTCGGGCAGCCAGTCGTCGCGCGCGATCAGGCGTGCGAGATGGCCGCGTCCTTCGGCCAGCAGCGCGCGCTCGTCCCTGCTGCGCTCGACGAGGAGAGTCATTGCCACGACGAAGTCGCGCAGCGGAGTGATGGTGGTGCTCATGATTCCTGGTCCTGGACATGCCGGCGCAGTGCGATGCCGTCGGCATCGAGCGCCGGCGGCGCGGTGTCGACGTCGATCACCTGGCCGTCGATGCGCACGGGGCAGCCGACGGTGCGCGTCATGCGGCCGCCTGGCAACTGCTGTTCGCGCACCAGTTCCAGGTGAGTGGCCTGCGGGTCGGCGAGCGCAGCGCCGTAGCCGTTGATCGGCGCGCAGGGCACGCCCGCCGCGGCGAATCCGGCGAGCCACTCGGCCACGCTGCGCCGCGCGAAGTGCGGGTCGAGCAGCGCCTTCAGCTCGGCCTGGTGTCGCGCGCGCAGCGAGGGCGAGGCGAAGCGCTCGTCGGCCAGCAGCCCGGGCGTGCCGACGACCTCGCACACCGCCGCCCACAGCCGGTTGTTCCCGGCCGCGATCGCGAACCAGCCGTCGCTGGCGGCGTAGGCCTGGTAGGGCGCGTTGCGCGGGTGGGCCGAGCCGAGCTTGCGCGGATCGCGCCCGGTGCCGAAATACTCGCTGGTCTGCAGCGCCGAGATGGCCAGGGTGGCGGCGAACATCGGCACGTCGACGTGCCCGCCGGGCCCGCCGGCGCGCACCCGCGCCAGCAGCGCGGCGATCGAGTACGCCGCATACAGGCCCGAGGCGAAGTCGGCGAGCGGCACGCCGGCCTTCACTGGCGCGCCGCTAGGCTCGCCGGTCACGCTCATCACGCCGGCGGCAGCCTGGATGGTGAGATCGAAGCCGCCTTCGCCGCCGCGCGGGCCGTCCTGCCCGTAGGCCGAGATCGACGCGTACACCAGCGACGGCTTGCGCCCGGCGAACCAGTCCCAGCCCAGCCCCAGGCGCTGCATCGCGCCCGGACGGCTGTTCTCGACGACGACGTCGGCCTCCAGCGCCAGGCGCCGCGCGACCTCGAGGTCGGCGGGGTTCTTCAGGTCGAGAGCGATCGAGCGCTTGCCGCGGTTGAGGCTGGCGAAGTTCTCGCTGTAGCCGTCCGACAGCGGCGGCCAGCTGCGCATGGCGTCTCCCTCGGGCGGCTCGACTTTCACGACCTCGGCGCCGAAGTCGGCCAGCAGCATGCCGCAGAAGGGGCCGGAGGCGATCTGGCAGAACTCGACGACCTTGACGCCGGCGAGTGGGCGGTTGTCGGCGGCGAGGTGAGGCGAAGGCGTGGGCATGGGGCCGATTGTCGTGTCCTGCTCATCAGCGCGCCGCGCGGGCGGCGAGGTGGCGGAACCAGACGAAGCCCGCGATGCCGCCCGCCACGACGGCGCCGAGGACCGCCCACAGCACGGGCGACGCCGGGTTCGGGTGATGCCGGTCGGCGATGAAGGTCTCGAGGATGAACACGGCGGCGATCACGGCCATGCCAAGGCTGATGGCGGCGCGCTTATGGTGACGCTGCTGCAGTTGCCGGCGGAGGCGCGAATCAGGCGGGGTCATCTTGTTCCTCGCGCACCATCAGGTGCTTCTCGACACCGGGCGCATGGCCCCTGATCGTATGCACGACGCGTGACCCCAGGCCGCGACATAGCGATGGCGCCCGGAAACTGAAGGTCTCGAGGTGGAAGGTCGTGCAGCCGCGCCCGCGGGCGCCTTGTCGGTGACGTCCAGTCGGACCTCGCGCGACGACGCTTTCACGTCATCGATCCCTGACATGTCCTTCGTGGTCTTCCAGCGCCAGCAGCAGCGTGGTGCGATCTTCGCGCGCGACCTGCCGCCAGTCCACCCCGGTCAGCGCGCCGTGCAGCGCCCACAGCAGGTTCAGGCTGGCACGTGGCGAGCGAGCGCGCACGCGGGCGAAGGCGGCCACGGCCCCGAGCCGTCGCAACTGCGGCACGTCGACGATGCCCGCGCCGGCCAGCATGGCTCGGGAGGCTGGGCCGAGGTGGGGCAGGGCTGCGATGTCCGTGATCCGGGGGGCGAACCGGTGAAGGGTACCGCCGGCCGGCAGGAAGCCGAGCGACGCGAACAGGCGCCTCGAGCGTTCGTTCGGTGCATCGATGTCGGCCAGCAGCAGTTGCGGCGCGAGGCGGCGCGTGCTCCAGTCGATCACGGCCTGCAGCGCCTCGCGCATCAGCCCGCGGCCCCAGTGGCTGCGCGCCAGCAGCGCCCCCATCTCGGCGCTTCGCGCGCCGGCATCGAAGCCGTGCAGGCCGCAGGTGCCGACGAGGCGCTGGTCGATCCTGGTCTCGATGCCCCACTCCAGCGAGGCGTGCTCGCGGAACAGGCGGCGCACGCTGGCCAGCATGCGGTGAACGGTCGCAAGGTCGGTGAAGGGCGGGTCGCCCGCGAAGCGCATCACTTCGGCGTCGCCGTAGATCGCCAGCAGAGCCGGCGCGTCCCGGCGGGTCAGCGGCCGCATCTGCAGCCGCGTGGTCTGCAGCACCGGCAGCCGGCTGGGCCACGGCGGCCAGATGGCGGCGGCGTTCGCCGATCGCTCGACCCTGGTCATCCGACGCTGTCCGGCGCGACCGGCGGCGGATCGGGCCGGTCGCGCGGCACGCGCTCGAGGTAGTCGGCCAGCGGCTGCCCGGCTAGCGCCTTGACCATCACCCGCAGGTCGTTGATGCGCCCGCCGGTGTCGATGCCCTCGCGCACGCGCACCTCGACGTAGCCGTGGCGCTGCCAGAAGCGCTCGGCGCGGCCGTTGCCCCTCACCACGCCCAGGCGGATCCAGCGCGCGCCGGATTGCCGCATCCATCGCTCCAGCGCCTGGTGCAGTTCGCTGGCGGCGCCGCTGCCGTGCAGCCGCGTGGCGACCAGGAACAGCGTCAGGTGCCAGACGTGTTCGGCCATCAGGTCTGAGAGCCTGAGAGTTTTTCTCGCCATCTTGGTAATTGGCATGCAACTGGCTAATCTTTGACCATGAGCGAACCCCAGCACCAAGGCGAGGCGCCGGTCGGCCTGTTCGAGGACCTGCCGGCAGTC
>JBILNT010000215.1:0-5411 GCA_044374875.1 Rubrivivax sp.
CCCTGGCGGCCCTTCTGCAGCCAGCGCTGCCGCAACGTCGACCTCGGCGCCTGGGCGAACGAGGACTACCGGGTGGCTGCCGCACCCGACCCGGCGCAGGACGCCCACGAGGCCGTCCCGCCGCGCGGCACCGACGTGCCTCGCGGGCACTGAGCGGGCGCGGGCAGGCTGCGCAGGGGAGCCGCGGGGTCGGCCTCCCGGTCAGGCGTCAGGCTGACAAGGCGAGGAATGCGCATGCCAGCGGCGTGAGGCCGTTCTTCAGCGAGCGGTGGCGCAACCGACGTAGCCTGCCGGGGGCGTGGGCGGCAGAAATCCGGGCCCGCGCCGGGAACACGGCATCATCGCGGCATGTCGAACTCGAGACCGTTCTTCCAGGTTCCGCTGGCGGCCCTGACCGCCATGCCGGCCCTCACGCTCGGCCTGGCTGCCGGCCCCGCGGCGGCTGCCGAACCCACCGGCCGGACCGGCGTGCGGGCCCCTGCTGCCGAGAAAGCCGCCCCGTCGGTGACGCGGCCTCCCCCCCGCCCGGCCGCGAGGGGCGACGCTCGGGCGGCCAGGACGCCCGCGGCTGCACAGGCGGTGCTGCGCCTGCCCGCGGCCGGCGGCGAGCAGCTCGCCGCGGCGGCGCTCGCGCACTTCGGCGAGCACGCCTGCGAGTTCCGGCAGACGCTGCAGGTTTCGCTCAACCTCGACCACGCAGGCTACCTCGACGTGCTCTTCGGCGACCAGTACTACGTGATGAAGCCGGTGCTCTCCAGCACGGGCGCCCTGCGGCTCGAGGACGTCGGCGGGCGGATGCTGCTCCTGCAGATCGCCTTCAAGTCGATGCTGATGGACGTGCGCAGCGGCCGCCGCGTGGCCGACGAGTGCGTGCACGAGACCCACCGCGTGGCGCGGCAAGAGGCCGAGCGGGCGCCACCACAACCGGGGCTGGGCATCGCGCCGGCGCCGGCTGGCGGCGCATCGGCACCACCGGCCTGACGCCGGCCTCGCTGGCGGCCGCACTCAGCCGCACTGCCCCACGTAGCCGCAGGCCGTGCAGAACTCGCAGCCGTCCTTGTGGATGACGCTGGCGTTGCCGCACTCGGGGCAGGGACGCCCTGGCTGCGGCGGCAACGTGCCCAGCCCGCGCGGCGACTCCAGCACGCCCATCTCGCGCAGCGGGAAGCCACGCTCGTCGAGCACGCCCAGCATGGCGTAACGGTGGATGACGAGCCGCGCCATGTAGGCCACGGTCGAGGGCCACGTCTGCTGCCGGCGCTGGCCGTGCGGCAGGCCGGGCACGAAGGCCATGAAGTGGCCCAGTGGCTCGGCGTAGTTCAGCAGCTTGCGCAGCTTCATCCCGATCCACGCCGGGTCGACGACGCGCATGTCCAGCGACAGCAGCCGGGCCAGGCCGTCGAGCGCGCGCGGATAGTTGCCGGCCAGCGCCATCGCGCAGGGCCGCGTCACCGGCACGCCGTCGGGCCCGGGCAGCGTCACCTCCTTGAGCGTGAGCGTGAAGGCCTCGCCGGTGGCCGGGTTGTCGATGTCGACCGCCCACGCCAGCGTGCCGTCGGTGCCGGTGTGCGGCTCGTCGCGGCTGAACAGCGCGTCGAGCACGGGTGTGGGCGCCTTCTGGCCCAGGCGCGGCAGCGCGCCGAGCTGCTCGCAGCGAAAGCGGATCAGCGCGGCGGTGGCCGCCACCACGCCAGGGAAGCCGCGGCGCTCGCCGTGCGGCGGGAAGGGCATCTCGAAGGCGTGCTCCTCGGCCACGGTGGCCAGGGCGTCGAGCTTGAGCTGCAGCCAGGCGGAGTCGTTGGCGCGCAGGTCCATCGACAGTGTCTTGGCCAGCGCGCCGAGCCCGCGCGGCTGCTCGGCGCCGTTGACCCACACCTCGAACGGGCGCGAGCGCGTGGCGCGCGCGCGGGTTGCCTCGCCGGGCGGGGGTGGCTCGGCGAACTCGCCGATGAACAGCGCAAAGCTGCCGTGCGGGTGGTGCACCATGAACGTCCACGCCGCGTTGCCCGCCGGCAGTTCCGGCCGCCCGGGCCATCGCAGCGACGCCAGCACCGGCACCGGTGGCTTGTCCAGCCTCAGCCGCCGGTTGGCGACACCGGCATCGCCGTCGGCGCCGGGCAGCTGCAGCGGGGCCGGGTTCGTCGACAGCACCGCACCGAGCACGGCGTTGGGGCGATAGGTGGCCAGGCCCTTCAGGCCCAGCTCCCAGGCCTGCTGGTAGAGGTGCCGGAAGTCTTCAAAGGGGTAGTCGGCCGGCACGTTGACCGTCTTGCTGATCGAGGTGTCGACGAAGGGTGCGACCGCGCCCACCATGGCCGCGTGAGACTCGGCGCTCATCTCCAGCGCGGTGACGAAGGCCGGGGTCAGGGGGGTGTCCTCGCCGAACAGGTGCCGGTAGAGCCGCCAGGCGTGGTCCTCGACGGCCACCTCGCGCAAGCTGCCGTCGGCCTCGCGCTTGCGACGGGTGTAGGTCCAGCTGAAGGCCGGCTCGATGCCGTTGCTGGCGTTGTCGGCGAAGGCCAGGCTGATCGTGCCGGTCGGCGCGATCGAGGTCAGGTGCGAGTTGCGCAGTCCGTGGCGACGGATGCGTTCGCGCAACGCGGCCGGCAGGCGCGAGGCGAAGGTGCCGCCGCTGAGATAGAGGTCGGCGCTGAAGAGCGGGAACGGCCCGCGCTCTCGCGCCAGCTCGCACGAGGCCTCGTAGGCGGCGTCGCGCAGCAGCTCGGCGATGCGCTGCGCCTGGGCCCGCGCCTCGGCGCTGTCGTAGCGCAGCCCCATCATCACCAGCGCGTCGCCCAGCCCCGTGAAGCCCAGGCCAACGCGGCGCTTGCGCTCGGCCTCCTCGCGCTGCTGCGGCAAGGGCCACGGCGTCACGTCGAGCACGTTGTCGAGCATGCGCACCGCGGTGGGCACCAGCTTGACGAAGGCGGCCTCGTCGAACGACGCCGTCGGATCGAAGGGTCGCCGCACGAACCGCGTCAGGTCGATCGAGCCGAGGCAGCAGCAGCCGTAGGCCGGCAGGGGCTGTTCGCCGCACGGGTTGGTCGCCGCGATCGACTCGCAGTAGGCCAGGTTGTTGTCGCGGTTGATGGCGTCGAGGAAGAGCACGCCGGGCTCGGCGTGGTCGTAGGTCGAGCGCATCACCAGGTCCCAGAGGTCGCGTGCCCGCACGCGCCGGTAGACCCACAGGCCGTGGCCGTGCGGGTCGGCACGCTGGTAGGCGCCCGCGGCCTTGAGTGCCGGCCCCGGCTCGGCGCGGTGCACGAGCTCGATCTCGGCATCGGACTGCACCGCCTCCATGAAGGCGTCGGTCACCCCGACCGAGAGATTGAAGTTGCGAAGCTCGCCCGCGTCCTTGGCGTGGATGAACCCCTCGATGTCGGGATGGTCGCAACGCAGCACGCCCATCTGCGCTCCGCGGCGCGACCCGGCCGACTCGACCGTCTCGCAGGAGCGGTCGAACACCCGCAGGTAGCTCACCGGGCCGGAGGCGTTGCTCTGCGTCGAGGTCACCCAGGCGCCGCGCGGCCGGATGCGCGAGAAGTCGTAGCCGACGCCACCACCGCGACGCATGGTCTCGGCAGCCTCGGCCAGGGCCGTGAAGATGCCGGGATGGCCTTCGTCGTCGTGGGTGATCGAGTCACCCACCGGCTGAACGAAGCAGTTGATCAGCGTGGCCGCCAGCGGCGTGCCGGCCGCGGACTGGATCCGCCCGGCGGGAATGAAGCCCTGGCGAAGCGCCTCCTCGAAACGCTCGATCCACATCGCTCGCCTCTCGGGCGCCTCGACCTGCGCCAGTGCGCGGGCGGTGCGGCGATGCACGTCGGCGATCGTCGATTCGCCGCCCTTGGCGTACTTCTCCAGCAGCACCTCTCGGCTGATCGGCTGCTCGGGCATCCCGGTCTCGGTCGCTGCCGCCGCCGGCGTGGACTTCATGCTCATCGCGCTGTCCTCCTGTCACGGGCGCCTCGGACCGCCGCACCCATGGCGTGGCACGGTAGGTCGCCCTCCCCCCGTCACGCTTGAGCGCGGTCAGAACGACGGCGATTCGCATCGCCTGAACCGTGCTTGCGGCCCGATCGACCACCAATGTGTGCGCGCACTTGCTTGAAAGTCCTGCGTGTCGCCAGTCCGTGAAGGGTTGTGGGGAGCAGGCTCTTGAATGCCGCCAACCGACCCCTATAATTGGTCTGCTAGCACTCATCCATCGTGAGTGCTAATAGTTGGTGAGTTCGTACGCACCGCATGACGCCCCTGCCAGGCCGGGACGCCTGCGGCAGCGTCTGGCGCCGCCAGGCTCCCGACCCCCCTTCACCCATCAGGAGATGAAATGAAGCTTCGTCCGTTGCACGATCGCGTGATCGTCAAGCGCCTCGAGAACGAAACCAAGACCGCCTCGGGCATCGTCATCCCCGACAACGCCGCCGAGAAGCCCGACCAGGGCGAGATCCTGGCCGTCGGCCCGGGCAAGCGCAACGACAAGGGCGATTTCGCGGCCCTCAACGTCAAGGTCGGCGACCGCGTCCTGTTCGGCAAGTACAGCGGTCAGACCGTCAAGGTCGACGGCGACGAGCTGCTGGTGATGCGCGAAGAGGACCTCTTCGCCGTCGTCGAAAAGTGATTCGCCGAAGGCGAATCACTTTCGTCGAAGGCTAACTTGGCGAAGGTACGCCGAGGCCCCCAGGCTGCGGTCGCGGCGGGTGCCGCGATCCTCGCCACCCCCCGAGGGGGCTCAGGCAGCGGCCCGGCAAAGCCGGTTCCGCGCCTGGCCTTGATCAAATACTCATCTGTTTTCGGAGATAGCACATGGCTGCTAAGGACGTGGTTTTCGGCGCGGATGCGCGCCACCGCATGGTCGAGGGCGTGAACATCCTCGCCAACGCCGTCAAGGTCACGCTGGGCCCCAAGGGCCGCAACGTGGTGCTCGAGCGCTCGTTCGGCGCCCCCACCGTCACCAAGGACGGTGTCTCGGTCGCCAAGGAGATCGAGCTCAAGGACAAGCTGCAGAACATGGGCGCGCAGATGGTCAAGGAAGTTGCTTCCAAGACCAGCGACAACGCCGGTGACGGCACCACCACCGCGACCGTGCTCGCCCAGGCCATCGTGCGCGAGGGCATGAAGTACGTTGCCGCGGGCATGAACCCGATGGACCTCAAGCGCGGCATCGACCGCGCCGTGACCTCGCTGGTCGAGGAACTGAAGAAGGCCAGCAAGCCCACCACCACCAGCAAGGAGATCGGCCAGGTCGGCTCGATCTCGGCGAACTCGGACGAGTCGATCGGCAGGATCATCGCCGAGGCGATGGACAAGGTCGGCAAGGAAGGCGTCATCACCGTCGAGGACGGCAAGAGCCTGAACAACGAGCTCGACGTCGTCGAGGGCATGCAGTTCGACCGTGGCTACCTGTCGCC
>JBILNT010000010.1:0-46005 GCA_044374875.1 Rubrivivax sp.
CACGTTAGCGGGCACTATCGCAAAAAGCCTTACGGCTGGCGGAAAGGGAGGGATTCGAACCCTCGATACGGTGAAACCGTATACCGGATTTCGAGTCCGAGGCGCGCGGTTTACGAACCCGCTCTGAGGCGGTCTTTCATAGGTGAACGACGCCGCGCATCTTGCGCAGTATTCGCATTTCGTGCCCGATGGTGGACAGATTTCCCCGCACACTTTCCGCACACTCACCGGCCTGTCACAGACACCCCGCTGACCTCGGTGACGTAGCGTTGCAGCCCGGTGGCGGTGGCAGCAACTCGATCACCTGCTGCCGCGCACGCTGCAACCAGTTCCGCGCCTTCTGCGAGTAGTCCTGCCAGTCGGTCACGCTGCTGTCGGACATCAGCGCAGCCGGCGGGCTGGGAAGCTCCGGGGGCGGAAGCGGTGGCGCTGGCGAGCGCGTCGCGCAGGCCGCGAGCGTCAGCGGCAGCAGCATCAGCGTGAGCCTGTGCCGCGCGTAGTGCTTGGTGGGTGTCATGGTCGATCCTCCCGGTTGCCCTGGCGCGCTCGCGTGCCAGCTCGCGCGCTTGCTCGGCCGCGGCGTCGGCCAGCTCGCGGGCCTTGAGCTGGGCGCGGTCGTGGCCGGCGCGGTACGCGGCCGTGAGCGCCCAGCCGGCTGCGGCGACGATGCCGGCGGCCAGGGCGGCGCGGGCGGCCAGGCCGAGCCAGGGCAGCATCACGACCGCTGGCCGTCCTGCGCGGCGGCCTTGGCGGCTTGCACCACCTCTGCGGCTTGAGCGGCAGCGTTCTTTGCCTGCTCTGCGTCCTGCGCAGCCTGCTGCTGCGCGTCCATGGACTGCTTGGCCTCGGCTTGCACCGCGTGAATCAGGCGCGCTACCTCGGCGTACGGCCGGGTGCCGAGGTAGGTCAGCACGGCGTCGACGAGCTGGACGGACAGGGTAACGGTGGTGGGCGTGGTCATGCGTGGCTTTCGGTGTTGTTGGCCCACGGCAGCGCCGGCTGCACGATGGGCGGGTTGATGAGGTCGTTGACCTGCTTGGTCAGCGCGGCCTCAGTGGCCGCGCGGTCGACGCCGCTGCCGTAGACCCAGCCGAGCACTTGGTCCTCGGTCAACTCGCTGTAGGGCACGAAGCCCTCGGCGCTCTCAGGCTGGCTCCAAGCGCACGATCCGTACGCGGCGGCGCTGTGCGGGCCGTCGCTCGCCGTCGCTCGCCAGCCGCACTCGACGACCAGATTTTCGACGCCTTCGATCTGCGGGACGCAGCGCATCCACTCGATTTGCCAGAGGATGTTCATGATGTTGCCTTTCAGTTGTTGGTGGTCTTGGCGTGCAGGTAGTAAATCGTTCCGCCAATATCGACTTCTATGGTGCGGTTGGGCGACGTTGGGCTGACCGTGTGAACGGTGCCGAGTCTCCAGTTGGCAGCAGTACCACCTGTCGGCGCTTCGGTGCGGATTTGCCCGGCGACTTCGAGCCGAACAGCAGGGCTCGTGGTCCCAATACCGACATTGCCCGTATTGCTGATAACGACATTTGTCGAGCCGCGGTTGTTGTTGCCGAAGCTCAGGGTGTCGGTGCTGCGATCCGCCCAGATTTGCCAGTTGCGCTGGCCCTGATTTTCGAAGCCGATTCCTGCGCTGTTGCCCGCAACGTTTGTGGCACTGACCCAGACTTGCGGATTGCTCGCGCCAGTCAGCGTCAGCAGATAGCCGGGGTTTGAATCGTTGATGCCAACATTCCCGCTGCTGGTGATCCGCATGCGCTCGCCATTGTTGGTGGCAAACCGCAGCGGGCCAGCTTGGGAGTTCATGATCGTTAGCTGACTCGATCCTGGAACCCATTCAAGGTACGCGGCTGTGTACGCAGCACCCATGTTGATGTACGCGGCCGAGGAGATGCTTGCGCCGCGAGCGGTGATATCACCTTGGACATCGAGCTTCGTGCCTGGTGTCATGCCAATACCGACATCACCGGTACTGCTGATCCGCATGCGCTCCGACGCACCAGTCGCCACCGACCACGTGTTCGCGGCGGGGAAAAACACCCCCGTATCCAAGTCGCCAATCGTGGTCAGCGCGGGGGCGGCGGCGGTGCCGGCTGCGAGCCGAGTCTGGCCGTTGAGCGTCGCATCAGAGACCGTGGGGCTGGTCGCTCGAACCACATTGCCCGTGCCGGTGGGCGTCCCGAGACCGAGCGACACCAGCGCCTCGGCAGGAGTTTCGCGCACCCAGGCGGTCCCGTTGCTGACCAGAAAGTTGTCGACCGCGTGCGTGAGCGCCGCGATGGCGGTCAGGTCAGAGTCGAGCGGCTGCGCGTCGGTGATTCCGTAGCCGGCCAGGGTCGTCGGCTTGCTGGTGATCGAGGACCACGCCGGGGTGATGGTGACGGCGGTGCCGATGCTGGTGACACGGCCCTTGGCGTCGACCGTGAACGGGCGCATTGAGGTGGCGCTGTCGTTGTAGGTGCCCGCGCTGACGCCGCTGTTGGCGAGCGTCAGCGTGATCGCCGTGGCGCCCGAGCCCGTCGCGTCGCCGCTGATGCTGACGGTCTGGTTGCCCGTCAGGTAGCTGGCCCCGTCGAGGCTCCACGTGTTGGCCGCCGTCTTGCGCAACAGGCCGGCGGTGCCGGCGAGCGCGCCGATGGCCTGCAGGTCAGCGTCGTAGCCCTGCACGTCGGTGCCGATGGCCAGGCCGAGCGCGGTGCGCTGCGCTGGCGCGTCGGCGGCAGTCAGCAGTGCCCGGCCAGCGGCGGTGCTGTCGGTGATGTCGGCAGCGGCGATGGTCACTGCGCCGGTGCGGCCGGCCACGCTCTGAACTGGCGCGGCGGTTGCGGCCTCGGCTGCGGTGGTGTACTGGCTGTGCGGGTCCGTGGCGGCCAGGTGCGTGGCCATGCTGGCCGCGGCGGTGCCGGCGGCCTCCTTGCCGTCGAGCGCAGTCTGCAGGCCGCTGACGGTGCTGATGGCCTGGGTGCCGGTGTGCGTGGCGCGGTCGCGGAGCTGGGCGTCGGTGGCGTTGGCGGTGGCGGCCGGGGCGATGCCGTCAAGCTTGGTCTTGTCGGCTGCGGCCATAAAGCCGGCGGCGCTGGTGGTGGCGTTGGCGTGCGCCGCGCCGCCCGCGCCGAAGTGCGCGTTGATCTGGGCCTGCAGTTTGCCGAAGGCAGCCAGGATTGAGTCGGCGGCGGCGATGGCCGCGTTCGTGGCGGTGCTGAGCCCGGTCAGCACGACGTCGCGCACGCGCGCGGCGGTGGTGTACTGGCTGTGCGGGTCGGCAGCGGCGACGTGGGCGGCCACGGCTGCGATGGCGGTTCCAGTCGGGTCTGCGCCTGCGTCGGCCGGCGTCAGCGTGACGGCGCCCGTCTTGCCGGCCACGCTCTGCACGGGTGCGGCAGCGGCGGCCTCGGCGGTGGTGGCGTACTGCGGGTGCGGGTCACTGGCGGCCAGGTGCGAGGCCATGCCAGCGGCAGAGGTGCCCGCCGGCTCGGCGCCGATATCGGCCGGGGTGAGCGCGTCGCTGCCGCCGGTGGCGTGGGTGCTCTTGTGCGTGGTGGGCGCGCGGGGATTGCTGAGACGTGGGTCGGCGTCGACCACGGCCGTGCCGGTGGTGGCCGAGGGCGGAAGGCCCGTTACCTGTGCGGCGCTGAAGCCCAGCCGCTGCGTCACCGGGTCATAGGTCAGCGGCGCGTCGACGCTGGAGACGCCGGACGGCATCTCGACCTCGACGACCATGGCCGGCTGCTGCACGACCTGGACGATGGGTGCCGGCTGCTGCACGACCTGGACGACGTTGCTCATCGCGTGGCCTCCGGGCGGATCTGCGCGGCGCCTTCGAGCAGGCGCAGGGCCTTGCCGTCTGTGGGCACGAGCTCGAGGTCGTAGACGGCCCAGATGGTCTGGCGCGTGTTGATCGCCGCGGTGGTTTCGTCGCTGGCCTCGATCAGGATGGTGCCGGCCGCGCCGCCCAGCGTGATGCCGCCGCCCGCTGCGGAGGTGAACGACAGCAGCGGGCTGGCTGCAGGGTAGCTTTCACGCACCTGCATGCGGGCGCTGTAGCCAGTCAGGTCCACCGCGACGCCGGCCGAGGTCTTGTAGACGAGCTGCAGGGTGAAGGTGGCACCCTGCTCGATGATGATGTCGTGGGTGGTCGCGGGCATGGCGGGGTTTGTCAGACGAAGGCGGTGAGGGCCTGCTCGGCGTGCTGCCGCCGCAAGTCGGCGTGCAGCATGGCGGGGCCGTTGACGGCGCGGGTGATGGCGTCCCACTGCGCCGAGTCGGCCAGGATGGACAGCTTGCGGGCGTGCCAGTACCAGGCGGCGGTGAGACAGGCGTCGCTGGGCTGCGCGACGAGCTCGGGCTGCTCGACGTAGGGCCGCGCGAGCGCCTCGGCGGCGTCGGCGTAGTTCGCTCGGCCGGTGAGCTGCACGATGCCGCGGCCGCGGTAGCGCCAGCCGTCGCCGCTGGCCTCGGGGCCGTTGCCCAGGCGCGAGTGGTAGACGCGCTTGGCCAGCGCCTGCGGGTTGCGCACCAGGCGCGCGGCGTCGGCCAGGCTGGGCACGCGCGACGGGAAGACGGAGCGGATGCGATCGGGCGTGGTGTAGTGCAGGTTTTCCTCGAGTCGCGTGAAGTCTCCGCTCTCGACCCGGCACTGCGCGACGAAACCGGCGACGCGCGCCGGGGTGGTGATGTCGAAGCGCGCGCACGCGGCGGCCAGCGGCTCGGCGAACTGGCGGGCCTGCGTGGGCGGCACGCCTGCGGCGATGAGCCGCTGCACCGTGATCAGGCTCACGGCTGCGGCTCCTGCGGCTTCTGCAGCGCAGGCTGCTGGACGAGGCGCGCGAGGATGACCAGCAGGCCAAGCACCGCAGCCACGCGCTCCTGCGGGATGCCGACGGCCTGCACCAGCGCGGCCTGCATGTCGAGCGGCAGCGCGCTCCAGGCGACGAGCAGCGAGGCGAGCTGCACGCTCCACATGCGGGGGGCCTGGCGGATGTTGTCGATGAGCTTCATGGCGTGGTTCCTTTGACCTTGAGGGCCGCGGCAATGGCGGGCCAGCCGCCGAGCATGTAGATGGCCAGCAGCGCGACGCCGGCCCACATGAGCTTGTCTGCGACGAAGCGCAGGCCACCCAGCAGCCAGCCGCCGGCAGCGTCGCGCGCCTGGCGCTTCATTGCCTCGCGGCCAGCCTGCCAGGTGGCCGGGTTGCCGACGGCCGCGACGATGCCGGCGGCCATCAGCTCGGGGATGCGGCGCTCCATGTCGAGCAGCGACTGCTGCATCTCGGCGTTCTTTTCGGACATGGTGCGGATGCCCACCGTCAGCTCGGCGATCTGCGTGGCCAGCATGTGGTGGTGCGTGGCCCAGACCTCGTGCTGCCGCTCGGCGGCGTCCATGCGGTCGTGCAGCGCGGCGACGTCGTCTATTGGCGGCAGGCTCATGGTCAGGGCGTCCTCGGGAAGCGGGTCTGCCGGGGCACGACGGGCAGCCGCACGTTGGCCGGGCCGACGAGGGCGTACTGGGCGGCGATTTCCATGCCGATGCGCGGCAGCGCGGCCAGGCGCTCGTTCCAGCGCGCTTGGTCGGCGCGGGTCACGTTGTCGGCCCGCAGGGACGGGTATTGGGCGCTGAACGTGGCCATGTGTCAGAGCTCGCCGATGCAGACGCTTGGAGCCACGGAACCGCCCACGCTCACGCGCACCGCGGCGTAGGTAACGCCGTTGACGCTCCAGGTAACGCGGTCGCCGTTGTTCAAACTTGCGCCCGTCGACCACAGATCACGAAACAAGCCGCGTGGGAATGATGGGGCCCCGCCTCTGCCGTTGACCACCACCCGGCTGACCCACGGCGCCGACTGATACGAGTTGGTGCGCGCTTGCGTCCACCAATTGCCCGCTCCAGCATCAATGTTGCTGGTGCCGTGCGCAGCCACTTGGCCGGCTGAAAAGTTGGTCGTATTGGCTACCGTCGTCATTGGCTCGCGAGTAGCAGAGCCGAAGTTCTGGGCGACGCTCACGTAATTGCTTGCGTTGCTTTGCCCAATGTTGCAGGCGAGCAAAGGAAACGGATCGTCGGTGGTTGAATAGAAGCTGTCGTACAGACCGATGTACCAGCCGAATCGCGGGCTGTTGACAGCAGTCCACGCCGCAATCGCTACCCGGTCGATTAGCGTGCTGTACGCATATGTGAACGCGGTTGTGGGCAGCGCGTGGCTGAGCGTGAACCCGGCCGGCAGCGCGGCGGCGGCCTGCGGGTTGATGTAGCCAGTGCCAGGCACCAGACTTGCGGTGTTTGGCGCGAACCGGATCGCCAGCTTGTTGGTGGCGTCCCAGTCTTCCATGACGCACCAGTAGAGCGTCGTCTGCCCGGTCGTGTCGTAGCCCAGGGCGAAGTACCAGTCGCTGCCGAAGAAGTTGCTGGCCGCCGGGCTGCGGTAGACGTTCCACGTCACGCCGCCGGCCGTGTGGCCCGTCTCCACGCGCACGTAGCCCACGCCGGTGATGTCGGGGTCGAGCAAGTCGAACAGCGCCTTGGCGGGCGTGGCGCTGGTGATGCTGCCGGTCTTGTAGGTCACGGCTGGGCCTCCTGCGCGATGGGGCGCGCCACCCAGTAGCGGCCGGCCCAGTGCGCTTCTTCGCCGTCGGCCACGCCGGGCCGCGGCGCGGCGATGACGTAGCCCAGCGCGGCGAGATCGGCGTCGGGCGGAAGGTCGGCCGGCAGCGGCGCGGGCTGCGCGCCGTGCAGGCTGTAGAGCTGGACGTAGGTGGTCATGCGAACGCCTCGACGCGGAGGGTGGCCAGGGTGAAGGTGCGCGAGCTGCTGGCGCGGTTGCGGATGCCGACGTAGACGGTGCCGGCGGCACCCTCGATGTAGACCGGCGCCGTGAGGTCAAAGGCCGGGCCGTTGACGTCAATGGCTTCGAGCCAGAGGTTGCCGCCGCCGGCCGCGGCGTCGCGGAGCTGCACGTCGAAGACGCCCGAATCGGTGGCGGTGATGTGCAGCCGGCTCAGCAGGCCGCGGGTGCAGACGGTGGAGACAGCCGTCCAGGCGAAGGCCGACTGGTTGGCCGCCTGGGTGCCGAGCGAGACGGCGGTCTTGGTGACCTTGTTCGAGCCGCCGCCGCCGCCGCCGGCCGAGGGCTGCGCGTTGACGATCTGCAGCGTCTGCGTGAGGCTGACGGTCGTTTCGGTGCCGGCAGAGTCGCGGATGGTCAGCGGGTAGGTGACGGTCACCAGCGTGGCCGCCGGGGTGCCGGGGTGCGATGCGCCTGCGGCGTGGTCAGCCACGACGCAGCGCTTGGAGCCGCTGCCGCTGCGCGCGCCGACGACCAGGTAGCCGGCTGGCGAGACGGTGGGCGTGCCGACGGTAAAACGCCCGTTGGCCAGCGTCGTGCCGTGGAAGGTGAGCGGGCGGTTGCCCTCGGTGACGCGGATCTGCGTGCCGGTGCCGGCCCACGACGTGACGACGCCGGCACTGTTGGCTGGCACGGTGACCGTGGCGCTGGTGAGCGTTTCCTCGGTGGTGTCAGGCGCGGTGTTCGGCGGGTCGACCGTAGTGGGGTCGACGGCCAGGTCGTCGGAGTAGACCGCAGCGTCGTACTCGGTGAGGCCCAGGCGCCAGCGGCCGGCGCTGGGCATCTCGATGCCCGTGACGCGGAACTTGGCGCTTGTCAGGCCCAACGGGTGGTTGACGGTGATGATGTCGCCGATGTCGTGCGCGATGCCCTGGTCGAAGACTTCGATGCTGGTCGTGCGATCGGTGAGCGTCAGCTTGTTCAGCCGCTCGGTGGCCTCGCGCCGGGCCTGCGCGTTGCGCTGGATGCCGGGCAGCTTGACGGAACTCAGCCGCCACGGCCGCGTGCTGCCGGCGCCGGTCAGGCTCACAAGCGCGCTGCGCTCGCGCCACGGGATGATGCTGGTGTCGGTCCACAGCACCTCGACGGCGGTCGGGCTGTTGGCCATGTCGCGCAGCGCCAGCGGCTCGATGCTGGCGATGTGGCCGCTGGCGTGGCTGTAGGTGGCCACCGACGAGCCCGCGGCGTCAGGGATCAGGCGCATGCCGTTGGCGCTGGGCACGACCCAGCAGCCGGCGTAGGCGCGCAGGGCTTCGAGCATTTCGAGCGCGCCGGTCGGCTGCACGAAGGCCAGGCCCATCAGGCGGCGGCGCTGCGACGACGCGCCGACGAACGCCTCGTTGGCGTCGGCCGCCGTCTTGACGCTGGCCCAGTCCACGGTGCGGCCGCAGCCGTAGAGGCTGTTGCTCAGCCAGTCGGCCAGCGCCAGCGCCGGCAGGTTGCTGTAGGCCCAGGTGCTGGGGTCGTTCAGCCGCTGCGAGCCCGAGCCGCCTGGCATGGTGCTGTCGGCCTGCGGGTTGTAGACCTTGCGGCCGCGGATGGTGGCGGTGAAGTCCAGCCGGCCCTCGAAGGCGCGGATGGGCAGGTCGATCACGCTGTAGGCGTAGCCGGCCAGCGTGTCGGGGTAGGTGATGCCGGCGGCGGCGAAGGCGGCCACCAGCGCGGCGTCGGCGGTGGTCTGCGTGCCGAGGTAGGTGGTGACGGTGGCGCCCGTGGGTAGCGCCTGGTCGGACAGGTAGACGTCCTGCACGGCGTCGCAGGCGAAGCACCAGAGCACCTGCACGAGAATGTTGGTGCTGCCGGTGCTGGGCCGGAGGACGTTGAGCAGCAGGCCGCCGATGCGGTCGCGGCCGTAGACGAGCGGCACGACCGAGCGCTGGCCGGCGGCGGCGAGCTGCCGATCACCACGCGCGGCGCCGTTCAGGGCCGAGGCGGGCGGTATCGTCAGGTCACCGTAGCGCAGCGAGACGCCGTTCATGCGTCACACCTCGGCGAGGCGCACGGTGGCCTCGAAGAAGTTGCCCACGCGCCGGTACTGCGGCGCGGCGACGAAGCGCACGGTGTAGGTGCTGCGGTCGGCCGGCCAGGTGTAGGTGACATCGGCCAGCCGCTCGGCAGCGTAGAACGTTTGGAGCGTGGTCTTCTCGGCCGCGGTGAGCAGGTGCCGCACCTCGAAGCTGGCCTTGTCGTGGTCGTAGAGACGGCGCACGCGCAGGCTGCCGTTCGTGGCGCGGGCCGGGTCGAAGCCGCCTTCGACTTCCATCGCGCTCTCGCGCAGGGTGAGGAGCGAGGGGTAGGCGGCCATCTATCGGCGCTCCAGGCGGTAGTCGATGCCGTTGATGCGCAGCACGGCGCCGGCCGGCAGCAGTTGCGTGAAGCCGTTCGCGGCGTTGACGAAGGTGCGCGGCGTGAGCGTGGCCTCGGCGGCGTCACGCAGGCTGATGGAGACCTCGGTCGCGCTGATCTGCGCGGCGGCGCCCACGGCGTCGGCCAGCCACACGACATCGGTCAACGAGGTCGCGGAGGCGTCGAAGCCCCAGATTCGGATGCTGCGGTCCTGCACGCCCTCGGACAGTACCAGCGTGCCGGCGCTGCCGTCGCGGTTGTCGAGCACCAGCGTGCCGCGCACCTGCAGCGCGCTGACCTGCAGGCCGTCGAGCCGCATGGCCTGGGCGCCCCAGCTGTAGCCGTTCCACGTCACGGCGCTGCGCGACGACCAGCGGCGCACGGTGTCGAAGCCGGCTTCGACGAGGATGCCGGGCCGGGTGACGGGAGCGCCCAGCGCGGCGCTCATGGCGGCGGTGAGGGACTTCACGTCACGGGTTCCAGTTCACGTTGACTTCGGTGCCGCCCGGTGCCGTGATGGCCACGCGCGGCGTGCTGCGGTTCAGCTCGAGCAGCTCGCGCAGCGTGGTGACCACTTGGTCGATGCCGGCGTTGATGCTGGTGAGCACGCTCACGGCAGGGCTTTCGGCGGACTGCGCACCCGGCGCGGCGCCAGGTGGCGTCAGCGGGCCGGTGTTAGGCGCCTGGCCGGCAGCGCTGAGCAGGTCGCCGCCGTCGGTGCCGAAGTAGTCGCTCAGGCCGGCGAACGTGCCCGACACGCCCAGCAGCGCGGCGAGCTGCTTGCGGCCGGCCTCGGTCGTCGGGTCGATGCTCTCGACCAGGGCGCGGAACTCCTCGCGGGTGTCGAGGCCGCGAAGCTGGTCCTCGGTCAGGCCGGCGCCGAGCAGGGTGTCGCGCACTTCGCGCGCTTGCAGGCCGGCGATCTCCTCGCGGCGGAAGAAGTTCTGGACGTAGCTCTGGGTCTGGTTGGCGAGGTTTTCCAAGCCGCCCGCGAAGTCGACCAGCTCCTTCATGGCGTCGCCCGACAGGTCGGAGACGCGCAGGAACACGCCGCCGAGCGGCTCCATGAAGCGCTGCAGCTCGACCATGCCGGCCTGCAGCCGGGCGATGCCTTCGACGGTGTTGTTGAACAGGTCGGTGGCGCGTTCGAGGTTGCCTTCGCCCAGCGTGGCGATGCTCTCGTCGAACTTCTTCAGCTCGTCGCGCGCCCACTGCGAGAGGTCGAGCGTGTCGAGCGCGGCCCGGGTCTGCTTGAGCACGTCGAGGCCGAATGCCTGGAAGGCCTGCGCGCCGTCGCTGCCGTAGCGCGCGAAGTCGGCACCGCCGAGGTTCACCAGCGAGCGGCCGTCGGCGCTGAGCTGGAAGTTGCCGATCGAGGCGTCGCGGCCATCCGCGGCGAAGCTGATGACCGACTGCGCGGTGCCCTGCGCACCGAAGGCGCTGGCGAAGCGGTTGAAGCCGCCCGTGGCGATGCCGGCCAGCGTGCGCAGGCCCTGGTCGGTGCCCTGGTCGTAGTTGTTCAAGATGCCGGCCCAGTCGGCATCACGGGCCAGCGACTGGGTGCCGTCGGCCATGGTGCGCACGATGGAGCCGCGGTGCGGGGTGCCGGCGCCGCCGGAGAACACCTTGTCGAGCCAGGAGCCGATGGTGTTGCCGATCATCCCGCCAAGCGGGCCGCCGATCGCGGTGCCCACGGCCTGGCCGATGGCCTGCCCCCACTTTCCGTCTTCGGCTGCCTTGAAGGCCTGGTAGTAGCTGGCGACCTCGCCCAGCGTGCCGGCGACCTTGCCGATGGTGTCGGAGGCGTCCATCAGCGAAGTGCCGAAGTCCGCCCACTCGCGGGACGATGCGAGTTGCTGCCCGATCCGGTTCACGCCATTGGAGACCGAACCGCCGAAGTCGGTGAACCAGTTGGACCCGGGCATGTTGCCGGCGCCGCCCATGCCCGGCAGACCACCGACGCCGATCGTCCCGCCGCCGCCCCAGTTGTAGCCGCCGAAGCCAGCGCCGCTGCCGGTCGAAGCTCCGGCCGAACTGGGCAGGCCGAGGAACGACGAGACGATGCCAGAGACAGTGCCAGCAACCGGCCGCACGACGGCCTGGATGATGGGCCGCAGCACCTCGCTGCGGAACAGGCCCTTGATGTACTCCCACGCGCTCTTGCCGCCGTTCATCAGTGCGTCGGTCAGCGCGCGCTCGATGTTGTCGGTGGTGCGCTGCCACTGGGCCTCGATCTCGCGGGTCTGCTCGACGCTTTCGCGCACGGTCTCGCGGTTGACTACGGCCGCACGGATCTTGGCGGCGTACTGCTCGTAGGCGTAGCTGCCGCGCTCCAGGCCGGTGCGCTCCAGCTCACGCAGGGCGATGGCGACCTCACGCTCGGTGTTGGTCTGCGTCAGGGCGCGGGTCTCGTCTTCGATGGCCTGCACCATGTCGGCCGCGCTCTTGAGCGAGCGGTCGATGGCGGCTTCGGCTTCTTCATACTTGGCGACGTCGCGCAGGTCACGCGCCGCGGCCAGCTCGCGCTCGGCCTGGGCGCTGCGGCGCAGCTGGGCCTCGAGGTCGGCCTCGGCCTTTTCGTAGGCGGCGATGGCGCGGAGGCTGCGCTCGGCGAAGATTTCGGCTTCGGTGGGGCCGGTGCGGCGGGTCGCCCTGTTGCTGACTCCTCCGGTTGCCGGAGGCGCCTGCAGGTTGGCCCCCTGCACGCCCTGCTGCCGCAGCAGCTTGGACATCTCGGCGTTGTACTCGCTCAGGCTGAGCGTTCCCTGTCGCAGAGCGTCGCGCTGGGCAATGATGCGGGCGGTGGAGCCGATCACGCGCTCGGTGAAGGCGTCGAGCCGGGCGCGGGCGGTCTCGCTCTCGCGGTTGAAGCGCTCCCGCAGCTCCATGCCCTCGTCGAACTTGCCCTGCATCAGCAGCTCGCGCACGCGCTGGGTGGCGACGATCTGCTGCACGATCCGGTCGAACGTGAAGGCGACGTTGGCACCCAGCACGACCAGGGCCTCCATGCTGGTGCCCAGCGCCAGCACGACACCCTCGGCCGCGCTGAACTCGCCGGCCATGGTCTTGGTGTCCTTGGCCACGAGCTGCGCCGCGCGGCCGAACTCGCCCAGCACACCGGCCACACCGCCCACGATGCTGGCGATGCCGGCGCTGGAGCCGGTGATCTGGTCGAGGCTGGCAGCCAGGAGGGTGGCGTCGTTGCGCAGCTGCTGGAAGGCGCCGCCGATTGTCTGCGGCAGGGTGGCGGCTTCGGCCTGCAGGCGGCCGAGCTGGCCGATCAGGGCCTTGCCCACCACATCGGCGGTCAGCTGGCCGGCCTCGGCCATGGCGCGAAGTTCGCCCCGGTTGCGCCCGAGGCCGTCGGCCAGCGCCTGCATGAGCCGCGGCGCGGCTTCGTTGACGCTGTTGAACTCCTCGCCGCGCAGCGCGCCGGCGGCCAGCGCCTGGCTGAACTGCAGGATGGCCGACGAGGACTCGGCGCTCGACGCGCCGACGATGCGCAGCGAGGTGGCGACGGCCTCGGTGATGGCGGCGGTGTCGCGGGCGCTGCCGCCCAGGCGGCGCACCGGGTCGGCCAGCCGCGAATAGAGCGTGGCGGTGTCGGCCAGGGCGGTGTTGTTGGCCTGGGCGATGCGGTAGACATCGGCCTGCGCCGCGGCGAATTCCTGCGCGCTGGTGGTGGCCAGGCGCAGCCGCGCGTTGACTTGGGCCATGCCGTCGGCGGCCTGGAAGAACTCACGCACCGACAGGCCGGCGGCGAGGCCGGCGAACGCGCCACGCAGCGTGCCGAGCGTGCGGTCGATCGACTGCGCCGCGCCGCCCAGGCGGCCTAGGCTCTGCGCGGCGCGGTCGATCTCGGCGCTGGTCTGCGCGGCGCCTTCGGCGCTGATGCGAATGCCGATGTTCTGCTGCATCAGTCGCTACCCCATCGGCTGGTCGTCGTCGCGCCGCGCGTAGACCTCCAGGACGGCGTGCTCGCAGCCGCGCAGCAGGTGCATGCGCTCGCGCAGCTCGTCACCCGCGAGGCCTTCCACGTCACGCAGCCACGCGAGCGCGGCGGCGTAGTCCAGACCCGTGGCGCCGGCCATGCTGGTGCGCCACTGAGTCTGCAGCGCGCACCAGGTCTCCCAGGCCGGCAGGTTGCACCGCCAGAGGAAGACCTCGTCGTCGCCCGTGCCGCCAGGGCCGAGCGCAGCCAGTGCCTGCTCGAAGGCGTGGGCTGGCTGCTGGCGGCGCTGGGCATGCTCGGCTGCTGCACGGGCGACGTCTGCTAGTTTTTTGCGCGGGCGCCGCAGTCGGTGATGTAGGCGCCCAGCATCAGGCGGCCGATGCCCGGGATCTGCAGCAGCTGGGCGAGCGCCTCGCGGCTGTAGGGGATCTCGCCGGCCTCGGCCTTGACGCCCTGCCACGACTCGATGACGCCGGCGAGGAACTCCTCCACAAGCTGGTCGCTGTTGGTGAGCTGGTCGGCGAGCTCGTCGGCCGACAGGCGCCGGGCGACGAAGGAGAAGTCGAACGGCTGCGGGCCGCTGGCGTCGGCGATGGTGCCGCTGACCTTGCAGCGCACCTTGTCACTGACGTTGATCTTGATCGACATGAGGATGGGTCCGATAGCTGACGGGTCCGATCAGGAGGTGGGGCGCGGCGTGCCGGACTCGGACCCATCGGATCCGGCGCGCGGGAGGAGAAGCCGCGTGCCGCGCCCCGAAACCGTCAGGCGTAGGTGATGAACCGGCCCAGCATGGCGATGCCGCACTGCACGGTGTTGACCTGGTTGCGCTGCATGGCAGGCATCTCGGAGACCGTCAGGTGGCCGTAGCCGTAGCCCGTGCCGCCGCCGGCCATCACGACCTTGAACGCGACCTTGGCGAGGCGGCGCGAGATGTCGAGCATCGTCTGGTACCCAGCGAGGTTGGGGTCGTGCGCAAGGCTGAGCGTGAGCTGCGTCGGGTTGAAGCCGGTGGGCACCGCGATGCTGTTGCGGCGGGCCAGCAGCTCGACGTTGGTGAAGCGCGCGTCACCGCCGCTGGCGCTGATGTTCAGCACCTGCGGGATCTCGACCCAGGAGCTGATCTTCTGCGCCGAGCCGGCGCCGGCGCCGGCGGCGAACCAGGTGGTGTCGGAGCTGTTCAGGCCCTTGATGCCGAAGGTGTCGGCGGTGAGCTGGTCGGCGAGGTAGACGCTGTCGGTGGCGTCTTCCCAGCCCGAGGCGAGCAGGATCTCGTCGTTGTCGGCGTAGCCGTGCGCGGTGGCCGTGGCCACGCCGGGGTTGGCGTTGCTGATGCCGGTGATGGTCTTGGCGGTGGCGAAGGTCTGCGAGAGGTAGAACTTCGAGCCTTCGGCGAAGTAGAAAGCCATGGTGGCGGGCTCCTGTCAGGAAAGGTTGGTGCCCGCCGTGCGGATGCGGGCGGCAAGGACAAAGGTGGCGGCGGCGAACTTCTCGGCCTCGGCGTCGAAGTCGAAGGTGATGCCCTGGGGCTCGAGCCCGGCGGTGATGACGCCGCCGAGGGTCGGGTCGGCCATGAGGCGGCCGTAGACGGCCTGGACGAGCGAGTCGATGGCGGCGTCGGGCGCGGTGGTGGTGCTGCGCGCGTAGCACTCGACGGCCACGCGGACCTGCCAGGCCTCGGGGCCGCCGAAGCCGTAGAGCGAGGCTTCCTCGCGCGTGGCGTCGATGGGGCGCACGGCCACGGCCGAGGTGGTGGCCTCGCTCCAGGGCCGCAGGCGAACCCGCGCGACGTTGGCCGAGACGGCCGGCGCGGCCTGCAGGGCAGCCACGACGGCGCCGACGACCTGCGAGACGACGGTGGTCATGCGGCCACCTCCAGCAGCAGCGTGCTGATGCCGGTGCCGTCAGGCTGGTGCTCGACGATGGTGTACGCCCTGCCCTGCACGACGACCGGTCGGCCCTCCGGCGTGGGCGGCACGTGCGCGGTGGGCAGCTGCAGCGCGGGGCCGCGCGAGGCCATGCCCAGCCCGGCGACGCTGGCCACCGTGTGGCCGTTGTCGAAGATGCCGGCGCGCTGGATGCCGCCGAGCTGCACCACCACGTTCGCCAGCCGCGCGAAGACGGCCGCGTTGACGCGGGCTTCGAGGGCGGCGAACGGGGCGGCGGGCATGGTGGCGGGCGCGGCTTAGACCGTGGCGTTCAGCCGCACGACGGCGGTGGTCTGGCCGTTGGTCTTGGCGACCCAGAGTGCGCCGACCTTGAGGTTGGAGCCGACGGTCGTGGTGATGCGCTTGTTGGTGTTGTCCCAGTACACGACCGTGCCGACGCTGCCGGTGTCGGTACCGAGGGCCGTCAGTTCGTAGACGCCTTCGAGAGCCATCTCGACGGTGGCGCCATTGAGCGCCGCCGCAGAGGCGACGCCGAACAGGGAGCCCACCTGCATGCCGGCGCCCGAGGCGACGTCGTAGGGGGCGGCGACGGTGAGCACGTCACCGTCCTGGATGAAGTTGCGCATGGTGCTGTTCCTTGCTGCTGTGCGTGGTGTGCGTCAGCCGGGCGCCCGTGCGGGCGCCCGGTGGGTCATCAGGCGCCGTTGGCCTTGTAGAGGCCGCGGAAGTCGATCGCCTTGGCGCCGAAGTCCAGGCGGCACTTGTAGGAGACGCCGTCGACCTCGAAGCCGACGTCGCTCTCGATGACCGGGCCTTCGGCGCCGTCGAGGTAGCAGTACTCGACGGTGTCGACCTGCGAGCTGGCGGCGGCCAGGTACCACGCCGAGGCGCTGGAGGCGTCCAGCAGCGGCTCGACCACGGGCTCCAGCGCGGTGCGGCCACCGGTGCGGAACTCGTTGATGTTGCTCGGCTGGGCCGGCATGTACTGGTTGCTGGTGAGCTGGTAGGCGGTCTGCTCCAGCGCGGCCGGCACGATGAGGAAGCTCGGCGCGAGGTTGAGCTCCTCGCCGGCCAGGCCCTTCTGCACGCGCATGGCAGCGCGCGCCGTGGACAGGCTCGACAGCTGCAGCGCGCTGCCGGCACCGGTGCCGAGGTTGGCGTGGCCGCCGGCCGTGGTGATGGCGGTGCTGTTGAACAGCGCGCCGCCGTCGGCCAGGTTGGCGTTGGCGGTGAGCTGGCTGTAGACCGTGCGGTTCTCCAGCCGGCGGGCCGCGAAGCCGAAGGCGGTGACCAGGCGGTCGAAGGCGCGCAGGTCGTCGTTGATGATGGCCTGACGGGTCAGGCTGACGATGCGGCCGTAGGTGATGACGGCGTAGGTCTCGGCGCCGTCGCGCATCGTGCCGTACTTGAACTCGCCGTGCTCGTTGGTCTGCAGCAGATCCGGGGCACCAGAGAGCTGCACCACGCTGACGTTCTTGAAGTCGGGCGCGTTCGGGCCGCGGCGAGCCCACATGGCGTAGGTGCCGGGGTTCTCGTCGTAGGCGCCGCGAAGGCGCTTGTTGGCGACGTTGGCGAACAGCGAGGAGAAGTCGCTGGTGGTGTGCATGCCGCCGGCACGGAAGTGCAGGATGCGGCCGGCCAGGGTGACACGGTCCACGCCGCGGGTCTGCTGGCCGTGGGCCTCGAGGAAGGCGCGGCCGATCTCCAGCAGCGACATGCCGCGGTACTGGCGGCCGTTGTCGTCGAGCTGGGTGCGCGGGGCGATGCGGTGCAGGATGGCCTGCTCGATGCCCGCCATGCGCGTGGCCATCTCGTCGGAGACAGTCTCGACGCGCGTGGCGCCGACGTTGCGGTGGCCGCCCGAGGCGGCGTCACGCACGGCCAGCTCGGCCAGCACGGCGGCGCGGGCGCCGTCGAGGCCCTGGCCGGAGCGGATCAGGCCGGCGGCCAGCTGCGGCACGCCGTGGCGCACGCACAGGTCGGTGATGTCGGCGGCGGTCTGCGCGGGCTGCGCGTCGGCGCGCTGCTGCGCCGCAGGCTGCGCAGCCGGGGCGGGATTGGTGTCGGCGGCCGGGGCGGCGCTGCCGGGCTGGAGCGAGTCGTCCATCGAAGTCCTCGAGGTGGTGGGTTGGGCAGGTGCCCGGGTAGCGTCGGCAGCAGGGGCCGACACGAACAGGCACGGCGTGCCGCCATGCGCAGGGTCGCCACGGGTGCCGCTGCCGGCATCCGCGGGAATGGGGACGAAGGAGAGTTCGGCGGGCTGCCAGGCGACAGCCCGGTACAGCGGCACGGTGCCGCCGTCGGTGCGGTTGGCCGCGGCCACCACTTCGTAGCGCTGGACGTTGTAGCCCACGCTGATGTTGCGGATGATCCCGGCCTCGATGTCGCGCACGAGGCCGGCAAGCTCCTCGCGCTCGCTCAGGCGCAGGGTGGCGCGGCCCTCTCCGCCCTCGACGCTGGCGCGCAGCACGACGCCGATCTGCGAGTCGAGGCCGTAGGCGCGGTGGGAGTCCAGCACCGGGGCGGCGCCACTGGCCAGGCGGGAGAGGTCGACGGCCTCGGCGCTGACGACGAGCTCCTCGTCATAGGCCTGGCCGGTCCACCAGTCCATTCGGCGCACCTTGGCGCCGGTGGTCCAGATGACGTCGACGGTGCGCTCGGCAGCGTTGAAGCTGCTCGGCGCGATGCTGGCGGCGCGCTGCTGCGTGGGCAGCAGGTGCGAATTGCCGGCAGAGGTCTGCGGGGTTGTCATGGCGCCCATGCTCGGGCGCCGCGTGTCTCAATTCCAGGAAACGTGAGACAACTTGTAGAACTGCGCGTTCAGGTTGCGGGCGGCGCCGGCTCGGCCGTGGCAGCCTGGCCGGTCTGCAGCTGCAGCAGCAGGTCGAGCGTGCCATCGGCCCGCAGGCGCTCGAAGTCGCTGCGCAGCTCGCGGAACACGAGGTCGGGCTTGTAGCCCCGGCGGCGCAGCTTCTCGCTGATGGTGCTCAGGCCGCCGGAGATCTCGGCCAGGTCGGCCTTGACGTCCTGCTCGGGGTTGACGTAGTCCCACTTCGGCGTGGACCAGTCGACGGCGTAGTCGGCACGCGGCAGCGCGCCACCGAGCACCGCAGCGTCGATGAAGGCCCGCCAGATCGGCACGCACAGGCGCGGGATGACGGTGAGCCACTGCAGCTGCTCGGCGCCGCGGCGGAACTCCAGCAGCGCGACGCGGGCGCTGGAGAAGTTCACCTCCTTGACGTCACCGGTGAGCATCTCGTAGGTGACGCCCATGCCGGCGGCGATGAGGTGGAGGTTGAAACGCAGGTAGTCGACGTAGCCCGGCGCGGCCTTGGGCTCGACGACGGTGAGCGACATGCCCGTCGGCACCTGAGTGATGCTGCCGCTGGCCAGGGTGCCGAGCTCGCCATTGGCACGCACGGCGCTCTGCTCCTGGCTCTCGGACAGCGACATGGTGGAGGGGTCGCCGCTGGCGAGAACGGCCAGCCGGGTCTCGAGGTTCTTGCGCTGCAGCTCGGCGTCTTCGTAGAGCTGCAGGTCGCGCACGCGGGCGATGACTGGCGCCAGGCGCGGGAAGCCTCGCCCCTGGCCCGGGCGCTCGGGGTTGTAGAGGTGGATGATGCTGCTGGCCGGCACGGCGTAGCTCGCGGCACGGCCGCGCCGCGGCACGGTGATGTCGCCCGGGTGCTGGTCCCACAGCCAGTAGGCCAGCGGGCGGCCCAGCACGTCGTACTCGATGCCGCCGACGATGGTGTTGCCGTTCGGCGCGACGCCGGTCTTGGAGGTGTCGAGCCAGTCGATCTCGAGCAGCTGCAGCTGCAGGGGCACGGGCAGGCCGTCTTCGCGGCGCCGCGTGCGCAGGCGGATCAGCACCTCGCCGTCCTGTTCCATGGCCCGGTAGGCGGCGGCCTGGATGCCGTAGAGGTCGAGGCGGCCGTCGGCGTCGGCCACCTGCGCCCAGTCGTTCCACAGGCGGTCAATGGCGGAGGCGTTCTGCGCGAGGCTGCGCGGGGTGATGCCGGTGCCGATGATGTTGGCGACCAGGCTGTCGAGGCCGCGGCGCACATAGGGAACGTTCTGCACGAGGGCACGCGAGCGGGCACGCAGGCTGGAAGCATCGGCCAGGTGGTCGGTGTTGGCGCTGGCGCCGCTGCGCCGGGGCCGCCAGCCGTCACGCTGGCTGGCACCTTCGTAGGCCCGCGTGAGAGCCTCGCGCGCACGCATGCGGCGAATGGCCGTGGCCGGGGCGAGGTAGCCGACGAGGCGGTCGAGCAGGTTGGGCGCGGTGGCGTCGGCCATGGATCAGTCCCCGCGGGCGGTGGTGAAGCGCACGCTGTACGAGCCACGGCGCACCGCAGCGGTGTTGCCCTGGGCATCGAGCTCGGCCTTGATGAGGCGCCGCGCCCGCTCGAGGTCGGACACGCTGCGGTAGGTGACCTCGCGGTCACCCACCTTCGCGGAGAGTTCGCCCGAGGCAAGGGCGGTCTCGATGGCGGTCAGGTCTGCGGCAGTGAAGGGCATGGCGGCTCCGAAGCTACGGGCTGGGCTGTCTCATTTCCAGGAAACGTGAGACGGGATGCGGCCGGCACGTGGAAGGGGCTCTGGCCAGCGGCAGGCCTGCGCGCCTGCTTAAGCACGCGGTAGACGGTGGCGCGGCTGATCTGCAGGCAGCGCGCCACCTCGGTGGCGTTGCGTCCATCGAACAGGCGCAGCACGCTGGCGGCAAGCTCCTGGCGCGCGGTGGCGGGCTGGCTGGTGATGTAGCACTCCTCGCCCGCGAACTCGGCACGCACGGCGGCCTGCAGGGTTTCAAGCTCGGCCGGCGGCAGGCCCCTGAGCCTGGGGTCGTCGGCCAGGAAGTCGAAGATGCGATCCACGAGGTCGGGCTCGCGCTGGCGGCGCAGCACCGGGCGGGACGGGCGATGGGCGGGGCGGGTGTTGTCGTTCGGCATGGCAGCGGTGGGCTGGGGTCACCAGGCGCGGGAGAACGGGCGAGGCTGGGGTGGTGGGGGAGCGGGATCGGGGGCGGCGGCCGACGAAGCGCTGGCCGCAGGAGGCGGGGCCGGTGGCGGTGGCGGCAGAACTGAGGCCTCAGGCGCGGGGTCAGCCGCAGGGCTGGGCTGCGCGGCCGGCTCGCCGGCCGGCGCCGGCGCGGCGTCGAACAGGTCGCGCGACTCCACCCTGCCCTGCCACTTCTCCCAGTCGCCCTCCTTCCAGCGGTCGATGCCGCCAAAGATGGCCGCGGCCAGGGCGTAGACGGCGCAGTCGAGCGCTTCGTTGCGGCGACCCGCGGGCTTGACCCACTCCAGGCGCTGGCGGCCGGCCTGGAACTTGGTGACCAGGCGCTCGGCGGTGAGCTGCTCGAAGACCTCGGGCGCCAGGTGCCGGCTGAGGTGGACGTACCCGGGGCCGGGCTCGGTCAGGCGCAGCCGGCCGTAGATCTCGGCCTTCGCGGTGTCGGTGCCGATCGGCCAGAGCTTGACGCCGTGCTTGAGCCGCTGGCCGCGCCAGCTGATGTCCTGATCGGTCGGCTTGCCGAGGATGGCCTTGCCGCCGATGCTGCTGCCCTTCACGGCGTAGACGTGGGCGTGCTGGTGGCGGCGCGCGTAGTCGTAGACGGCCTGTGTGTGGTGGCCGCCGGAGTCGATGAAGCTGGCCAGGACGGGCACGGGCTTGCCGCTGGCGTGCAGCACCGGGGTGCGGCGGTACTCGGTGAGCGCCGTCCAGGGGCTGCCGGCTTCGCCCTCGGGGATGGCCGGGTCGCCGTAGAACACGGCACGGTCCACGAGCTGGCGCTCCATTCCGCGGCCCCAAGCCCAGAGGTAGGCCTCGAGGCGGTCGCCCTGGACGTCGGCGCCCATGGTCATGACGTAGTGCCCCCACGTGACGACGCGCAGCGGGAGGTCTTCGGCGCGCTTGCGCAGTGCGTGCTCGTCGGCCTTGTCGCCCTGCTCCTCGAAGGTCTCGGCCAGGCGGGTGTTGATGAAGGCGCGCAGCAGGGTGACGTCGCCCGCGCGGGCGGCAGTGTGGGCACGCTCCCACTCGATCACCAGCTCGGACCAGCTGAGCCAGCCGAGCGGCGAGTACAGGCTGCTGAGGTGGAAGCCGCGCACGCGGCCGGCCTGCGCGCCCGGCCGCTCGGGCACCCAGGCGCCGGCGGCCAGCATGGCCGGCTTGTGGTGCTCGCGGATCTCGCTGCCGCAGGCCCGGCAGACGTAGCGCACGGTGTCGGGCAGCGCGGCGCCGGTGACGGGGTCGCGGTCCCACTTGATGCCGTGCGCCTGGTCGGCGCCCCACTCCAGCGCCTGGGCGTCGCCGCAGTGCGGGCACGGCACGTGGAAGCGACAGCGGTCGCTGGCCTGATAGGCGGTCTCGATCCGGCTGAACCCGCGCGTGGTCGGGGTGCTGGTCTTCAGGCGCTTGCGCCGCGCGAAGGTGGTCTGCCGCGCTTCGGCCAGGGCGATGGGGTCACCCTCGCCGTCGACGTCGAGCGGGTAGCCGTCGATCTCGTCGAGGAACAGGTCGCGCACCGGCATCGAGCGCAGGCCGGCCGCGGAGTTGGCGCCGGCCACGGCCATGAAGCCACCCGGAAACTCCTTCAGCAGCGTGGTGTTGGCCTCGTCGCGGCTGCGGTTCTCCTTGACGCGCTCACGCAGGCGCGGGCTCTCCTCGATCATCGGCGACAGGCGCTGCCGGCTGTAGCGCTTGGCCATGTCGATCGTCGGCTGGACGATCATGATCGGGCCGGGGTTGGTGTCGGCCAGGTAGCCGAGCCAGTTGCTGCCAATGGTGGTCTTGCTGGTCTGCGCCCCCCACATGAGCACGACCTCCTCGACGGGGCTGTGCTGGCTGAGGCAGTCCATCGGCTCGCGGGCGTAGGGCGTGCGCGCGGCGCGATACGGGCCGGGCTCGGCGCTGTCCTTGCCGCTGAGGATCCGGTGACGCTCGGCCCACTGCGTCACGTTCAGCCGTGGAGGCGGCGCGAGGTACTGGCGCCAGAGTTCAGCGACCAGCTGCTCGGCGTCGAGCAGCGCGGTGGAGTCGTCGCGGGCGCCCATCAGGCAGTGCCCTCGGTCATCTGCTCAAGCAGGGCGTGCAGCTCTGCCTGCAGGGTGTCGTGGCAGCGGGCGGCGTCGGCCTCGGCAGCCAGCACCGGCGCCAAACGGGCGGGCAGTTGCAGGAGGCTCTCGCGCAGCGCCGCCAGTCGGCGGGCCTGGGCGGCGCGGACGTCAGCCGCGCGCACGAGCTCGCTGCGCTGTTCGGCCAGCTTGAGCTCGGCCAGATCGGCCTCGGCTTTTTCGCGCCGGGCCTTGCTGGCCCAGTAGCCGTCGTCGCCCTCCTCGTCAGCGCGGCCGCGCGCCGGGCCGGCCGGGGCCTGCAGGTTGGCGTCGTCGGTCGAGCGGCTGCCAGCGCGGACGCGAGTGTTGCGCGCCCACTGCGCATCGGCAGCCACCGGGTCGATCTTCCCGTCGATCAGCGAGATCCGCCCGTCGCGCACGGCCCGACGCACAGCGCCCTCGGTGCAGCCGCGCCGGCGCGCGTACTCCGTCTGCGTGATGAGTTCGACCGTACCTACTGGCATCGTCGCACCTTCAGCCGTACAAAGCGGCAGGTTGACCCACTAGCGAAACAGCGGGGTCCGAATTACCCGCGCCGGCGGCGGCCAGGGAGGACCCAGACCGGGGGGTGGGGGTAGGGGCCGGGGTACCGGGCCGGCCGGGCGCCGCGGGCCGCATCAGGCACCCCGCCCGCGGTCGGCCAGCCGGCGCACCTGCTCGGCGATGGCGCGGCGCATCTGCTCGGGCAGCACGCGGTCGCCTTCGCGGTTGGTCGCGCCGTAGAAGTCGAACCGCGGCCGGTAGCTGGCGCGGCGCACGAAGATGAACACCGGCGTGATGTTGCGGCCGACGAACTCGCGCTGGTAGATGCCGGCCTGCACCTTGCTGCCGGGCGGGATCACGAAGAACCGGCCACCTGCGCGACGCTGCGCCGCGATGGCGGTGCGCTCGCTCATGCTTCGGTTCGTGCCGGCCACCAGCTGCAGGCGCAACTGCGAGAGCACCTGGATCACCTGCCCGCGGCTCACGTTGCCGTAGGTGTCGATCCGCGCGCCAGCGCCCGGCACGACGCGGTAGCCCGCGGGCATGGCGCCGGCTGCGACCAGCGCCTCCTCGAGGCGCTTCATGCGTCGGGTGCCGCCCTCGATCTGCACGGCCAGGTACTTGCCGGCCGGCGTCTCGCCCGGGCCGAGATCCTGGTAGCGCACGACGTTGCCGCGCTCGTCCTGGATCGCTGCGACGTTGAACCCGACCACCGCCACCGGGCGCTCGGCCGTGGCCGCGACGTAGCGCAGCTGCCGCACGGTGTAGGGCGTCGGCCGGTCGATGCTGCGCTGCAGTTCGCGCTGCGCGGCGGTGCGCACCTGCACGGCCGTGCGCGTGAGCGCGGTGGCGATGGCCGCGTTGAGGCGGCGCTCGCTGAACTCGCGCAGGCTTGCCTTGAGCTCGTCCACCCCCTTGGCTTGGATCTTCAGCACTTGGCCACCTCGCCATGGATCAACCGCACCCCGACCTCGTGCCCGTTCTCCTCGGCGAAGAAGGCGCCGCCGGGGAACTGCTGGCGGCGCAGCCAGGCGTCGGCCGCTTCCTGGCCCACGGTGAGCACCATCCGAGCGTGCTCGCGTCGCGCCCGCTGGCCGGCGGCAATGGCGCCGTCGACGAACTCCCGCCCGAGCACCTGGCGAAGCTCATCGACCAGCGCAGCCGTCGCCGGCATCGCTTCTCTCGCTGTCTTCTTTCCCGTCTCGTTCATGGTCATGGGTATGGAGTGAGTGATTACGCGGGCGTTACGCGAGCGTTACGCGTGAAACCCGCGTCGTTACGTGCGTTACGGGGTTTACGCGTTGGGGCTTCACATGCACACGCGGGCGCACACGTGTATGCGCGCGGAGCCCCGTAACACGCGTAACGCACGTAACGGCGCGGGTTCTGCGCGTAATGGGCCGCGTAACAGGAGGGCGGGCGCGTAACGCGCGGCGGTCACTGCGCTGCATCGTCGAAGCTCCCGCTGGTGGCACGCGTGTACTGGCGCAGCGCCTGCTCGTAGGTGGCCACGCTGTCGGCGGCCCAGGCGCCCTCGCTGACGCCCTCGGGCGGCCGCAGCTTGGCCGGCAGCCAGCAGCGCACCGCCTTGCGGCCGGCGCCGTCTTCGCGGTCGAGGGCGACCACCTTGTAGATGAGCCGCGGGCCGTCGCTGTCAGCGCCAGAGTTCTCGGCCAGCCAGCGCCGCACGCTCTCGGTGAACTTGCCCTGGGCCGGCGGGAAGCGCTCGCCGTTCACGTCGCACCAGCGCCGGAACGCGCGGTACAGCTGCTCCGCGGAGCAGACCCTGATCGGGAGGGGCAGGAGGCCATCCATCCACTCGTGAGCGAAGCGCTCCTCGGGCCGCCAGCCGGCCTGCACCAGCGCCGTCTTGGCCGCCGTCATCAGCGGCTTGGTGTGGCGGTCGAAGCCCTTCGTCGGGTACTGCTGCAGGAAGTGCAGCCACTTGCGGGCGCCGTCGTTGGCGAGGAAGTCGCGCACGCGGGCGTACAGGCCTGTTTCGTCGGCCAGCGGCGTGTAGATGACCATGTAGCGCCGGTCGCGCTCCTCGAGCGCCAGGGGCTGGCTCTCGTTGCTCAGGAACACCACGTTGGCGTGGTTGCTCTCCCAGCGTGTCGGCTGCTGGATCTCGCGGATGGGGAACTTGGTTTCCTGGGTGACGATCAGCTTGAGCCGGTTCTTGTTGTGGAACATCTCCTGCCGGCTGACCACCTCGTCACCGATGATCGCCAGCTTTTGCGAGAGCCACCCGTTGAACTTGTCTTCGAGCTCGACTTGGCCGACCGTCACGCCGTAGCGGCCGTAGATGTCGCGCCACACGTCCCAGTAGAGGTTCTTGCCCGTGCCCTGCGGGCCGTGCATCACCACCGCCGTCTGCATCTTGGCCCCGATGTTCTGCAGCGGCAGCGCCTGCCAGCACAGGATCCAGTGCATCACGTCGCGTACACCCTCGGGCGTCGGCGCGCTCTGCGAGCACAGGTGCTTGAGCAGGTCCAGCATCGGCCGCACGTCCTCGATGCCGCATTGCAACGCCTCCAGCTCCAGGCCGGCGAACAGCTGGATGCAGCCCTCGGGCAGCACCTGCCCGGGCTCGAACAGCAGCTGCTCGGGCAGCACCATGCGCCGCGTCGGCGTGTTGAGCCAGGCCTTCACGCTGTCCGACGTCATCGCCAGGCGCAGCGACTCGATGGTGACGATCCGGTGCGTCTCCTCGTCCCAGGCGGTCTTCGTGCCGTAGATCAGCGCAAAGCCCTCCATGAGCCGCGAGTAGTTGCCCAGGTTGATCCCGGTCTTTCGCTTGCGCTGCTGGCCCCTCCCCCCTTTGGGCGCGGCAGCGCCGCCATTCGAGGGTGGGGGAGTCTCTGGCATCGGGATGACGTTCTCAGGCTGCGGCATTCAACAAATCCGAACCGATGAGGGGCAGCACGTGCATGAGCTGCCGGCGCACGACGCGCAGGCCTTCACGCGCGTGCAGGTCGTTGAAGTCGGTGTCCTTCGGCCCACGGCTGCCTGGGCGGAAGTAGGGCCAGGTGTAGGCCGTGTCGGGCACCGTGCGGGCCGCCTTGTGCGCCTTCTCACGCCCGGGGTTGCCCTTGGTGCGGAAGTCGTCGTCGGCGCAGATCAGCAGCCGGCTGTCGGGGTACATGCCGCGCAGCAGCTCGGCCACCGGCAGCAGGTTGCCGGCGTCCAGGGCCACGAACACCGGCAGCCGGCGGTCTACCGCCATCCGCAGCGTCAGCCCGGTCGCGTAGCCCTCGCAGATCAGGATGGGCTCGCCCACAGACACATGCCCCAGGCGCAGCGCCGCGCCCACCTTGGCGAAGCCCCTGGTGAAGCGCTTCGTGCCGTCGGCCTGGATCACCTGCGCACCCCGTAGGGCGTCCTCTCGCCGCGCGTCGTAGCGCAGCAGCGGGATCACGATGGCGCCGTCAGGCAGGTAACGGCAGGCCTCGGGCTCGACGCCCTTGCGCTGCAGGTAGGCGCTCTCGCCAGTGCGCGCGGCGCGTGCCCACAGATCGGCGGCGGTGCACGCAGCCAGCGCGGCGGCCTCGGCCCGGGCGCGCTGCTCGGCCGCGGCGGCGGCCTGGCGGTTGGCTTCCAGCGCCTCGCGCTCGGCCTGGCTGATGCCTTTCCAGTCGACGTCGACGCGGTGCTTGGCCCCGCGCCAGTCGCCGAAGCTGCCCACCACCACGTAGCTGCCGCCGTCGGTGCGGATCTCGCGCAGGCTGTACCACTGCGTCTTCTTCGGCCCGAAGCGGCGCACCTTGCCGGTCAGGTCGAGCGGCTGCGGCGGCGCCTCGAGGCCCGCGGCAATCATCTGGCCCACCACGTCTTGCGGCGTCACCAGCGCGCCTCCTCGACGGGCTCGGCCGGCACCTGGCCATGCAGGTAGCGCGACGGCAGGCGCTGGCAGAGCCGCCGCACTGCGACCTCCGGCGGGCACGGGAACGGCCAGCCGTCGCGGATCGGCGCCACGCGCAGCAGGCCACCCTTCGAGCCGTCGAGCTCCAGGGCCTTGCGGCCGTCGGGCAGCTGCCAGCGGTCGCCTGCAGACATCAGCGCATCCACCCCGGGCGGTCGTTCTTCGGCGTGCCCGGCATCAGCGTCGTGCCGGTGCCCCAGCCGGTGCCGGTCTCGGCGCGGCTCCAGGCGTCGGCCAGCTGCGCAGCGGCGAGGCGGCCGTTGCTGTTGACCTGGATGCGCGACTGCCAATCCGGCCACCAGGCCAGCACAGGCGCAGTGAAGTAGCCGCGCGGGTAGCTGCTCGGCGCCGGCGCCGCCTGGGCCTTGCGCCGCCGGGCAACTGCCCGCTCCATCGGGCGCAGCAGGTGCATGGCTGTCGTCATGCAGACTCCCCTACGCCAGGCCGCGCCACCTTGCGACGCTCATCGAGCTGCACCCGGGCCAGCGTCTCCAAGGCGCCGACGTAGCTGTCGCTGAAATCGGGCTCGTCGTCATGCTTGAGCCGCAGGCGCAGCGCGGCCAGCACCTCGCACGCCCGCCGCAGGCCACTGTCGCTGGTGATCCAGCGGTTGACGGTGCTGTCGTCGACGCCCAGGTCGTCGGCCACGCGGGTCTGCGATCGCTGAGCAATCAAGCGCATCAGGTGCGCTTCGAGGTTGCGTGCCTTCTCGCTGAGGGACTGCGACATTGCTGCCATGACTCCTGATCACCTACTCGGCCAGCACATCGCCGGCCACGCGGCCCGGGGGGCCGGGTTTGATGCTTCCGAGCTGCACCGGCTGGCGCGGCTGCTGGCGCCCATCCGGCGCGACCCGCAGGCCTGCGTCTGCTTGGTCGAGCAGCTGGCCAGCACGCTGGATGCGCTGCGCACCATGGCTGCCGAGGCGCGGCCGTGATGGCGGCGCCGCAGGCCGGCAAAGGGCGGGCGCCCTGCCCGGTGTACGCTGGCGGCTCTCACCCCAACCAACGACGCCAGGAGGGCGCCCATGGAACCGATCCCACCGGCCGAGGCCATCAACGCACAGCACGACGCCCTGGCGGCCGTCGTCATGGCCCTGGCCGACACCATGCCGGCCGAGCAGAAGGCACGCTTTGCCGACAACCTGGCGCGGCTGGCGCGCAACGCCGAAGCCAAGGGCCTGCGAACCCTCGAAACCATGCTGATCGACTTGTTCAACGCGGCTCGTCGCTGACGACGGCGCGGCGGCTGGCCCGCCAGTCGTTGAAACGGTGCTCGACGGTCGTGGAGGCGCCTACGGAGCCACAGCGCCCGCAGCCCTCACCTCGCGCCTGCCCGGCCAGCAGCAAGCAGCGCTTGCCCCACTTCGTATTGCCGTTGGGCTGGACACCTTCCAGCACATCGACGACATGCGGGCATGGCGGTTCGTTACCCGCCAGCAGCGCGCTGAGCTTCACCAGCTCGCGGGTCAGCGCGTCAATGCGCTCGCGGTCTTCGCGGTCCAGGGCAATCGTGATGCGGGCGTCAGCCACGTGCACTCTCCTCGGCCGCGCGGGCGGCCCGTTTGTGAACCTTCTGCAGGGGCAACCCATGAACCCACTGGAACTGATCGAGAAGCTCATCAACGAGCACGGCAGTGCGACGGTGCTTCGCGAGCACCTTGGGCTCTTGAAGGCCCAGCAAGCGGCACTTGAGGCTCGTTGCCGTGATCTGCAGGCGCAGAACGCGCAGCTTCAGCGCCGCATCGAGCAGCACGAACGCCACATACAAGCGGCCGAAGAAGAGCTCCAGGCCCTTCGGGGTGGGGATGTCAGCGCCCGGGTGTGCGCGCAGTGCGGCGCCGGCGGGCTGCGCCGCACCGGCACCCGGCCACACCCCACGTTCGGCCGCGTCGGGCTGAAGGAGGCCGTGTTCCGGTGCGACAGGTGCGGTACCGACACGTTCTTCGAGATCCCCGTCACAGCCTGAGGAGTCACGCAGCATGCGGAGTCTCCTCGGCCGCGGGCGCGGCCACGTCGATGAGGGGCCGGCCGCCGGGGTGCGGCCAGGAAGGGTCAGGGACTCGATGCCAACGAACGTCGGGGCGCAGCTGCTCGCAGGTGACGGCGCCGAGACTGGCGCGCTCCAGGCTCGGGCACCGATCCGGCGGAACCCGGCCGCGCCAGCCGATCACGGAGGGCGGCTTGATGCCGAGCATCCGCGCGACTGCAGACGGTCCACCGATCTGTCGGATGAGGTCGCTCATGCCGACATCATAGCTATAGCTAACGTCTAAATGCAAGCAGAAGCTAACAGACTTCGCGCTAGGCTTCCCTAATGTCCTCTCTAGCTGATCGCCTTCACCTTGCTCTGAGCACCATGTACCCCAGGGGCTCGCAGGCCGGGCTGACGCGCGCCTGCAAAGTGAGCAATGCGTCGGTTTCCAACTGGTTCAGCGGGAAGACCAAAAGCATCGAGGGCTTGAACCTTCTGCGCGCCGCCGAGTACCTTGGAGTCAGGCCGCTCTGGCTGGCGGCGGGCGAGGGACCGATGCGTCTTGGCCTGCCGATGGCCGAGGTGGTGCAGATCGCACAGGAGCCGGCACCACCGGAGTACCGCGAGGCATCGCGCCGTGAAACGTTCCTGCAGACTCTGGTGCAGCTGGTCGAGGTCCTGCCGCCCAACGAGTGGGCCAGCCTGCGCGTGCAACTCGACGGCCTTTCCGAGGGGCGGTTCGAGAAGGAAGCGGTGCTGCAGGGCCTTCGCCGCCTGATCGGCGCCCAGGAATGGGACGGCGTGACCAATCGCCGAGACCACAAGGAACGCCGGCAACTTCCGCCGCCGGAAACTGCGGCGGGCTGAAACGCAGCACCGCCCACGTGTACAGCCTGCCACGGCCACGCGGCAGGCGCCGGCCGAATACCCCGAAAACCCCAAAGGCCGATGCAGGCCCAACTGCCGGCGCAGTCGTCATTCCGATTCACTTCGGGCGTCTCTCTGACCACTCCCCCATCTAGCGTTAGCGTTGCCTATTGACTTAGCAGTTAGGTATCGCTATCGTTTGACCCCATCGCACCGAAGCCAGCCCGCCGGGCTGCCGGATGCGCGAGGGGTGCAGATGGAAGACAAGACGATCCGCGCCAGCGATCTGGGCCTGGTGCTGGCCAGCGTCAAGCTGAACCGCTACACGAAGGGCGGCGTGTGCCGCCTCGCCGCAGTCACCGCGGCGCCCATGCTGACGGTCGACTGCGCGCACGGCCGCAACCCGCAGCGCGCCAGCCCAGGCTTTTACGCTGACGTGGTGCGCTTTGCCGCATCTGGCAAGACCGGCCCGCGCGTGGTGACGTGGAACCGGGGCACCGTCGCCACGATCATCGAGCGCGTGGCGCGCGAAGGCGGCCGGCGCGAGCTGCTGAAGACTTTTGGGGCCGGTATCACCGCCCTGCGGCGCGAGCCGCGTGAGTTGCTGAGGGTGGCCGCATGAAGCACAGCCATCTTCAGACCCCGCGCCAGCTGCGGGACGGCATTTGGACGGCCGGCTACGTCAGCGCCCCCGAGACGGTGGTGCCGACCATGGAGCGCCTGGGAGGCATCGCCCTCGCCATCGTCATCGGCATTGCCGGGGGCGTGCTCCTCGTTCACGCGCTTGCCGGGAGCGTGGCATGACCGCCCCGCGCATCCCGCGCCGGCCCGCGGCGTACATCCCGGCCGGGGCCGACCAGCAAGGCCGCTTGCAGCGTACTGGATGCTTCATTCAGGCCGCGGAGGCTGCCAACGACATCGGCGCTGATGACGCGCCCGACTTTCGCCGGCAGGCCCGCAACGCGCTGCTGCGCTACCTACTGGTGTGCATCGTGATCGTTGCGGCCACGGCGGTGGTCGTCTTCGGAGGCCAGCCGTGAGCCGCCCCTACTACTCCATCCACCCGGGCGCCGCTGGCCGGTGGTACGTGTGCCACCCGTTGCCGGGCACGCGGGACAGCCTGGCGATTGACGCCGACTGTCCCAGCCTCAAGGCGGCCGAGACCGAGGCTGCGTGGCTCGAGCAGGCCCGCCAGCGCGACCTGCAGCGCCTGCAGGCCGAGCAGCAGCTGCTCAACCGGAGGGTGTTTGCATGACCTGGATGCTGACCGCCAGCGGGAACACCTTCGACCTCCAATGGCTTCGTGCCGACGAGGTGTCGATCGACGACATCGCGCACGCTCTCGCGCTGCAGAACCGCTTCCACGGCCACACGCTTCGCCCGTACAGCGTCGCCGAGCACAGCCTCCTGGTCGTCGAGATCATGGAGCGCGACATGGGCATCACCCAGCCCGGCGCACTCCTGGCCGGCCTGACGCACGACGCCCACGAGGCCTACTGCTCCGACTTGTCGACGCCGATGAAGCGCGTGCTCGGCCCGGCCTGGGAGCAGTGCGAGGCGCGCATCCAGCACGCCGTGCGCGGCGCCTTGGGCGTGCTGGCCGTCAGCGCTGGGTGGCGCCACGAGGTGCACCACGCCGACATGGTCGCGCTGGCCACCGAGCGCCGCGACGTGCTGCCGCGCAGCGAGGCTCTCTGGCTGGCCCTGACCGGCATTGAGCCGACCGAGTGTGTGCGCCTGGGCAGCCGCGCATGCCTGGGCTGGGAGCACTGGCGGCAGGCGTTCCTCGACAAGTGGACCGAGCTGGCCAGCGCCGTGCTGGCCGGTGGGCGGGAGGCCCAGGTATGAGCCGCAAGCGCTGCCACCGCCGGCCGGTGCGCCCGCTGCCGCCGCCGGGCATGCGGCCGAAGCTCAGCCGCGCCCAGGTGCTCGACCTGGCACTGGCCCACATGACCAACCTCGACGTCATCGCCCGGGGTGAGGCCGACGAGGACGTGCTCTGGCAGGTGTTCGGTGGCGGCCTGACCTGGCTGCGCATTGCCGAGCGCCTGCAGGCCGGCGTGGACGATATGCGCGAGCAGATCGGCCTGTGCGAGCGCCTGGCCGAGCGCTTCGAGCGCACGGGCCGCGTGGCCTTCAGCGGCCCCGAGTACCAGCGGGCGAAGCAGCACGTCGAGGTGATGGACGCCCTGGCGCAGGCCGTCGACCAGCACGTGGCCGCCGAGGCCGCCGACTGGAGCGAGGAACAGATCAACCGGATGGCCCGGGCCGCGCGTGAGCGCCGGCTGCAGGCCGCGTGAACGAGAGAGCCGACCCATGAACGAACGGACCTACAACCCCGCGCCGCACAGCGTGGCGTGGCGCGTGTGCAGCTACTTCATCCAGCAGCCCGAGGAGGAGCTGAGCGAGGCCGACATCTCGCTGAAGTTCGACTGCTCGCTGGCCAGCGTGAAGACGCTGCTCAAACCCTCGGTCGACACCGGCCTGCTGACCCGCGCGGCGCGCGTCTACGGCCCCGGCGCTGCCCTGGCGGCGTGGCACGAGCGCATGGAAGCCAGGAAGGCCGAGGCCGTGACCGCTGCCAAGAAGGTGGCCGCCAAGCGCGAGACCAAGATGCCGGCCGCCCACCTGCCCGAGCTCGACATCGACAGCCTGCCGCCGGTCGAGGCCGACGTGCCGGTGCCGGGCAGCAACCAGTCGATGCGCCGCGGGCGCACCAAGTACGACAGCCTGTTCGCCACGCTCACCGAGATCGGCCACAGCCGCCTGGTGCCTGCGCACTACTGCGACGCGATCAAGAAGGCCGCGGCCATTCGCAAGAAGTACCACGGCGAGGCCTACGTGCTGATGCGCGTGGACCCGCAGATGGCGCGGATCTGGCGCGTCGAGCCGAAGGCCCGCAAGGGCACGCAGGCCGCGAACGACGCGGCTGAGAGGAGCGCCGCATGAGCGCCTTCGACATGCAGGCCCTGGCGCCCGGACAGCGTGAGCTGCTCACGCAGAGCCGCCGCGTGAGCATGGGCAACGGTGACCGCAAAGCGCCGGTGCTGCGGCCGGGCGCGATGGATGCGATGCAGCTGCCAAGCCGCATGGGCTCGCGGCTCGTGTGGCGGGATGGGCGGGCGCAGAGGCTTGAGGAGGCGCAGACATGAGCGAGCCCACCCTCCCCTTTACGCGCCCCGCGCACGTGATGACTCAGACCGCCCTGACCGGCGACGACTGGACGAGCGACCGCGACCGCAAAGCCCAGGCGCGCGCCGAGGCCGCACGGCGCAAAGCCGCGCTGGCCTGCGCGGCGAAGCTCGAGGCGGCGGCGGAGGCAGTCAGCGCCTACCTCTCGGCCTGCCACGAGTGCAACGACGGCAGCGATGACCGCCAGCTCGGCATTGCGGACGGCCGGCACAAGCTGATCAGCGACTGCATGGAGTACAGCAGCTGGCTGGAGAGTGTGTACGGGAGCGGCCGATGAGCAGCATCACCGAGCAGTTGCAGTGGCAGCAAGCATCGAGCGCCATGCCCGATGCGGACATCACGGTGCTGTGCTGGATCGTCTACGACGACGGCACGACCGACTGGTGTCCTGGGTGGTGGGATGGCGCCGAGTGGCGCGATGCCTGCAACGGCGGCCAGATCGCCGGGGCCGTGACGCACTGGAGCGAACCGGGAGGGCCTGCACATGAATGACCTGATGATCGACCTTGAGACGATGGGCACCGGCCCGAATGCGGCCATCGTCGCCATCGGCGCTGTGCTGATCGACCTTGACGCCGGTACGCTGTGCGACACGCCGTTCTACTCGCCGGTGCGGCTGGAAGACAGCGTGAGCCACGGCCTGACGATGGACGCCGGCACCGTCATGTGGTGGCTGCGCCAGAGCGATGCAGCCCGGGCGGCCATCAGCAGCAGCGAAGCGTCGCCCCCGGGCGGCAGTCTGCAGTGGGCGCTCAACACGCTGCGCTGGTACATCGAGAAGTACAGCGACCCGAAGAGCGTGCGCGTCTGGGGCAATGGCGCGAGCTTCGACTGCGTGATCCTCGCCAACGCCTACCGCGCCATCGGCAAGCAGCCGCCCTGGCGCTACTACAACGAACGCTGCTACCGCACCGTGAAGGCGCTGCACCCCGATGTCCCGATGGAGCGCGAAGGCACGCACCACCAGGCCCTGCATGACGCGATGAGCCAAGCGCGGCACTTGGTGGCCATGCTGTGCGGCAAGGAGCAGCCAGCATGCTGACCCCGCAGTTCCTGCTGCCCCTGGCCGATGAGCTGGTGGTCGACAACTTCGCCGGCGGCGGCGGCGCCAGCACCGGCATCGAGCGCGCGATCGGCCGCCCGGTCGACATCGCCATCAACCACGACCCCGAGGCCGTGGCCATGCACCAAACCAATCACCCGCAGACGCTGCACCTGTGCGAGTCGGTCTGGGACGTCAACCCGCGCGAGGTGTGCGCCGGCCGGCGTGTCGGGCTTGCGTGGTTCAGCCCCGACTGCAAGCACTTCTCGAAGGCCAAGGGCGGCAAGCCGGTCGAGTGTTGGGCTGGCGGCCTGTGTGATTGAGTGGTGGAGCGACAGATGAGTGAGCCGACGATGCATGACCTGGAGCGCCGGCTCGATGAGATGGGGCGCGAGCTGTACCTTGGACGCCTGGCGCTTGCGCAGGCTGAGCCGATGATCGACCGACTCAACGCCGAACTGCCGCGCATGCTGGCCGACCTGCAGACCCAGGCCAAGCAGATCACCGATCTGCGCGGCCAGCGCGACGTGCTGCTGCAGCTGCTGCGCGACGCGGCCGACGTGCTGCACACGGTTGTCGGTGCTGACGCCGACGAAGACCGGCGCCTGCGCGAGATGCGCGACCTGATCGCGGATGCCTGCGGCGGCGTGATGCTGGCGATGGTGCAGGAGGCGCAGCGATGAGCCGCGCCGCGATGCAGCAAGCGCTCGACGCGATCGAGGGCAGCGGGTGCAAGGCCGAATTGATCGCCGCGGCAGATGCGCTGCGGGCTGCGCCGGCAGAGCAGCCGCAGCCGGTGGCGTGGATGGTCAAAGACGAGGGGCTGTACTGGACTGAGGAAGCCGCCATTCGCCGTGCCGATCAGTTCGTGGAGCCGCTTGACGTGGTGCCCCTCTACACCACCCCGCCCACGCCGCAGCCGCTGCGGGACCTGTGCGCGGCGGCATATCAGGCGGTCGGGGTAGCAGACGGGCCGGTCGAGATGCTCGACAACCTCTGGGCCGCAGCAGAGGGTAAGCCACTGCCTCACGATCCGGGTGCCGGCCTTCCGTGGTCACCACCAGCTCCGCAGCCGGTGGCGGACGATGACATCGACATCCTGACCGCGAAATCACGCGACGATCTTATGGATTTCATCTACGAGTACGGCACGACCTCAGAGGGGCAACAACGGTTCATCCGACAGATCGCCCGCGCCGTCGAGGCCGAGGTGCTGAAGCGCATGGGGGTGGGGAAATGACCATGCCCCGTCAAGGTAGTGGCGACGCGGGCCGATTACTTGGCCGCGATTTGTAGGGCCTAACGCCAGGTTAACCGCGCCCGACACGGCGCAACAGGAGCAACGATGAACGAACAGAACTCGCCGGCCGTTGGGGCTCCGGTTGAACCGACAGTTAGGCGCGCTCACTGGGTAGCCGATCGCCGCATTGTGCTGAGCAAGCGTGTCTCGCTGCCGGAAACGAACAAGACTATGCACCTGCTGGCGCACTTGGAAGAGACGCCAATGCTTCGGAAGGAAGCCGCGGCATATTTGGGCAGCAAGCAGTTTCAGAAGCTTTTGCGAGCTGGCGCGGTAACGCAATTCACCGATGTCAACCCGGACTATGCAAACAGCACACGGGGCCAGAGGGTGATGTGCGAGTGGGTCACGCGCGGAGAAGCGGACTTCAAGACGCGGGCGCGGGCGGCATCGACGGGCAACTACTCACCAACGACGGTGCGATGGGCGGTGAAGGTGTTGCGGAAGCTCGGCTACACGGTCACAGACCCAAGCGCCTAACGCCCGAGTTCAGCCGCCGTAGGTCGGCTGGAACGAAGTGTTAGGCAGCACTGTTGGAGAAACGATGAGACAGACGCATGAATGGCCCGGCCACTGGACGCGAGTAGCGCCCAGCGTGGAAGACCACCCGCAAGGCCGCGAACTGGCCTGGATGGCTCGCGGCCACCCGTTCAACCGCCCGGTGATTGCGCGCTCCAATGTGGGCGTGAAGTGCATCAGCCCGCAGGGCATAGGCGGTGGACAGATCATCAAGCCGACCTATGGTCCGTTCGTGAGAGTCGAGTTGATGGCCGACAGCTTCCACGGGCAGGACGCCAGCGAATACGGCTGGTTCCGCGACCTTGAATGGCTGGGGCCGCTGGTGCTTCCTAACGCAAAGCTAGCCGGAAAACCCGGCAGCTACAAACGATGACAGGCACCACGATGCCGCCTGCCGGGGTTTTCCGGCTGAGCGATTGTTGGGCGGCTGGTGAACGAAGGCACGAAAGGAGGCCCGCTGTGGCTGAACTGATCTTGACGGACGCGGAGAAGGCGGCCGAACTGTGGACGGACTTGGACGACCAGGCGCTGGGCGCGTTGATGCGCAAGAAGCTGATTCAGTTCAAGACTGCCGCCGAACAGATGGACCGAACCATCACGATGACTGCCGCGCTGCTGCTGTGCTGCGATGCCGCAGAGGCCGGCGCCACCGAACTGACGGTGAGTGTGGAGGGCGTGACCCAAGCGGGCCGCGACTTCGGAGACTGGCAAATCGTGGCGGTGCGCAAGCCGCCCAACGCTTGAGCTAAGGCGCAGGCGCCGGTACTCCGGCGACTGTCGCCCTTGAGCGAAGTGTTAGGCCCCAACCAACCGGAGCGAGACGATGGACCAAAAGCAGATAGACACCATGGCCGAGGCACTGCGGCGCCAGGGGTTGACTTGGAGCCAAACGAACTTTGCCGTTTCGCTGGTGCGCAACGCCGTGACGACCGAGCGCGAGCGCGCGGCCCGTGTGTGCGATGACGAGGCGCGCATACGCGAGGAAGCCGGCAAGCAGCACCAGGAAGACAGCGAGAGCCGCAGCCGGTGCTTTGCCGCCGCCAGGGCTGCGCAGAACTGTGCAAAGGGGGTGCGCAATGGCGAGGAGGTTTGACCTGTGGCTGGTTGCAGCGGTGACGCTGTACGCGGCCAACATCATCGGCTGGGCCGCGTGGGCGCTCTGGCGCGCTCTTGGGGCCTAACGATCGAATTCAGCCGCGCCGCTAGGCGTCGGCTGGAATGAGGGGTTAGCCCGCTCCCCCGAAAAGCGGCACAACGTAGGAACGACATGGAAACGATGATTCAACCGAAGGTGACGGGCTACCGCCAACTGACCGCGACCGAGGCCGCGCTGATGAACGAGGGCAAGGCACTGGCCGAGCAGTGCGGCGCCTACATCGCCAAGCTGCGCGCGATGCCTGCCACGGGCGCCAACGGCGTGCCGTTCACGAACGACAGCCCGGACGGCCCGGTTCCCAGCATCGACCAGCGCTGGGTTTCCATCGGCGCGACTGACCTGCAGCGCGGGTTCATGGCCGTGATTCGCGGCATCGCACAGCCCAGCACGTTCTGAGCATGGAAGCGGCGCCCGACTTTGAGGCCCTGCGCGCCCGCCGCAATGCGGCCGTGCAGGAGATGCACCAGAAGATGGCCGACGAGTGGGGCGTGCCGCTGCAAAGCCTGCGCTCCAACTTCAACCCGGGCGCCTGCTACTGCGCATGCGCCACGGGTGGCCCTTGCGAACACAAGTGGGATGGCGAAGGCTGGGAGAGCGAGGACGGCTGCGCATGGAGCGCGACGTGCTCACGCTGCGGCAGCACCGCCATGAGCCACGACATGAGAAACGCCCCGTGAACCACAAGCGGGCTAACGTTGCAAATAAGCTGCCGCCGTAGGCGGTCAGCTTGATTTGCGTGTTAGGCGTGTGGTGGAGAAACGAGAGGAACTATGAGCAGCGACTATGGACACCTTGCACAAGTGCGCGACCGGGCAATGGCCGAGCCGCACCACCCGCAGAAGCTGGTGAATGTGCGCCTGGACTACCTTGATGCGGTGCTGAAGCACTACGCGGCAATGGCCGGAGAGCATGCGGTGCTGGCTGGCCTGCTGCGCGACTGCGATGCGGTGCTGGCGACGATTGAAGCCGACGACGGCGACGAGGCCGAGAAGATGCGCGACCTGCGCATGGCGCTGGCTTATGCACTTGACCCCTACAAACGCGAAGGAACGCTGCTGTGATGGCTTTTGACAAGGCGGCGGCCTACGCAAACGCGCTGGACACCGACATGGCCGCCGAGCCGTGGCAGCAGGTGCGCAACAGCGAGCTATGGCGCGGGTATGTGGGCACGATCTACGGGTGCCCGGTTGGCACCGACAGCGGCATGTACTTTGAGACGAAGCACGAAGCGCTGGAGAACGCGCGCCTGTTCCGCGAGCAGTGCCGCGAGATCCGGCGCAAGGCAACTGGTGGCGCGCATGAACACGCCTAACGCGAAATAGACCAACCATGTCTCTGCCGCCCGTCTTGGACGTCGACACCGCCGCGCAGCTTCTGCGCTGCGAGCCATCGACCGTGCGCGAGAGGCTGCGCCAGGGCGACCTTCCCGGCGTCAAGCTCGGTACCGACTGGGTGCTGCCGTCCGGAGCGCTGCTGCAGCGCCTGGACGAGCTGGCCCTCGAGGAGTCGGCAAGGCGCCGCGCGCCGCCGCCGGCCCCGCAGGCCGTGGCACTGCGGCAGGTGCCCGGCAAGGCACCTCGCCGGCCGCCTGTGCTGCCGGTGCTGCCGGCGTTGCCGGCGCTACAGCCGTTGACTGAAGCCGAAGCGACCGACCTTGTGGGGCGAGTGGTGTCGACCTCCGCTCGCCCGATCGGCATGGTGGAGTTCGGGGTGCTGGTTGTTCGCTCGGTCGAAGCCGAGCTACTGCGCAAGATGGGGGGCAAATGCTGACAGCCGCCCAGGTCGCCGAGCAGCTTGGGCTGAGCCGGCGAAAGGTGTACGACTTGGCGAGGTCGGGCGCCCTGCCGTCGTACCGTTTCGGCGATGCGGTACGCTTCGACCCCTCAGACGTCACCGCTTACAAGACCGCATGTCGATCCGCTGGGACACCCGCAACAAGCGCTGGCGCTTCGAGTTCGACCGCTACGTTCAAGGCCGCCGCACGCGGACTTCTCGACTCCTTCCGAAAGGCTGGAGTCGCACCCAGGCTGACGCCTTCGACCGCACCGAGAGCGCCCGCCTCTACGCCGTTGCGGCTGGCATCCAAGACGACGACCCCCTGATCGACACGGCCGTCGCCCTGTACCTGCAGGACAAGACGGGCCTCAAGTCCTACAAGGCCACAGCCGAGCACTTGGCGGCCATCGCCTGGGCCTACGCCGGCCGGCCGATGTCGGAGCTGCCCGAGGTGTCGCGCGAGATCGCCGCGAAGCGCCTCGTGCCGAAGACCGAGCGCCGGGACGAGCACGTCATCAGCATCACGACGGCGAAGAACCGCATCGCGGTGCTGAAGGCCGCCTGCCGCCACGCATGGAAAGCGCACGGGATCACCAAGCACGACCCGACGACGCGGATGATGCTGCCGGCCGTGCGCAACGAGCGCCAGGTCTACGTGCAGCGCCGGGGCATGGTGCAGGCCGCGCGTGCCTGCACGCACCGCGAGGCCCGCGCCGCCATCCGCCTGGGGTTCTACACCGGCCTGCGCCTGGGCGAGCTGCTGCGCGCCGAGGTCGACGGCGACCTGATCCTGCTGCGCGACACCAAGAACGGCGATGTGCGGGCGATCCCCGCACACCCACGCATCCGTCACCTGCTGGCGTGGCTGCCGCTGAAGGCGCCCAAGATCACCATCCAGCGGGCCTGGGAGCGGGCGCGCGACGCCGTGGGCCTTGAGGGCGTGCGCTTTCATGATTTGCGCCACAGCGCAGCCAGCGAGATGGTCAACGCCGGGGTCGATCTATACACCGTGGGGGCCGTCTTGGGCCACCGCGATCCGCGCTCGACCAAGCGCTACGCCCACCTGACGGCCCGCACACTGGCGGATGCCGTGGGCAAGATTGGCAAGAGGAAGTCAGGATGATTCGATTCGACGAGCGCAACGGGCGGTGGCGCTGGGAGTTCGACCGATACATCCAGTCGGAGGATGGGAGCGAGCGCGTTCGCAAGTCCCGACTCTTGCCGAAGGGAGTGTCCGAAGAGCAAGCGCAGGCGTTGGCGGCCAAGCTGGAGGCCGAGGAGTACGTCAAGCGCCGTCTGGTCAGCGCTGTAGGCGCGTGGGACGACTACGTGTCGCGGCTGGTCGCTGACAAGGGCTCGTGGCTGCACTCCACCCTTGCTGGCTGCCGATCCAGATCGTCAGCGAAAGGAAGATCGGCGAGCCTGACTGCCTCGGAGTTGGAGGCGATCATGCGCCGCAGCCGCGGAAGGTGTGAGGTGAGCGGCATTGCGTTCCAGATTCACAAGCCAGATGAATCCCGGGCGCGCCCGTTCTTTCACAGCCTAGACCGTGTCGACTCCTCAAAGGGGTACGTCGCCGCGAATTGCCGCTTGGTCTGCTACGCGGTGAATCTCGCAATGTCCAACTGGGGCGAAGAGGTATTCGCGCAGATTGCGACCGGCTACATCGTCAACCGCTACTGCGCGTTGGGACTGACTGCGCACGCCCTCGTTCCCAACATGGAACCGGTCAAATGCGCCCGCACACTTAAGTTGGCACGTTAGCGGGCACTATCGCAAAAAGCCTTACGGCTGGCGGAAAGGGAGGGATTCGAACCCTCGATACGGTGAAACCGTATACCGGATTTCGAGTCCGGCGCATTCGACCACTCTGCCACCTTTCCTGATGCGTGGTCTCGCTGTTCAGGCGAAGTTTGAAATTCTAGCTCAAGCCCAGAAGCGCAGCGACAAGCCGGCAACCCGAGGGTCGTCGGGGTGCGTGGTCCAGGTCTCCCCCGGGGCGATCGGCCAGGCGTCGGTCAGCGTGCCGGTGGTGACGACGTCCCCGGGTAGAACGGGCCAGTCCGGCGTGGACTCGGCCATCGCCGCGATCCAGGCGCGCAGTGCGTCCAGCGGGCCGTCGAGCACGGCCGCACCGGTGCCTCGGTCAACCACCCGGCCATCGCACTGCAGCGTGAGCTTCAACGCCGCCAGGTCGCGACCCAGGGTGGACCAGCCACCCACCGGTACCCGCGGCCCGACGATCAGCCGGCCGTGCAGGCCGCCGTCGGCCACGGTGTCGGCCGCCGCGCCGAAACGCCAGTCCGCGAAGTGCGTGTGCACGACCTCGACGCCATGCCCGACCCAGGCGAGGCAACCGAGCAGTTCGCCCTCGCTCATGCCGGAGGCCGGCTGCCGCGCGAAGCCGAAGACGATCTCGGGCTCGATGCGCGGCTGCACCAGGCCGGAAAGCGAGACAACCGCCTCGGCGCCGTCCAGCAGCACGAGCGTAGATCGCCAGACCCGCCCCCAGATCGGCTGATGGACCCCGTAGCGCGGCCAGATGCTGCGGTTCGTGAAACCGATCTTCCAGCCGGCCGGCTGGTCGCCGAGCCGGATGCGACGGCGCTCGATCTCGCGAGCGACCCGCCACGCGGAGGCCAGGTCGAACCCGGGGCGCGTGGCGCTGGGCAACGGCAGGAGGCTCGCCGCCTCGCCCGCGCGGATCAGCTCGTCCGCGAGCGCGAGTTCCTCGGGCGTCGGCGCAAGCATCGCGCCGCCTCAGGGCCGCAGCACGGCCAGCCCGCCCAGGTAGGGCTGCAGCGCGGCGGGCACGCGGATAGAGCCGTCGGCCTGCTGGTGGTTTTCCAGCACGGCCACCATCGCCCGTCCGACGGCCACGCCCGAACCATTGAGGGTGTGCAGCAGCTCGGTCTTGCCCTGGGCGTTGCGCACGCGGGCCTGCATGCGGCGCGCCTGGAAGGCCTCGCAGTTGCTGCACGAGCTGATCTCGCGGTAGGTGTCCTGCGCGGGCAGCCAGACCTCGAGGTCGTAGGTGCGAGCAGCGCCGAAGCCCATGTCGCCGGTGCTCAGCAGCACGACGCGGTAGGGCAGCTCCAGGGCCTGCAGCACGGCTTCGGCGTGCCCCACCATCTCCTCCAGCGCCGCGTCGCTGTGCTCGGGCATCACCACCTGCACCATCTCGACCTTGTCGAACTGGTGCTGGCGGATCATGCCGCGCGTGTCGCGGCCGGCGCTGCCGGCCTCGCTGCGGAAGCACGGGCTGTGCGCGGTCAGGCGGATCGGCAGCTGCGCGGCATCGAGGATCTGCTCGCGCACCGTGTTGGTCAACGAGATCTCCGAGGTCGAGATCAGGTACTGCTCGTGCTGCGCGTCGCCTTCGGCGCCGTCGCTGCCGCGGAAGACCCAGAACATGTCCTCCTTGAACTTCGGCAGCTGGCCGGTGCCCTCGAGGATCTCGCGGTTGACGATGTACGGCGTGTAGCACTCGGTGTAGCCGTGGCGCAGCGTGTGCATGTCCAGCATGAACTGCGCCAGCGCGCGGTGCAGCCGCGCCACCGGGCCGCGCATGAACGTGAAGCGCGAACCGGCCAGCTTGGCGCCGGTCTCGAAGTCCAGGCCCAGCGGCGCGCCGAGGTCGACGTGGTCGCGCGGCGTGAACTCGAAGCGGCGCGGCTCGCCCCAGCGCCGCACCTCGGCGTTGGCGCTGTCGTCGAGCCCCACCGGCACGCCGGCCTGGGGGATGTTGGGCAGCGACATCAGGATCTGCTGCAGTTCCGCCTGCACCACCTCCAGCCGCTCGGCCCCGCTGCGCAGTTCGTCGCCGATGCCGCCCACCTCGGCCATCAGCGCCGACGTGTCGCCGCCCTTGGCCTTGGCCTGGCCGATCTGCTTCGACAGTGCATTGCGCCGCGCCTGCAGCTCCTCGGTGCGGGTCTGGATGCGCTTGCGCTCGGCCTCGAGCGCGGTGAAGCGCTCGACGTCGAGGAAGGGCTGCGGATTCCTGCGCGTCTGCAGGCGGGCGATCACGCCGTCGAGGTCGCGGCGCAGCAGGTTGATGTCGAGCATGGGATGTCCTCGCGAATCTCTTGCAGGTCGGGCAGGGGCGGCGCAGCGCTGCGGCCACCGGGTCGATCAGGCCAGGCGGTGCAGCGTCAGGATCGGGACGCTGCCGCTTCGCTCATGCTGCGGTCGCCAAGCCCGCGCGGCAGCGGGAATCGCACCGATTCCTCGACACCCTGCATCCGCCGCACCGAGACCGCGCCGAACTCGCGCAGCCTCTCGATGACCTGCTGGACGAGGATGTCGGGCGCCGAGGCGCCGGCGGTCAGGCCGACGCGGCGACGTCCCTCGAACCAATCGGCACGGAGATCGGTCGCGCTGTCGATCATGTAGGCCGGCGTGCCGAGCCGCTCGGCCAGTTCGCGCAGCCGGTTGCTGTTCGAGCTGGTCGGGCTGCCGACGACGATGACGATGTCGACCGCCGGCGCCATCACCTTGATGGCGTCCTGGCGGTTCTGGGTGGCGTAGCAGATGTCCTGCTTCTTCGGCTCGCGCACGTGCGGGAAGCGGCGCTTGACGGCGGCCAGGATCTCGGCGGCGTCGTCCACCGACAGCGTGGTCTGGGTGACCACGGCGAGCTTGTCGCCGCGCGGCTGCACGCGCTCGACGTCGGCGGTGTCCTCGACGAGGTAGATGCCGTCCGAGAGCTGGCCCATCGTTCCTTCGACCTCGGGGTGGCCCGCGTGGCCGATCATCACGAACTCGTAGCCTTCGCGCGCCAGCTTGGCCACCTCGACGTGCACCTTGGTGACCAGCGGGCAGGTGGCATCGAAGACCTGGAAGCCACGACGCGCGGCTTCCGAGCGCACGGCCTTGGGCACGCCATGCGCGCTGAAGACCAGCGTGGCGCCGGGCGGCACGTCGGCCAGGTCCTCGATGAAGATGGCGCCCTTGCGCTTCAGATCGTTGACGACGTAGGTGTTGTGGACGATCTCGTGGCGCACGTAGATCGGCGCGCCGAAGCGCGTGAGCGCACGCTCGACGATCTCGATGGCGCGATCGACGCCGGCACAGAAGCCGCGCGGCTCGGCCAGGACCACTTCCTCGAGCTTCAGGTCGTTCATCACAGGATTCCCAGCACCTGGACCTCGAAGCGAACGGGTTGTCCGGCAAGGGGGTGGTTGAAGTCGAACAGGAGCCAGTCGGGGCCCACCTCGCGGACGACGCCGGCATAGCTGCCCTGGCCATCGGGCGTCGGGAACTGCACGACATCACCGAGGTCGTAGGTGGCGTCGGGATCGCCCAGTTCGCGAAGGAGCGACAGCTTCACGCGCTGCAGCAGGTCCGCGCTGCGCTCGCCGAAGGCTGCGCCGGCAGGCAGTTCGAAGCGCGCCTCGGTACCCTCCGCCAGGCCGATCAGGTGCTGCTCGATCACAGGGGCAAGCTGTCCGGCACCGATCGACAAGGTGGCCGGCTTGTCGCCGAAGGTGCTGACGACGTCGGCACCGTCGGGGCCGCTGAGGCGGTAGTGCAGCGTGAGGAACGAACCCGGCTGGACGCGATTCACGGACTGGGGCGCAGGATGGCTGGCTGGTCTAGACTGGCCTGATTCTACGGGGTCACCCTGGTCGAAGACCCCTGCGCCGAAGCACCCGCCCCGCCATGACGATCAAGGACCTGCCCCTCGAACAGCGCCCGCGCGAGAAGCTGCTCGCCCGTGGTGCTGGCGCGCTGGCCGACACCGAGCTGCTGGCCCTGCTGCTGCGCACGGGGCCGCGCGGCGAGGGCGTGTTCGTGCTGGCCGAGCGCCTGCTGGGCAGTTTCGACGGCTTCGGCGGCCTGCTGCGCGCCGAACCGCAGGCGCTGGCGCGGGTGCACGGGCTCGGGCCGGCCAAGCTGGCCGAGCTGTCGGCCGTGCTGGAGATGGCACGCCGCGCCATCGCGCAGCAGATGCGGGAAGCGCCCGTGTTCGACGCCCCGCAGAAGGTCAAGGACTACCTGGCGCTGCAGCTGGGCGGGCGCACCCAGGAGGTCTTTGCCGTGCTGTTCCTCGACGCCCAGCACCGGCTGCTGCGGCTGGAGGAGATGTTCCACGGGACGCTGGCGCAGACGAGCGTCTACCCGCGCGAGGTGGTGCGCCGGGCCCTCGCGCTGAACGCCGGCGCGGTGATCCTGGCGCACAACCACCCGTCGGGCCTGGCCGAGCCTTCGCGCGCCGACGAGCACCTCACGGCCACGTTGCGCAGCGCGCTCGCCCTGGTGGACGTGCGCGTGCTCGACCACCTGGTGGTCGGCAGTGGCCAGGTGGTGTCGATGGCCGAGCGGGGAATGCTGTGAGCATCCTGCGTGCCGGGAGCCTTCGCGACCTGGCTCGCCTGCGGGCGGAGCTGGAGAGACAGGCCCGCGAAGCGGCGCAGCACGAGGCCAGGCAGAGGGCCGAGCGCGAGCAGGCCGAGCGCGCCCGGCGCCAGTTCGCCGCCGCCGTGGGCGAGGTGCACCCGCTGCGCCCCCACGGCCGCGCCGAAATCGACCTCCCGCGGCCCACGCCCCACCCGCGCCAGCGCGAGGCCGACGAGCAGGCAGCGCTGCGCGAGGCCTGGTCGGACGAGGTCGACATCGAGTCGCTGCTGCTGACCGACGACGGACTGAGCTTCCGGCGGCCCGGCGTCGGCCCCGACGTCGTGACCAGGCTGCGCCGCGGCCACTGGTCGATCCAGGGCGAGATCGACCTGCACGGGCTGCGCCGCGAAGAGGCCCGTGAGCAACTGGCGGGATTCGTGCGCGAAGCCAGCCGCCGCGGCCAGCGCTGCGTGCGCGTGGTGCACGGCAAGGGCCACGGCTCACCGGGCCGCCGCCCGGTGCTCAAGGCGAAGGTCCAGCGCTGGCTTGCCCAGTGCGCCGAGGTGATCGCGTTCGCGCAGGCCAGCGGCCCCGAAGGCGGCGCCGGCGCGCTCATCGTGCTGCTGGCCGGCCGCGGCGCGGCGCGGCCGGCGGCGGTGGTACAGGCCTGAACCGCGCGGCGCGGGCCCGGCTCGCCGCGCGGTGCCACCGGGCCGAGTCGCCGCCCCGCACTGAAGCCCCGCACCGGGCCGACGAAGCCGATGCGGCTATGCTGCCGGCCCCGAGAGGAGACCGACATGTTCGAGACCGCGATCGCCGGCAGCCTGCCCAAGCCCGCCTGGCTGGCCGAAACCGAGAAGCTGTGGCCGAAGTGGAAAGCCGAAGGCGCCGAGCTGGCGCAGGCCAAGCTCGACGCCACGCTGCTGTGGATCAAGGCCCAGGAGGACGCGGGACTGGACGTGATCGGCGACGGCGAGATGAGCCGCCAGCACTTCGTGCACGGCTTCCTCGAGCAGGTCGAGGGCATCGACTTCGAGCACAAGGTCGAGATGGGCATCCGCAACGATCGCTACAAGGCCATGGTGCCGCAGGTCGTGGCGGCGCTGCGCCTGAAGGGCCGCGTGCATGCCGCCGAGGCGCGCTTCCTGCGCGCGCACACAAACAGGAAGATCAAGTTCACGCTGCCAGGCCCGATGACGATCGTCGACACCGTGGCCGACCGCTTCTATGGCGACCGCGTCAAGATGGCCTTCGCCTTCGCCGAACTGCTCAACCAGGAGGCGC
>JBILNT010000195.1:0-6341 GCA_044374875.1 Rubrivivax sp.
CGAGGCCGACGGCGTGGACGTGGTGCAGTTCGACGAGCCGGCCTTCAACGTCTACATGGACGAGGCAGCCGACTGGGGCGTCAAGGCGCTGGAGCGCGCGGCGCAGGGCCTGAAGTGCACGACCGCGGTGCACATCTGCTACGGCTACGGCATCCAGGCCAACATCGACTGGAAGAAGACGCTGGGCGAGCAGTGGCGCCAGTACGAGAAGGTGTTCCCGGCCCTCGCGGCCAGCTCGATCGACCAGGTCAGCCTCGAGTGCATCCACTCCCACGTGCCGCCGGAGCTGATGGCGCTGCTGAAGGGCAAGGACGTGATGGTCGGCGTGATCGACGTCGCCAGCGAGCAGGTGGAAACGCCCGAGGAAGTGGCAGCGACCATCGAGACCGCGCTGAAGTACGTGCCGCCCAGGCACCTGATCCCGTGCACGAACTGCGGCCTGGCGCCGATGCCGCGGGCGGTGGCCGAGGCCAAGCTGGCCGCGCTGGCCCGTGGGGCCGCCCTGGCGCGCGAACGCCACGCCGCGCCATGAAGCTGGCGCGGCTCTGGCAGCCCCGCAAGGCGCTGTTCTGGCAGATGGTGTTCTTCAACGTGATGTCGTCGGTCTGCGGCTGGGCGATGAGGGCATTCCCGCTGAACACGGCGGGGCTGCTGCTGCTGGGGTTCATCGCCCTGCTCAACGTGCTGTTCGGGCTGGCGGCGATGTGGTTGCTGATGCGCGACCCTCCGGCCACGGGCCACGGCGAGCCGCGCGCCTGAGGCGCTGCGCTACGATCTCGCCCGTTCCACCGCACAGCGCCCGAGCCAGCCCACCGCGGCGCCACCCCCAGCCATGCAAGTCGTCTGCCTCGATCTCGAGGGCGTGCTGATCCCCGAGATCTGGATCGCCTTCGCTGAACGCACCGGGATTCCCGAGTTCCGCCGCACCACGCGCGACGAGCCCGACTACGACAAGCTGATGCGCTTCCGGCTCGAGCTGCTGCGCCGGCAAGGCCTCAAGCTCGCCGACATCCAGGCGGTGATCGGCGGCATGAGCCCGATGGAAGGCGCGAAGGACTTCCTCGACGACCTGCGGGCGCGCTACCAGGTCATCATCCTGTCGGACACTTTCTACGAGTTCGCCGACCCGCTGATGCGTCAGCTCGGCCGGCCCACGCTGTTCTGCCACCGCCTCGAGATCGACGCCGAGGGCTTCGTCGCCGAGTACCGGCTGCGTCAGCCCGACCAGAAGCGCCACGCCGTCGACGCGCTCAAGAACCTCAACTTCCAGGTCATCGCCGCGGGCGACTCCTACAACGACACCGGCATGCTCAGCGCCGCCGACGCGGGCTTCTTCATCCACCCGCCCGAGAGCATCGTCGCGCAGTTCCCGCAGTTCCCGGTCAACCGCAGCTACCCCGAGCTGAAGGCGTCCATCGACGGCGCTTCGGCGCGGCTGCGCGGCTCCCGCTGAAGCCTGCCCCGGCCGCCCCCGCCATGCCGCGCCCCGAGCTCGAGCTGCTGGCCCCCGCCCGCGATGCCGCGATCGGCATCGAGGCGGTGAACCACGGGGCCGACGCCGTCTACATCGGCGGGCCGGCCTTCGGCGCGCGCGACAAGGCGGGCAATCCGATCGAGGACATCGAACGGCTGGTGCGGCACGCCCACCGCTTTGGCGCGCGCATCTTCGTCACCCACAACACCATCCTGCGCGACGACGAGCTCGAGCCGGCGCGGCGCCTGGCCTGGGACCTGTGGAACGCCGGCGTCGACGCGCTGATCGTGCAGGACATGGCGCTGCTGGAGATGGACCTGCCTCCCATCCAGCTGCACGCCAGCACGCAGACCGACATCCGCACACCCGCCAAGGCGCGCTTCCTGCAGGACGCAGGCTTCTCTCAGATGGTGCTGGCGCGCGAACTCGACCTGCGCCAGATCCGCGCCATTGCCGCCGAGGTGCGCGAGGCCACGCTGGAGTTCTTCATCCACGGCGCGCTGTGCGTGGCCTACAGCGGCAACTGCTACATCAGCCACGCCCACACCGGCCGCAGCGCCAACCGGGGCAGCTGCTCGCAGGAGTGCCGGCTGCCCTACACGGTGCTGGATGCCGCGGGGCGCGTGGTCGCCCACGACAAGCACGTGCTGAGCCTGAAGGACAACGACCAGAGCGCCAACCTCGCGGCGCTGGTCGACGCAGGCATCCGCAGCTTCAAGATCGAGGGCCGCTACAAGGACATGGGCTACGTGAAGAACGTCACCGCCCACTACCGGCAGCTGTTCGATGCACTGCTCGAGGGGCGGCCGGAGCTGATGGCCTCGTCGAGCGGCCGCACGCGCCACTTCTTCGTGCCCGACCCGGCGCGCAACTTCAACCGCGGCACGACCGACTACTTCGTCAACGGCCGGCAGATCGACATCGGCGCCTTCGACACGCCCAAGCACGCCGGCCTGCCCGTGGGCCACGTGCTGCGCGTCGGCCCCGACCACTTCGACGTGCAGGCCGCCGGCCGCGAGACCCTGCTGCACAACGGCGACGCGCTGACCTGGTGGGACCGCCAGGGCGAGCTGCAGGGCGTGCCGGTGAACGTTGCGAAGCACCTCGGCGGCGTGGCCTGGCGGGTGTTCCCGAACGCGCCCGTCGAGCAGCTCAAGGACCTGCGCAAGGACCTCGAGATCAGCCGCAACCGCGACATGGCCTGGGACCGGCTGCTCGACAGGCCCTCGGCCGAGCGCCGGCTGGGCGTCTGGATGCATTTCTCGGAGACGGCCGACGGCTTCGCGCTGGATCTCGTCGACGAAGACGGCCACCACGGCCACGCCGAGGTGCGACAGGCGCATGAGGCCGCCCGCGACGCCACCCGCGCGCTCGACGGCCTGCGCGAGCAGCTGGCCAGGCTGGGGGCGACGATCTTCGAGGCGCGCAGCGTGGAGATCGCGACGCGCCAGGCCTGGTTCGTGCCGGCCGGCGTGGCCAACGCGCTGCGCCGCGACGCCGTGGCGGCGCTGGAGGCAGTGCGCGAAGCCGCGTGGCAGCGTCTGCCGCGTGCGGTGCCGGTGGAGCCGCCGGTGCCCTACCCCGAAGATACGCTGAGCTACCTGGCCAACGTGTTCAACGCGAAGGCGGCGGCGTTCTACGCGCGCCACGGCGTCAAGGTCATCGACGCCGCCTACGAGAGCCACGAGGAGTTCGGCCAGGCCAGCCTGATGATCACCAAGCACTGCGTGCGCTGGTCGCTGAGCCTGTGCCCCAAGCAGGCCAAGGGGGTGACCGGCGTGCAAGGCACGGTGCGCGCCGAGCCGCTGACGCTGGTCAGCGGCGGCGACCGGCTGACGCTGCGCTTCGACTGCAAGCCCTGCGAGATGCACGTCGTCGGCAAGATCCGCAAGAACGTGCTGCGCGACACCGCGCGCGCGCAGGCCGCCAGCCAGGCCACCGCCGTGCCGATCAGTTTCTACCGCACCCGGCCGGACGGCCGCGCCCTGCCCCACGTCCTTCCCGCCACTCCCGTCACGCCTGCCGACGCCTGACGGCCCCGCGGCGTCGCCCCGTGCCGCAGCGCGGAGCACAATGCCGGGCATGAAGATCCACTTCCTCGGCGCGGCCGACAGCGTCACCGGATCGCGCCATCTCGTCGAGATCGGCAACCAGCGCCTGCTGCTCGACTGCGGGCTGTTCCAGGGCTACAAGGTCCACCGCGAACGCAACTGGCAGCCGGTGAGTCCCGAGATCCTCGGCGTCGACGCCGTGCTGCTGAGCCACGCCCACCTCGACCACAGCGGCTTCCTGCCGCGCCTGGTGGCGCAGGGCTGGCGCGGCGCGGTCTACGCCACCCCGGCCACCATCGCGCTGGCCGAGGTGCTGCTGATCGACAGCGCGCACCTGCAGGAGGAGGACGCCCGGCGCGCCAACCGCTACGGCTACAGCAAGCACGAGAAGGCGTTGCCGCTGTACACCCGGGCCGACGCGCAGCGCGCGGTTTCGCTGATGCGCCCGCTGCCGCCAGGCCGCGAACTGCGGCTCGGTGACGTGACGGCTCGCGTGACCCCGGTGGGCCACCTTCTCGGCGCCTGTGCAGTGCAGCTGGCGCACCGCGGGCGCACGCTGCTCTATTCCGGCGACCTCGGCCGCAGCACCGACCTGCTGATGCCGCCGCCCGAGGCGGTTTCGCAGGCGGACGTGCTGATCGTCGAGTCGACCTACGGCGACCGCATGCACCCGCGCGAGGACCCGCAGGAACGCCTGGGCGCCATCGTCCGCGACACCGTGGGACGAGGCGGCACCGTGCTGCTGCCGGCCTTCGCCGTGGGGCGGGCGCAGGCCCTGCTGCTGGTGCTGCAGCGCCTGCGCCGCAGTGGCGCCATCTCGCCGAAGATCCCGATCTTCGTCGACAGCCCGATGGCGCAGGAAGCGACGCAGCTCTACCGCAAGTTCGCCCGCCTGCTGCGCGTGCCGGCCGCCGAGATGCGTGACCTGGTGGACGACGTGCGCATGGTCACCACGGTGCAGCAGTCGATGCGGCTGTCGCGCTCGCGCTACCCGAGCATCGTCATCAGCGCCAGCGGCATGGCCACCGGCGGGCGCGTGCTGCACCACCTCAAGGCGATGGCGCCGGACCCGCGCAACCACGTCGTCTTCCCCGGCTTCCAGGTCGGCGGCAGCCGCGGCGCGCGCCTGATCGCCGGCGCCAGCGAGGTCAAGATCCACGGCGAGTACGTCCCCGTGCGCGCGCAGGTCAGCCACATGGAGGGCTTCTCCGGCCATGCCGACCGCGACGAGCTGATGGGGTGGATGCGTCACCTGCACCGTCCTCCGGCACAGACCTTCGTGGTTCACGGCGAGCCGGATGCGGCCGACGCGCTGCGACTCGCGATCGAGCGCGAACTGGGCTGGAAAGCGCGGGTGCCGCAGCACGGCCAGGTCGACGAGGTCTGACCTGGACACGGTCTTCGGCCCGCACGCGCCAGGGCTGGCCGTCGCGCTCGGTGGCGGGCTGCTGATCGGCCTGGACCGGGAGCGCCGCAAGCGCCGTGGGCACGACCGCGAGGCCGCCGGCATCCGCAGCTTCACGCTGGCGGCGGTGGGCGGGGCGCTCGCGCGCATGATCGACGAGGCGCTCGTCGTCGCCGTGGGCGGACTGGTGGTGCTGGTGCTGGTGGGGGTGGCCTACTACAAGAGCCGCGTCATCGACCGCGCCGGCGACCCGGGCCTGACCACCGAGCTGGCGCTCTTCGTCACCTACCTGGTGGGCGTGCTCTCGGTCGACGAGCCGGCGTTCGGGGCGGGAGCGGCGGTCATCGTCGCCGTGCTGCTGGCCTCGCGCGACAAGCTGCACCAGTTCGCCACGCGCGCGCTCTCGGACGCCGAAGTGCACGACGCCCTGCTGCTGGCGGCGCTGACGCTGGTCATCGTGCCGATGCTGCCGGCCACCCCCGTGCCCTGGCTGGCCGACCTGAAGCCGCGCACGCTGGTGCTGCTGATGGTGCTGATCCTGGCGCTGCAGGCAGCAGGCCACGTGGCGCTGCGCCTGCTCGGCGCTCGCGCCGGACTCGCGCTGTCGGGCCTGTTCTCGGGCTTCGTGTCGAGCACCGCGACCGTGGCTTCGATGGGCGCACGGGCCCGCCACGAGCCGACCCATGTCGCCGCCTGCGAAGGCGGTGCGATGCTCTCCACGGCCGCGACCTGGATCCAGTCGCTGCTGATGCTGGCCGTGCTGTCGCCGGCGGCTGCCGCGGCGCTGGCGCCGGTGGCGCTGGCGGGCATCGTGGTGGCGATGGCCAGCGGTGCGCTGCGCGCCCGCGCGCAGCCGGCCGCCGAAGGGGACACGGACGGCGCAGCCGCGAAGCACGGCCCGCTGCGCGTGCGTGAGGCCATCGTCGTGGCGGTGCTGCTGACGGTCGTCTCGCTGGCCGTGGGCTGGGCGCAGCGCGCGTTCGGCGAAGCCGGCGTGCTGGCCGGCGCCGCGCTGGCCGCGCTGGCCGACGCGCAGTCACCGGTGCCGGTGCTTGGCGCACTGCATGCCGGTGCGCAGATCGAGACCTCGACCGTCGTGCTCGGCGCGCTGGTGGCGGTGAGCACCAACTCGGTCACCCGCACCGTGACCGCCGTGGTCGCCGGCGGCGCGGGCTACGGCTTGCGCATCGGGCTGTCGCTCGCCGCCTCCACCGGCGCCGCCTGGGCCGTGGCGCTGGCGCTGCGCTGACTCCGGGCGCGGGTGGCAGGCCGGCGGGGGGATTCAACCTAAATCCGGCAGTTACCCAGTCGCCGGAAGTGCTGGCGGGGGCTCGGGTGGCCCGATGACCGGCGCGATCCGGTCGCTGATGTAGCGCAGCATGCAGCCCCAGGGGTCCATCGTCTGGAACTG
>JBILNT010000048.1:0-18826 GCA_044374875.1 Rubrivivax sp.
GTTGACCCGCTGGGCCAGCTCGGGCGCGAGCCGGCGCGCGAAGCCCGCTCCGACGTAGTCGTTGCCCTCGCTGGTGTAGATCGTGAGCTTGCCGTCACCGGGCTGCTCGCCGGGCAAGGCGCGGCGGCTGAAGTCGGCGGGTATCTCGAGCACGAAGTCGATCACGCCCAGGCGCACGTCGCGGCGCGCCGCCTCGCGGTCGGTGTAGCGGCGCCACGCGAAGCCGCCGCGACGCTCGATCGCCGCAGCCACCTCGGCGCCCAGGTTGACGTCGCGCTCACGGTAGCGTGCACCGGTGTCGAGCACCACCAGCCCCGCTGGCAGCGCCGATGCATGCGACGCCGGGTCCCAGACGCTGGACAGGTAGATGAAGGCGTAGATCGCCGGGACGAAGAGCAGCCCGACGAAGGCCAGCAGCAGTCGCCGATGCGCTGCCAGCAGCGCCCGCTCGCTGCGCAGCACCTCGGTCGCTCCTTTAAGCATGCCACCGCCGTCCGTCATTGCGGGGCGATTGTGCTCCGCCCGGACCGCGCCCGCCCCGGGCATGTCGCTGCGCGATCCCGCAGCACCGGGGCCTCGCTGTTCAGCCGCGGCCAGGTGCAGCAGAATCGGCACCGATGGACGACCTCAGCGCGCACCGCGGCGGCGACCGCGGCATCGACAAGATCGACCGCCGCATCCTGCGCGTGCTGCAGGCCGACGGGCGGATCAGCAACCTCAAGCTCGCCGAGGAGGTGCACCTGTCGCCCACCGCGGTGCTCGAGCGCGTCAAGCGCCTGACGCGCGACGGCTACATCCTGGGCTACGAGGCGCGGCTCAACCCGGTCAAGCTCGGCGCCGGGCTGCTGGTGTTCGTCGAGGTGCTGCTCGACCGCACGGTCCATGACGTGATGGACAACTTCAAGGCCGCGGTGCAGGTGCGCCCCGAGATCCTCGAGGCGCACCTCGTGGCCGGCGGCTTCGACTACCTGCTCAAGACCCGCGTGGCCGACATGGCGGCCTACCGCGAGTTCATCGGCAGCGTGATCTGGACACTCCCCGGCGTGCGCGAGACGCGCACCTACGCGGTGATGGAAGAGGTCAAGAGCACCGCACTGCTGCCGCTGTAGCGCGGCGGCACGGGCTCTCAGCGCGTCGCCGCCGAGGCAGGCGCCGACGCCGGCGCGGTGGGCACCATCACGCCGGCGGCCAGCGGGATCTCGTCGCTGGCGGTGACGTTCGTCACGTAGTGGCGCGTCTCGCCGAAGCAGCTGGTCGGCAGGCCGACCTTCTCCTCGTAGTGCAGCGAGACCCGCTTGCCCATCAGCTTCGTGACCTGCCGGGCGACGGCCTCGTCACGGATCGTGAAGAAGAACTTCTCGGGCGTGGAGCCAGGCAGCGAGACCAGGGCGAGTTCGCCCTCCCAGGTCTTGCACAGCCAGCCCTTGTGCGAGAGCTTCTGCACCCAGCCGGCGCGCTCGCCGGTCGAGTAGCTCCACGAGAGTGCCGCCCAGAAATACGCCGAGACAAGCACGGCAAGGACGGCGAGAGCGGCGAGGGCGCGGGCGGCGAGGGACACAGGCGGCAAGGCGGAAGGCAGCGGCGCATTATGCGCCGCTGCCCGGCCCCGGCCGCCGGGTTACTTGCCGGCCTTGAAGCTGGTGAACACCCGCGTCTGCACGCGGCGCACGTCGTTGGCCAGCGCCTTGGGCATCGTCATCTTCTTGATGTCGGCCGCGCTGGGGTAGACGATCGGGTTGGACGCGATCTCGGGCTTGACGAACGGCTTGGAATTCGCGTTCGGGTTGCCGTAGAAGACCGTGTTGGTGAGCGACGCGTGCACCTGCGGGCGCATGACGTAGTCGATGAACCTGTGCGCGTTGGCCACGTTCTTCGCGTCCTTCGGGATCGCCATCGTGTCGAAGAACAGCGTCGCGCCGCGCGGCGGGATCAGCGCGGTGAACTTCTGCCCGCTCTTGCTCTCGGCAGCACGCTGGTTGGCGATGAGGAAGTCGCCCGAGTAGCCCAGCGAGACGCAGATCTGGCCGTTGGCGTAGTCGTTGATCGGGCCCGGCGAGTTGATGCGGGTGATGTTCGGGCGTGCCTTCATCAGCACGTCGCGCGCGGCATCGTAGTCCTTGGCGTTGCTGCTGAAACCGTCCTTGCCGGCGTAGAGCATGGCCACCGGCACCACCTCGGAGGCCGAGTCGAGCACATGGATGCCGCAGGACTTCAGCTTGCTGGCGTACTCGGGCTTGAAGATCAGGTCCAGCGGGTTCTCGGGCATCGGGGTCGAGCCCAGCGCGGCCTTGACCTTGTCGGGATTGATGCCCACGGTCACGAAGCCCCACATCCAGGTCACCAGGTGCTTGTTGCCCGGGTCGGCCTCGGCGACCTTCTCGAGCAGCGAGGCGTCGAGGTTCTTCCAGTTCGGCAGCTGGGTGCGGTCCAGCGGCAGCAGGATGCCGCCCTCGATCAGCTTCTTGGCGAAGTGCGCGCCCGGCACCACCACGTCGTAGCCGGTCTTGCCGGCCACCAGGCGCGCATACAGCGTCTCGTTGCTGTCGAAGTTGTCGTAGCGGACCTTGATGCCGGTTTCCTTCTCGAAGTTGGCGATCGTGTCCGGCGCGATGTAGTCGGCCCAGTTCAGGACGTTGAGCACGCCCTTGGAGCCGGGCGCCGGCTGGGCCTGCTGCGCCATCGAGGCGGGCGCGAAGGTGGCCAGCGTGGCGGCCGCGACGGCGGCAGCGCCCAGGACCGAGCGGCGAAGACGGGAAGGCAGCGACATGGCAGCAGGCTCCTCGACAAGGAGGGGTGGAAGGGATGGACCGGGATTGTCCCCGACCTCGGGCGCGCACCGGGGCACCGTGCCTGCGGAAACCCCGCGCCGAGTCGGCCAACGCGCCTACCAGGGAATCGGTGCACCGTCCCAGGCCAGGAAGCTGCCGCTGGCGCCCTCGGCGGGCAACCCGTCCAGCACGGTGAGCAGGTGGCGCGCCGCGACGGCCGGCTCCACGGCCGGGTCCGCCGCACCCACGAAAGGCGCCGACAGCCGCGAGCGCACGGTGCCGGGATGCAGCGCCGCCAGCACCGCCAGCGGTCGCTGGCGGGCCACCTCGATGGCGGCCGTGCGCAGCACCATGTTCAGCGCCGACTTGCTGGCGCGGTAGCCGTACCAGCCGCCCTTGCGGTTGTCGCCGATGCTGCCCACACGCGCCGACAGCACGACCAGGAACGCCCGCTCGCGGCGCGGCAGCAGGTCGTGGAAGTGCTTGACGACCAGAGCCGGACCGATGGTGTTGACCGCGAAGGCAGCCGCCAGCACGGCGGGGTCGAGGTCGGCCAGGCGCTTCTCGGGCGGGCGCCCCGCGGCGTGCAGCACGCCGGTGGCGCAGAAGACGAGGTGAAACGGCGCGCGCTGGCGCAGCACGGTGGCGGCCGCGGCCACCGAGGACTCGTCCGTCAGGTCGAGCGGCACCTCGCCGGCACGCGACAGCGCCTCCACGCCGCCGCAGCGCGGATCGGCGTGCAAGGCGTCGGCCAGCGCACCACCGATCGCCCCCGACGCGCCGACGACGACGGCGCGGTAGCCCTCGGGCAGCGAGTTCACGCGGGCGTCGCCGGCTCGCGGCGGCGGAACATGCCCCAGCCTTCCATCGTCATCACCGGCTCGGCAGCCTGGTTGAGCACCGTCCAGCGCGAGCGCACGAGGCCGACGTGCGGCCGGCTGGCCATCGGGCGCGCCTCCAGCACCTCGTAGCGCACGCTCAGCGTGTCGCCCGGGAAGACGGGCTTCAACCAGCGCAGGTTGTCGATGCCGGGCGAGCCCAGGCTGGCCGAATCGAGCAGGTAGGCGTCGCACATCATGCGCATCGCCATCGCGGCGGTGTGCCAGCCACTGGCGCACAGGCCGCCGAAGAGCGAGGCCGAGGCGGCCTCCTCGTCGACGTGGAAGGGCTGGGGGTCGAACTGGCGGGCGAAGGCGACGACCGCCTCGCGCTCGACCGGCATGGCACCGAAGTCCCGCACGAAGCCGGCGGGGAAGTCCTCCCAGTGGTAGCGGAAGACCTTGGCGGGGCTCGGCATGCTCATGACAGGGAGGATAGCCCGCGGCGAGAATCGTCGCTGTCACCCACTCGCCACCGCTGCCATGACCCTGCTCGTCCTCGGCCTCGTGCTCTTCCTCGGCGCGCACTCGGTGCGCATCTTCGCGGAGGACTGGCGCAGCGGCGTGCGCGCCCGCATCGGCGAGAACGCCTGGAAGGGCGCGTACTCGCTGGTCTCGCTGGTCGGCTTCGCACTCATCGTCTGGGGCTACGGCCAGGCCCGGCTCGACCCCGTGGTGCTGTGGACCCCGATGACCTGGACCAGGCACCTTGCCTCGCTGCTGACGCTGGCCGCCTTCGTGCTGCTGGCCGCCGCCTACGTGCCGGGCAACGGCATCAAGGCGAAGGTGAAGCACCCGATGGTGCTGGGCGTCAAGGTCTGGGCGTTCTCGCACCTGCTGGCCAACCACACGCTGGCCGACCTGGTGCTGTTCGGCAGCTTCCTGGTCTGGGCCATCCTCGACTTCCGCGCCGCACGCCAGCGCGACCGCGCCGCCGGCACGGTCTACGCCAGCGGCTCGGCCGGGCGCACCGTTGCCGTGGTCGTCGTCGGCGTGGTGCTGTGGGCGGCCTTCGCGTTCTGGGCCCACGCGGCGTGGATCGGCGTGGCGCCGTTCAGCCGCGCCGGCTGAACTTCAGCCGGCCGGCGGCCCGGGGTCGTCGGCCGGCACGATCAGCGCCTCGCCCTCGGCGCTGCCGCGGTTGACGGCCTTGGCGACCGGCCAGGCCCGCATCGTCGTCGGGTCGGGCGGCACCAGCAGCGGTGCCAGGGCTTCGGGCCGCTGTTCGCCGCGCGCCAGCCACGCCGCCCAGTGCGCGCGCGGGATCACCACCGGCATGCGGTCATGGATGGGCGCCATCAGCGCGTTGGCGTCCGTGGTGATCACGCAGCAGGTCAGCAGCCAGGGTGCGTCGTCGGGGCCACCGGGGGGCCGCCAGGCCTCGAAGAGGCCCGCCATGGCGAACCACGGTTCATCCTTCGGCGTGACGTACCAGGGCTGCTTGCCCGAAGGGCGCGCCTGCCACTCGTAGAAGCCCGTGGCCGGCAACAGGCAGCGCCGGCGCCGCGCGGCCTGGCGGAACGAGGGCTTGTCGAACAGGCCGTCGGCGCGCGCGTTGTTGAGCTTGTGGCCGATCGACGGCTCCTTCGCCCAGTGCGGCACCAGGCCCCAGCGCATCAGCTCGGCCACGCGCTCGCCCTCGCGGGTCTCGTAGACCACGGGCACGTCGGACTGCGGCGCCACGTTCCAGCGCCGCGGGAACACCGGTGCGCGCGCGAGCGTGAACCCCGCGACCAGCGTCGCGGGGTCGTAGGCCACGACGTAGCGCCCGCACATCGTGGCATCTTGCCATCCCCCGGCGGGGCGGGGGATGGCCGGCGCCCCCACCCGGGGGCCGGCCCGGATCGCCCGGCCAGGGGCCGACATCGGAACGATGGCGCCGCGACCGCGCCGCGGCGAGGATCACCGCACCTCCTCTGTCCCGCCGAAAGCCCGCGATGAACCTCTTCAGCCACCGCCCGCAGCGCACACCGGCCCCTGCCGCCTTGCAGCCCGCCGCCGCCGACAGGCCCGTCGACCACACCAGCCCGTGCGGGTGGTTCGCCTCCAGCGCAGAACTGCGCCGCGGCCTGTCCGTCACGGAACTCGAGATCGCGCCGGCAGACTTCGCCGATGCATGGCGCCGCTGGGCCGCCGTGGAGGCCATCGCCTCTCGAAACCCCGCTTGCCGCGCCGGAGCGCGCGGTTAGGATGGACGCTTCGCAACCTGTCAGGATTTCCAACATGCGCCTGCCCGCCCGCTTGCCCGCCCGCCTGCTGATCGCCACCGCCGCCGTCGCCGCCTGCACCGGCACCGCGCACGCCCAGTCCACCCTCGACAAGGTCAAGGCCAGCGGCACCATCTCGGTGGCGTACCGCGAGTCGTCGATCCCCTTTTCCTACCTCGACGACAAGGCGCAGCCGGTGGGCTTCGGTGTCGAGATCTGCGACCGCATCGTCGACGAGGTCAAGAAGGCCACGGGCCGCGCCGACCTGAAGGTCACGCGCCAGCCGGTGACTTCCGCGAACCGGATCCCGCTGCTGGTCAACGGCACGATCGACGTCGAATGCGGCTCGACCACCAACAACAGCGACCGCGCCAAGCAGGTCGCGTTCGCGATCAACTACTTCTACACCGGCACGCGCTTGCTGGTGAAGGCCGACTCGGGCATCAAGGGCATGGCCGACCTGAACAACAAGATCGTCGTCTCCACCACCGGCACGACGAACTTCCGCCTGATGCGCAACATGATCACCGAGCAGAAGCTGCCCATCGAGCTGATCGGGGCCAAGGACCACGCCGAGTCGCAGCTGCTCGTCGGCGGTGGCCGCGCATCGGCCTTCGCGATGGACGACATCCTGCTCTACGGCCTGCGCGCCAGCGCCACCAACCCGGCCGAGTGGGCGGTGGTGGGCGAGGCCATCCAGGTCGAGCCCTACGCGATCATGCTGCGCAAGGACGACCCGTCGTTCAAGCAGCTCGTCGACGGCGTGGTGGGCGGGATGATGAAGAGCGGCGAGTTCGAACGCCTCTACCGCAAGTGGTTCCAGTCGGCGATCCCGCCCAAGGGCATCAACCTGAACGCGCCTATGAGCAAGGAACTGCAGGACAACCTGAAGGCGCTGTCGGACAAGCCGGCCACCTGAGGCACGCGGCGTGGGGAGGCACGACGCGCGCGGCGGCCGGCGCCGCTGGCTGGTGCGGGCGGCCGTGCTCGGCGCCGCGGCCGCAGGCGCCCCGCTCGCGCTGACGGGCTGCGGCGGCGGGGCAGACCGCACCAAGGCGCGGCTGCGACTGGTCAACGCCAGCGCGTACGTCGACGGGCTCGACCTGACGGTCGATGGCGCACGCAAGCTGGCCGCGGTGCGCTATGGCGCCGACCCCAACTACCTCGACGTCGACCCCGACCGGGCCGAGTGCCGCCTCGCGCGCAGCGGCTCGCCGACCTCGCTGGTCACCCTGACCCCCGCGCTCACCGAGGACCGCCGCTACACGCTGCTGGCCTGGGGCCCGGAGGGCGGGCTACGCACCCTGCTGATCGACGACGAGCTGGGCCGCCCGGACCGCAACCGCACGAAGTTCGTGGTGGTGCAGGCGGCCCCCGACGCCGAGGCGCTGGACGTCTACGTGACCGGCACCAGCGAGCCGCTGGCCGCGGCCATGCCGGTGCACGGCGGCCTCGCCGCGGGCGGCCTGGGCACGGCCGCCGTCATCGACAGCGGCACATGGCGCGTGCGCGTCACCGCGGCCGGCAGCAAGACCGACGTGCGGCTGGACCTGCCCGCCGTGCGGCTGGACAGCGAAGGCGTCGCGACACTCGTGATCACACCCTCGCCCGGGGGCGCGCTCGTCAACGCGCTGCTGCTGCGCCAGCAAGGCGCCATCGAGCGCCTCGACAACCCCGAGGTGCGCGTGCGCGTCGTCGCCGGGTTGCCCACCAGCGCAAGCGTGAGCGTCGAGGTCGACGGCCAGGTTCTGGCGGCCGGGCAGACTTCGCCCAGCGCCGGCCGCTACCTGCGCATCCCCGCCAACGCCACCGCGGTGAGAGTTGCCGCGGGCGGCAACCTCGTCGAGATTTCGCGACCCGCCTTCGCGGCCGGCGCCGACTACACGCTGCTGGTCCATGGCACGCAGGCCACGCCCGACGCGCAGCCGCGCGCCGACTGGCTCGCCGACGACAACCGCCCGCCTGCCGACACCGGCAGCGCGTCGCTGCGGCTGGCGCACGGCGTCTCGGGGCTGGCCGACACGCAGACGCTGGCGCTCACCGCCGACTTCGTGCCCGTGGCCAGCGGCGTGGTGCGCGGCACCGCATCGGCCTACGACACGGTGACGGCCACCGCCACCGCACGCCTGACCGTCACCGCCAGCGGCCTGGCCACGCCGCTGGCCGACGAACCCGACCAGCCTCTCGTGCCCGGAGGCGTCTACACGCTCTTCGTCGTGGGCGACGCTTCGGCTCCGGCGGCCATCCTGCGGCGAGACCGCTGAGCAAGGCGCCGCTCACGCCGGGCGACGCTGCCTTAAGAGGCCGCTAAGCCGCCCGGCCCACCATCGAGGCACTGGAGATGCCCCGATGGACCGACACCTGAGCCCTCGACCGGCGCGATGCCTGGCCGCCGCCCTGCTGCTTGCTGCCGGCGTCGCCGCGAGCGCCGCCACCCCGGCCGAATTGCTGGCCGGCTATCGCAGCGCCGCCGGTGGCAGTGCCGACGCACAGCGCGGCCAGCGCTTCTTCACCACCCGGCAGGGCGGCGAGTGGAGTTGCGCCTCGTGCCACGGCACGCTGCCCACCGCCGAGGGCCGGCACGCGGGCACCGGCAAGACGATCGCACCGCTGGCGCCGGGCTTCAACCCCGAGCGCTTCACCGACCCGGCCAAGGTCGAGAAGTGGTTCAGGCGCAACTGCAAGGACGTCGCCGCGCGCGAGTGCAGCGCCGGCGAGAAGGCCGACGTGATGGCCTGGCTGACCAGCCTGCAGCGCTGAGGAGGCCACCGTGTGCAAACGCCCCCGCGCAAGACGCATCGCCGCACTCGGCGCCCTGATCGGGCTTGCCGCCCCGATGTCGGCCGCACTGGCCGACGGCCCCGCCCGCGTGCCCCTGCTGCCGAAGTACCAGCAGGAATGCAGCGCCTGCCACGTCGCCTACCCGCCCGGCCTGCTGCCCGCCGCCTCGTGGCAGCGCTTGATGGCCGGGCTGCCGCAGCACTTCGGCACCGACGCCTCGCTCGACGAGGCCACCGTGCGCGATATCTCCGGCTGGCTCGCCACCCACGCCGGCACCTGGCGCAAGGTGCAGCGCGAAGCCGCACCGCCGCCGCAGGACCGCATCACCCGCTCGCAGTGGTTCGTGCGCGAGCACCGCGAAGTGAGCGCCGCGACCTGGAAGCTTGCCGCCGTGAAGAGCGCTGCCAACTGCGCCGCCTGCCACACCCGCGCCGACCAAGGAGATTTCGATGAGCACGCTGTCCGCATCCCCCGCTGAGGGCACGGCCGCCCCGGCGACCGGCCGATCCACCCGCGGCCTCGCCCGCGTCCTGGTGTGGGACGCCCCGCAGCGCGTCGTCCACTGGCTGATGGCCGCCAGCTTCGCCGGCGCCTGGCTGACCGCCGAGAGCGAGCGTTGGCGGCTGCTGCATGTCACGCTGGGCTGGACGCTCGCTGGCCTGGTGCTGTTTCGCATCGTCTGGGGGCTGGTGGGCACGCGCCACGCCCGCTTCACCGACTTCGTGCGTGGGCCGCGCGCCGTGCTGCGCTACCTGGGCGCCCTGGTGCGCGGCGAGCCCGAGCACCACGTGGGCCACAACCCCGCCGGGGCACTGGCGATCGTGGCGATGCTCGGGCTCGGGCTGGCGATCGTCGCCACCGGCTGGGCCACCTACGACAACCTGGGCGGCGAGTGGCTCGAGGAAGCACACGAGCTCCTGGCCAGCCTGATGCTGGCCGTGGTGGGGGTGCACGTGACCGGGGTGGTGCTGGCGAGCTGGATGCACCACGAGAACCTGGTGGCCGCGATGTGGCATGGCCGCAAGCTCGGGCGCCCGGAAGACGCGATCCGCAGCGCGTGGCGCAGCGTGGCCGCGCTGGTGGTGGTGGCCGCGGCCGGCTTCTGGGCCTGGCAGTGGAGCACCGCGCCGGTGGCCGGCGGTGCGGGGCAGCAGGCCCAGGTCCAGGCCGACGGCAAGGCGGGCGGGGACCACGAGGACGACGACGACTGACCGCCAAGGCCTTGCGGCGGACCCCGGGGCGGTGGGTGCGTTGCATCAGATCCGCCCGGGGCCCGCAGGAGTACGCTCGCAGGGCAGGCCGCCCGCGGGCCAGACGCACCCATCACCGCCAGGCACCAGGCAACCATGCGAATCCTCCTCGTCGAAGACGACGCCCTGCTCGGCGACGGCCTGCGGGCCGGGCTGCGCCAGCAGGGCTTCCAGGTCGACTGGGTGCGCGACGGCGAGGCGGCAGAGCGCGAACTGCGGGCCCAGCCCTGGGATGCCACGGTGCTCGACCTCGGCCTGCCTCGGCGCGACGGGCTCGACGTGCTGGCCGGCCTGCGGCGCGACGGCATCACGCTGCCAGTGCTGGTGCTGACCGCGCGCGACGGCGTGCCCGACCGGGTGCGCGGCCTGGACGGCGGCGCCGACGACTACGTGGTCAAGCCGGTCGACCTCGACGAGCTGGCGGCGCGGCTGCGCGCGCTGGTGCGACGCTCGCACGGCCAGCCCCAGGAGCGACTGCAAGCGCAGGACATCGTGCTCGACCCGGCCGCGCGTGCGGTGCGGCAGGGCGGCCAGCCGGTGCCCCTGTCGACGCGCGAGTTCGACCTGCTGCAGGTGCTGATGCTCAACGCAGGGCGCGTGCTCACGCGTGAGCAGATCGAGCAGCACCTCTACAGCTGGGGCCGCGAGGTCGAGAGCAACGCCGTGGAGGTGCACGTGCACCACCTTCGGCGCAAGCTCGGGCCGGCGGCGATACGCACCGTCCGCGGCGTGGGCTACACCGTGCCCCGCGACGGCGGCACCTGGTAGCACCGACGTGGCAGCCCCCTGGCCGCGTTCACTGCAGGGCAGGCTGCTCGCGCTGGTGCTGGTGCTGGTCACGCTGGTCTGGGCGGTGGCGGCACTGAAGACCTGGCGCGACGCCCGCCACGAGCTCGACGAGCTGCTCGACGGCCATCTGGCGCAAGCCGCGGCCCTGCTGGTGGTGCAACAGGCCGGGCGCTGGCCGAGGGGTGGCGACTCACGCCGCGACCGCAAGGACGAGGACGACGACGAACACGGCAGACCCCTGCCCGATGCCCCGAACCTGCACCGCTATGCGCCAAGGGTGGCCTTCCAGGTCTTCCACGAAGGCCGGCTGGTGACGCGCTCGGCCGAGGCGCCGGTCGCCCCGATGCTGCCGGAGCAGGCCGGCGACGGCTTCAGCACGGTGGCGATCGACGGTGAGCGCTGGCGGGTGTTCAGCGCCCGCGGCGCCGAGGACGACGTGCGCGTGATCGTGGGCGAGAGCACCGGCTCGCGCGACGACATCCTCGGCGCCGTCATCGGCGGCACGCTGTGGCCGCTGGCGCTGGCCCTGCCGCTGCTCGGGCTGGCCGTGTGGTGGGCCGTTCGCCAGGGCACCGAGCCGCTGCGTCGCCTGGGCCGGGTGCTCTCGGCGCGCCGGCCCGACGCGCTGCAGCCCGTCGCCCTGCCCGGCGCGCCCAGCGAGATGCAGCCGCTGGTCGACGCGCTGAACGGGCTGTTCGCCCGCATCGACCAGCTGCTGCAGGGCGAACGACGCTTCACCGCCGATGCCGCCCACGAGCTGCGCACGCCGATCGCCGCGATCCGCACGCAGGCGCAGGTGGCGATGGGCGAGAGCGACGACGCCCTGCGCCGCCATGCACTGGCCTCCGTGATGGCAGGCTGCGACCGTGCCACGCGGCTGGTCGAGCAGCTGCTCACCCTGGCGCGGCTGGAGGCCGCCGGCGCCGCGGCCAAGGCATGGCCGGTCGACTTGGCGCCGGTCGTGCGCCGCGTGGTGGGGGAGGTGGCTTGCGCCGCGCTGGCCCGCGGGCAGGAGATGGCCTTCGAAGGCAGCGGCGAATGCCGCGTCGCCGCCGACGAGACCCTGGCCGCGGTGCTGGTGCGCAACCTGGTCGACAACGCCGTCCGGTACGCGCCACCGGGCGCGGCGGTCAGGGTGTCGCTGGGTCGCGAGGCCGAGCACCGCATCCGGCTGCGCGTCGAGGACGGCGGCCCGGGCTTGGCCGAGGCCGAACTGGCCCGGCTGGGCGAGCGCTTCTTCCGCGTGCTCGGCTCGGGTGCGACGGGCAGCGGGCTGGGATGGTCGATCGTGCGCCGCATCGCCGACGTCCAGTCGGCCGACGTGCGCGTAGGCCGCTCGGCGACGCTGGGGGGACTGGAGGTGACAGTCACCTGGCCAGCGGCCGAAGTGCCGGATAAGACTTAGGGTAACGAGCACAATGGTGCCCCAGGCGATCCGCCGCCTCAGTCCCTTCACGCCCTTGCACCACCCTCGGCCCCTGCTGTCGGCCGTCCTCATGACGGCGGCGCCGCACAGCCGTCTCTTCGCCCGCCTTGGCTGACCCGATGGACGAAGCCGTAGCCCCGGGCGCCTGCTGGCAGCCCATCGACCGCTTCGCCGAACTGCGTTCGCGCTGGGTCACGTTGATCGGCGAGCACCTGCGTGACGAGCGCGGCCAGGCGCTGGAGTACTGGCGTGTCGAGCGTGCGAGCTCGGTCATCGTGCTGCCCCTGCATCGCGGCGCGCTGCTGCTGCCGCCGCCGGTCTTCCGCCCGGGCGTGGGCCGCGCGACGCTCGACTTCCCGGGCGGCCGCCTGCCCGATGGCGGTGACCCGGCAGCTGCCGCGCCGGCGATCCTGGCGCGAGAACTGGGTGTCGCGGCCGATGCCGTCGAATCGCTCCAGCGCCTCTCGCCCATCGACGGGTGGGACGTCGACAGCTCGTTTTCCAACCAGCGCCTGCACGGCTTCGCGGCGCACCTGCGCGACGAAGCCGAGGTGCCTGCGGCGCGTGTCTACCTGCGCGTCGATACCGGTGATGCAGGCATCGCGGCGCTGCTCGGGCGGCTGCGCTGCCTGCAGTGCGTGGCGGTGCTTCAGGCCTGGCGCAGCCCCGCCGGCTGAAGGCGGGGGCGCTGCCGAAGGCGAGCCCGCGCGTCAGTCGTGCTTGATGGCCACCGTCTTCAGCACCGAGAAACCGTACAGCGCCTCGAAGCCCTTCTCCCGGCCGTGGCCCGAATGCTTGACGCCGCCGAAGGGAAGTTCGACGCCGCCGCCGGCGCCGTAGTTGTTCACGAACACCTGCCCGCAGTGCAGCTTGCGCGCCATGCGCATCGCCCGGCCGATGTCGCGCGTCCAGACACCCGCCACCAGACCGAAGGCCGTGCCGTTGGCGATGGCCAGGGCGTCGGCCTCGCCGTCGAAGGGGATCACCGCCTGCACCGGGCCGAAGATCTCTTCCTGCGCCAGCCGGTGGCCGGGCGGCACCTCGCTGACCAGGGTGGGCGCCACGTAGTAGCCGTTGGACAGCGCCGAATCGACCACCGAGCCGCGCCCCGCGATGTGCAGCCCGCTCTCCTCGGCCAGCGCCAGGTAGCCGCGAACCGTGTCGCGCTGGCGCGCCGAAATCAGCGGCCCCACGTCCAGGTCGTCGATGGCCGGGCCCACGCGCAGCTGGCGATAACGCTCGGCCATGCGCGTGACCACGTGCTCGTAGACCGGCCGCGCCACCAGGATGCGGCTGGCGGCCGAGCAGGTCTGGCCGGCGTTCTGCACCCCGGCGTTGACCAGGAAGGGCAGCGCCGCCTCCAGGTCGGCGTCGCCGAAGACGATCTGCGGGCTCTTGCCGCCCAGCTCCAGCGTCACAGGCACCGCATTCCTGGCCGCAGCAGCCTGGATGAGCTGGCCCACCGCCACGCTGCCGGTGAAGGACACATGCCGCACCCCGGGGTGCGACGCCAGCGCGGCGCCGGCCTCCTCCCCCAGCCCCGGCACCACGTTCAGCGCGCCGGCCGGCAGCCCCGCCTCGTGGGCGATGCGCGCAAACGCCAGCGCCGTCAGGCAGGCTTCCTCGGCCGGCTTGAGCACGCAGGCGTTGCCCATCGCCAGCGCCGCGCCGACCGAGCGGCCGATGATCTGCATCGGGTAGTTCCAGGGCACGATGTGGGCCGTGACCCCGTGCGGCTCGCGCAGCGTCAGGGCCGTGTAGCCGTTGGAGACCGGGATCGTCTCGCCCATCACCTTGTCGGCCGCCCCGCCGTAGAACTCCAGGTAGCGCGCCAGGGCCACCGCGTCGACGCGCCCTTGCCGCAAGGGCTTGCCCACGTCCAGCGCCTCCAGCCAGGCGAGCTCGTCGGCCTGGGCCAGCACCATTGCACTCATGCGCATCAGGATGCGGCCGCGCTCCACGGCCGAAAGACGCCCCCAGCCGCCGTCGAGCGCGCCCTGGGCAGCCGCCACCGCGGCGTCCACGTCGACGCGCCCGCCGCGGGCGATCTCGGCCAGCTGCCCCCCGGTGGAGGGGTCGAACAGCGGCAGCGTGTCGCCGCGTGCACAGGCGTGCCAGCGGCCGTCGATGTAGACGTGGCGCGTCTCGAACGGAATCTTGCTCATCGAAGCGGGGCTCCTCGGTCCGTTTTCTTCTGCGCGCCGGGACGGCGCGCGCCCGGGGCGCAGGTCGTTCCCGGGGCTGGCATCATCGCATCCCGATGGGGACTTTCCTGCTCAAGCGTCTCGCCACCTTCGCCGCCACGCTCGCGGTGGCATCGGTCGTCGTCTTCGCCGTGCTGGAACTGCTGCCCGGCAACGCGGCGCAGGTCATCCTCGGCGAGAGCGCCACCCCGGAGTCGGTGGCCGCGCTCGAAGAGAAGCTGGGCCTGGCCCGCCCGCCGGCCGAGCGCTACCTGGCGTGGGTGGGCGGCTGGCTGCAGGGGGAGAGCGCGCGCAGCATCAGCTACGACACGCCCACGGCCGAGCTCATCGCCGAGCGGCTGCGCGTGACGCTGCCGCTGGCCGTGATGTCGATGCTGCTGACGGTGGTGCTGGCGCTCGGCCTGGGCATCTACGCCGCCGCGCGGCACAACCGGCTCGGCGACGTCGGCGTCATGGCCGCCAGCCAGGTGGGCATCGCGATCCCGAACTTCTGGTTCGCCATCCTGCTGATCCTGCTGTTCGCGGTGAAGCTCGAGTGGACCAGCGCGGGTGGCTTCCCGGGCTGGACCGAGGACGAAGGCGGCGGCCTGAAGGAAGGCCTGATGGCGCTGGTGCTGCCGGCCATCGCGCTGGCGGTGGTGCAGGCCGCCATCCTGGCCCGCGTGACGCGCTCGGCCGTGCTGGAGGTGATGCGCGAGGACTTCGTGCGCACCGCGCGCGCCAAGGGCCTCACGCAGCGCCAGGCGCTGTGGCGCCACGTGCTGCGCAACGCCATGATCCCGGTGCTGACGGTGATGGGCCTGCAGTTCGCCAACCTGATCACCGGCACCATCGTGGTCGAGAACGTCTTCGTGCTGCCCGGCATCGGGCGGCTGGTGTTCCAGGCCATCGCCAACCGCGACCTCGTCGTCGTGCGCGACGTCGTCATGCTGCTGGCGGCGGTGGTGGTGCTCGTCAACCTCGTGGTCGACCTGCTCTACGCGCTGATCGACCCCCGGCTGCGCAGGCACGATGCATGACGCCGAGGGCTGACGGCTTCTGGCGCCGGGCCGCGCGCAGCCCGAGCTTCGTGATCGGCGGCGTGCTCACCGCGCTGCTGGCCGCCGTGGCATTCGTCTCGCTCTTCTGGTCACCGCACCCGCCGGGCGAGATCGCGATCGCCAAGAAGCTCGCGGGCCCCGGCGCCGAGCACTGGCTGGGCACCGACAGCCTGGGCCGCGACATCGCCTCGCAGCTGATGGTGGGCGCGCAGAACAGCATCGTCGTCGGCGTGGTGGCGGTGGGCATCGGGCTGGCCTTCGGCGTGGCGCTGGGCTGCCTGGCCTCGGCCCGCCGCGGCTGGGTGGAGGAACTGGTGATGCGCGCCAGCGACTTCACCTTCGCCTTCCCGGCGCTGCTCACGGCCATCATGCTGACTGCCATCTATGGCCCGGGGCTGCTGATGAGCATCGTGGCCATCGGCATCTTCAACATCCCGGTGTTCGCGCGCATCACGCGCGGCGCCGCCAACGCCGTGTGGGCCCGCGAGTACGTGCTCGCAGCCCGCACCGCCGGCAAGGGCGCCCTGCGCATCACGCTCGACCACGTGCTGCCCAACATTGCCAGCCTGCTCATCGTGCAGGCGACGATCTCGTTCGCCACCGCCATCCTGGCCGAGGCCGCCCTGTCGTACCTGGGCCTGGGCACCCAGCCGCCGCAGCCCAGCTGGGGCCGCATGCTCAACGAGGCCCAGGCGCAGATGTTCCAGGCCCCGCAGCTCGCGCTGTGGCCCGGCCTGGCCATCGTGCTGAGCGTGCTGGGCCTGAACCTGATGGGCGACGGGCTGCGGGACCTGATGGATCCGAAGCTGGCGCGCCGGCGCTGAGCGGCCGATGACGCGTGGCCCGGCGGGCCTGGTGTCGACAGGCGAGGCCGCGCGCTGGCACACTGGCGGCTTGCCAACCCCTCGAGGCCGCCATGAGCCGCCTGACGATCACCTTGTCGGAGGCCCGTTACCGGGCGTTGAAGGAGGCTGCGGCGCAGCGCTCGAAGACCGTCGGGCAGCTGATCGACGAAAGCCTGGAGTTCTACGGCATCAAGTCGCGAGACGACGCCCGGGAGCTGGTGCGCCGTGCCCGCGCGCAAGGCGGCCTGTCCGCCGATGCGGCGATGGAGGTCGCGCTGAGCGAAGTGCAGGCCGAGAGAAGCGGGCGCTGAATCGGTGATCGACGCCTTCGTCGTCGACACGAACGTCGTCGTAGCCGGGTTGATCACGGGCGACCAGGCGTCACCCGTAGCGCGGATCCTCGATGGCATGTTGGCCGCTGACTGGCCGTTCGCGCTGTCGGAGCCATTGATAGCCGAGTACGACCGCGTGCTGCACCGGCCGGCGCTGATGCGACTGCATGGACTGCCAAGCGCAGCCATCGAGTCACTGCTCACCGACCTGGTTCAGCGCGGTATCGTGATACAGCCGGCGCGCGGCCCGGCTGCCCCCGATCCCGGCGACCAGATGCTCTGGGACCTGCTGGCCTGCCGGGCCGATCTGCGTCTGGTCACCGGCGATCGCGCGCTGCTCGCGGCACCCGACATGGCGGGACGTGTGATCTCGCCAGCCCGGTTCGTGATGATTCGGGGCTTGTGAAGCCTGCCATGACGCTGCCCGACGGCCTGTACGACCTGCTGCTGACCGAGGGCCTCCGCACCCGGCTCGATGCCGCACGCGCGAACATCGCCGATGCACCCGCGGACGCCAGCGAGTGGATCGTCGATGCGCTGCGGCGGCAGATCGCGGCAGCCCTGCAGGACCTGCCGGGCGATGAGCGCGACCTCGCGCAGCGCCAGGTCGCCCTGGCCAACGAGCTGCTGGTCGTGCTGCGCTCGCGGCTGGCCACCCGGCAGGGCGCGCGCCGGGTCGACGAGGCCGTCGACCTTCTGGCCCCTCCGCCCCAGGTGCTGCGCTCGATCGGCCCGCACGCCACGCCTCAGGCGCTGCCCGCCACCGGCCTGAATGCCCCCTGGCTCTTCACGGCAGGCAAGGACTCGCCCTCCCTGCTGCACGAGATCCGCCGCGAACTGGCGTCGGCCGACCGCATCGACGTGCTGGTGAGCTTCATCACCGTCTCGGGGGTGCGCAAGCTGCAGGACGTGCTGCAACGCCTGGGTGCCCGCGGCGCCGACGACGCCCCGGCCGCGCCGCGGCTGCGCGTGCTGACCACCACCTACATGGGCAACACCGAGGCCCGTGCGCTCGACGAGCTGGCCGCGCTGCCAGGCTGCGAGGTCCGCGTCTCGCTGGACGGGCGGCGCACGCGGCTGCACGCCAAGGCGTGGATCTTCCAGCGCGACTCGGGCTTCGGCTCGGCCTACATCGGCAGTGCCAACCTCTCGGGCGCCGCGCTGACCGGTGGGCTGGAGTGGACGGTGAAGATCACCGAGCGCGCCCAGGAATCGCTCTTCGGACGCGCACGCGCCCACTTCGAGACGCTGTGGGCCGACTCCGAGTTCCAGCCCTACGACCCCGGCAGGGTCGAGCACCGAGAGGCACTCGCCAGCGCTTTGCGCCGCGAGGCAGGCGAGTTCGAGGGTGCCCCCTCGGCCACCTTCTTCGACCTGCAGCCGAAGACCTACCAGCGCGAGATGCTCGAACAGCTGCGGCTGGAGCGCTCGCACGGCCGCATGCGCAACCTCGTCGTCGCGGCCACGGGCACCGGCAAGACGGTGGTGGCCGCCTTCGACTATCGCGCCGTGTGCCAGGCCGAAGGCGGACGGCCGCGGCTGCTCTTCGTTGCCCATCGCGAAGAGATCCTGCGCCAGGCACGGCGCACCTGGCGCGAGGTGCTGCGCGACAACGAGTTCGGTGAGCTGCTGACAGGCAGCACCCAGCCTGAGCACTGGAACCACGTCTTCGCCACGATCGACAGCGTGGCCAGCCAGGACGTGGTGCAACGCCTCGGGCCGCGTCACTGGCACATGGTCGTGATCGACGAATGCCACCGCCTCGCGGCCAGCCGCTTCGAGGCCTTCGCGTCCGCCGTGCAGCCGCGCCTGCTGCTGGGCCTGACCGCCACGCCCGAGCGCAGCGACGGCCGGCCCATACTGCAGCACTTCGATGCCCGGCCCGACGGCAGCCCGGCGGTGGAGCTGCGCCTGTGGCACGCGCTCGACCTGCAGCTGCTGGCGCCCTTCGAGTACTACGCCTGCGACGACGAGACGGACTTTGCCTCGGTGCCCTGGGACCAGCCCGGCGAGACCGCGGCCGTGGATCGGCTGGTCACCGGCAACGACATCCGCGCGCGGCTGGTCATCAACGAATGGCGCAGGCTGACCGCCGATGCACGACGCTGCCGCGCGCTGGTCTTCTGCGTCTCGGTGGCGCATGCGCGCTTCATGACCGACCGGCTGAACCGCGCCGGCCTGCCGGCCGCCTGCGTGACAGGCGAAACCGATCCCGAGGAACGCCGACGGGCGCCACAGCGACTGGCCGACGGCGAGCTGTGCGCGCTGGTCACCGTCGACCTCTTCAACGAAGGCGTCGACCTGCC
>JBILNT010000216.1:0-5320 GCA_044374875.1 Rubrivivax sp.
GCATCCTCGAGCCGATCAAGGGCCGCCTGGCCGACACGCTGCGCGAGATGCGCGAGGACCTGCAGAGCTCGATCAGCTACGCGGGCGGGCGCCAGCTCTACGACCTGAAGAAGGTCAACTACGTGATCCTGGGCGGCGAGAACGCCGGCGAACACCTCTTCATGTGACCTTCCGCTGACGGACCCCCGATGACCGAGCTCGCCAAGTCCTTCGAACCCGCCGCCATCGAGGCGCGCTGGGCCCCCCGCTTCGAGACGCCCGAGGTCACCGCGCCGACGCTCGACCCGTCGCGCGCGTCGTTCAGCATCCAGCTCCCGCCGCCGAACGTGACGGGCACGCTGCACATGGGGCACGCGTTCAACCAGACGATCATGGACTCGCTGACCCGGTACCACCGGATGAGCGGGTTCAACACGCTGTGGGTCCCGGGCACCGACCACGCCGGCATCGCCACGCAGATCGTCGTCGAGAGGCAGTTGCAGGAGAAGGGGCAGAGCCGTCACGAGCTCGGCCGCAAGAACTTCGTGGCGCGCGTCTGGGAGTGGAAGGAGAGCTCGGGCGCCACGATCACGCGCCAGATGCGCCGCCTGGGCGCCAGCGTCGACTGGTCGCGCGAGTACTTCACGATGGACGAGAAGCTCTCGCCCATCGTCACCGAGACCTTCGTGCGCCTCCATGACGAAGGCCTGATCTACCGCGGCCAGCGCCTGGTGAGCTGGGACCCGGTGCTCAAGTCGGCGGTCTCCGACCTGGAGGTCGAGAGCGAGGAGGAGGACGGCTTCCTCTGGCACATCCGCTACCCGCTGGAAGACGGCAGCGGCTCGGTGGTGGTCGCGACCACCCGCCCCGAGACGATGCTGGGCGACACCGCCGTGATGGTGCACCCCGAGGACGAGCGCTACGCGGCGCTGGTCGGGCGGCAGGTGCGGCTGCCGCTCGCCGACCGCACGATCCCGGTCATCGCCGACGACTACGTCGACCGCGAGTTCGGCACCGGGGTCGTGAAGGTCACGCCGGCCCACGACCACAACGACTACGCCGTCGGCCAGCGGCACGGCCTGCCGATGATCGGCGTGCTCGACCTCGAGGCGAAGGTCAACGAGAACGCGCCGGCAGCCTACCGCGGGCTCGACCGCTTCGAGGCGAGGAAGCGCGTGGTGGCCGACCTCGACGCGCTCGGGCTGCTGGTCGAGACGAAGAAGCACCGGCTGATGGTGCCGCGCTGCGCGCGGACCGGCCAGGTCGTCGAGCCGATGCTGACGCACCAGTGGTTCGTGGCGGTCAACAAGCCTGGCGCCGACGGCAAGAGCATCGCGCGCAAGGCCATCGAGGTCGTCGACCGCGGCGAGGTGCGCTTCGTGCCCGAGCAGTGGATCAACACCTACCACCACTGGATGAACAACATCCAGGACTGGTGCATCAGCCGCCAGCTGTGGTGGGGGCACCAGATCCCGGCCTGGTACGGCACGGGCGGCGAGATCTTCGTCGCGCGCGACGAGGCCGAGGCGCGCGCGCGGGCTGCTGCCGCGGGCTACACCGGCGAGCTCACGCGCGACGAGGACGTGCTCGACACCTGGTACTCGTCGGCGCTGGTGCCCTTCTCCACGCTCGGCTGGCCGGCGAAGACCGTCGAGCAGGACCTGTTCCTGCCCAGCACGGTGCTGGTGACGGGCTTCGACATCATCTTCTTCTGGGTCGCCCGGATGATCATGATGACGACGCACTTCACCGGCAAGGTGCCCTTCCGCGACGTCTACATCCACGGCCTGGTGCGCGACGCGCAGGGCAGGAAGATGAGCAAGAGCGAGGGCAACGTGCTGGACCCGGTGGACCTGATCGACGGCATCGCGCTGCCCGAGCTGCTTGTCAAGCGCACCACCGGCCTGCGCAAGCCCGAGACCGCGCCGCGCGTGCGCAAGGACACCGAGAAGGAGTTCCCGCAGGGCATCCCGGCCTTCGGCGCCGACGCCCTGCGCTTCACGATGGCCAGCTACGCCACGCTGGGCCGCAACGTGAACTTCGACAGCAAGCGCTGCGAGGGCTACCGCAACTTCTGCAACAAGCTCTGGAACGCCACGCGTTTCGTGCTGATGAACTGCGAGGGGCAGGACTGCGGCCTGAAGGAGCACACCAAGGCCGAGTGCTCGCCGGGCGGCCCCGTGCACGGCTACCTGAGCTTCTCGCAGGCCGACCGCTGGATCACCGGCGAGCTGCAGCGCGTGGAGGCAGCGGTCGCCCAGGGCTTCGCCGAGTACCGCCTGGACAACGTCGCCAACGCGATCTATGCCTTCATCTGGGACGAGTACTGCGACTGGTACCTCGAGGTCGCCAAGGTGCAGCTCGCCGAGGCGCAGAGGGCCGGCGACGATGCGGCGGCGCGCGCGACCCGGCGCACGCTGATCCGCGTGCTCGAGACCGTGCTGCGACTGCTGCACCCGCTGGCGCCGTTCATCACCGCCGAGCTCTGGGACACCGTCGCGGTCGTCGCCGGCCGCAAGGCGGCCGGCTCGGCGGAGACGATCGCGACCGCGGCCTACCCGAAGGCCCAGCTCGAGCGCGTCGACCCGGCTGCCGACGCGTGGGTCGCGCGGCTGAAGGCGCTGGTGGCGTCGACCCGCCAGCTGCGCAGCGAGATGAACCTCTCGCCGGCCGAGCGCGTGCCGCTGCTGACCACCGGCGACGCCGACTTCGTGACCCAGGCGAGCCCTGCGCTCAAGGCGCTGGCGCGGCTGGGCGAGGTGCGCGTGCTGGCCGACGACGCGGCGTTCGATGCCGCGACGCGCCAGGCGCCGGTGGCCGTGCAGGGGGCGATACGACTGGCACTGCACGTCGAGATCGACGTGGCGGCAGAGCAGGCGCGGCTGGACAAGGAGATCGCGCGCCTCGAAGGCGAGATCGCGAAGGCCGAGGGCAAGCTGGGCAACGCCAGCTTCGTCGAGCGGGCACCGGCGGCCGTGGTCGAGCAGGAGCGCCAGCGCGTGGCGGAGTTCAGGAACTCGCTGAAGCGGCTGGAAGACCAGCGCCGCCGGCTCGCGGCACCGGCCTGAGGGCCAAGAGCGCTTGCGGTCACGCAACGAGCGGGGCGGCGACCATGCCAGAATGTCCGTTGTCCATGCTCCCAGGTGCTGCCCGATGATCGTCCAGAAGGCCATCTTTCCCGTCGCCGGACTGGGAACCCGCTTCCTTCCGGCCACCAAGGCCCAGCCCAAGGAGATGCTGCCGGTCGTCGACAAGCCGCTCATCCAGTACGCGGTCGAGGAGGCCTACGCGGCCGGAGTGCGCGAGATGATCTTCGTCACCGGACGCCACAAGCGCCCGATCGAGGACCACTTCGACATGACCTTCGAGCTCGAGGTCGCGCTGGAGCAGTCAAGCAAGCAGGAGTTGCTGGACGTCGTGCGCAGCGTCAAGCCCGACGACATGGAGTGCATCTACGTGCGCCAGGCCCAGGCGCTGGGCCTGGGGCACGCCGTGCTGTGCGGCCAGCGCCTGGTCGGCAACCAGCCCTTCGCGGTGCTGCTCGCCGACGACCTGATGGTCGGGCAGCCGCCCGTGCTCAAGCAGATGGTCGACCAGTTCGCCGAATGGCGGGCGTCTATCCTCGCCGTGCAGGAGGTGCCGGCCGAGCACACGAAACGCTACGGGATCGTCGCCGGCACGCCCGTCAACGACCGCCTGGTGGACGTCAACCGCATCGTCGAGAAACCGGCGCCAGAGAACGCGCCTTCACGGCTGGGCGTGGCCGGACGCTACATCCTGACGCCCGGCGTGTTCCACGAGATCGCCACCCAGCCGCGCGGCGTGGGTGGCGAGATCCAGCTCACCGACGGCATCGCCTCGCTGCTGCGCCGCGAGAAGGTTTTCGCCTACCGCTACGAGGGCAAGCGCTACGACTGCGGCAGCAAGGAAGGTTTCCTCGAGGCCAACGTCGAGCTGGCGCTGCAGCACCCGCAGCTCGGCGCGGGCTTCCGCGAATACCTTCGCGGCCTCGAACTCTAGCCGGCCGCGTCCTGCGTGCGGGACACGCAGGACCCTTCGCCAGCCACGCACGTCCACGCAGGTGGACGCGCGTGCGCGGGCTCAGCGACGCCGCAGGACGTGCACGAACTCGCTGCCGGCGCTGCTCTGCTCGATCAGCTCGTTGCCGGTCTGGCGGGCAAAGGCCTGGAAGTCACGCACCGAGCCGGGGTCGGTCGACACGATCTTCAGCAGTTCGCCACTGGCCATGTCGGTCAGCGCCTTCTTGGCCTTGAGGATGGGCAGCGGGCAGTTCAGACCGCGGGTATCGAGTTCTTTGTAGGCATCCATGATGAGCACGAATTCTAGGGACGAGGGGGAAACTCGATGAACTGCGGCTGGTGGCCGCGGCCGCGCAGCCAGTCGGCCAGCGCGTAGCCGGTGCCGGCGGGCCAGCAGCGCACGGTCTCGGGCGTGAACAGGCGGTACTCGGCCAGTTCGGGCGACAGGCGGATCTCGCCTCGCGCGGCGGCGTGATAAGCGACGATGACCTGGTTCATGCGCTGGAAGTCGTAGACCCCGATCAGCGACAACGAGTCGACCTGCAGCGAGGTCTCCTCCAGCACTTCGCGGCAGATGCCTTCCTCGGCGCTTTCGCCAGCCTCCATGAAGCCGGTGACGAGGCCGAACATGCGCCCCTTCCAGCCGGCATTGCGTGCCAGCAGCAACTGGCCTTCGCGGTCGACGCACTCGATCACCGCCGCCAGCACCGGCGTCGGGTTGTTCCAGTGCGTCCAGCCGCAGGCCGGGCAGCGCAACCGTTCGCGGTGGCCGCCGTCCTCGTCGACGGCAACCCACGCCAGCGGCGACGCGCAGTGCGTGCAGAAGCGGGTCTCGTAGCGCATGGCCGTCATGCCGGGAAGACCCCGGTGGAAAGGTAGCGGTCGCCGCGGTCGCAGACGATGAAGACGATGGTGGCGTTCTCGACGCGACGCGCGATCTCCAGCGCCACCCAGCAAGCGCCCGCGGCGCTGATGCCCGCGAACAGGCCTTCCTCGCGCGCCATGCGCCGGGCCATCTCCTCGGCGTCGGCCTGGCTGACGTGGACGATCTCGTCGACCTGGTGCGGATCGTAGATCTTCGGCAGGTAGGCCTCGGGCCACTTGCGGATCCCGGGGATGCGCGAGCCCTCGCTGGGCTGCGCACCGACGATGCGCACCGCCGGGTTCTTCTCCTTGAGGAAGCGGGAGACGCCGGTGATCGTGCCCGTGGTGCCCATCGCGCTGACGAAGTGGGTGACGCGGCCGGCGGTGTCCTGCCAGATCTCGGGGCCGGTGGTCTCGTAATGGATGCGCGGGTTGTC
>JBILNT010000217.1:0-5317 GCA_044374875.1 Rubrivivax sp.
ATGAGCTGGTTGACGGGCCCTTTCGAGATGACGCCGACGATGCCGCACATGATGGAGCTTCCTGGTTCAGTCGGGCAGCCACTGCCGGGCCGCGGTGGGCAGCAGCGGCTTGAGCGTGAGGATCGCAGCGTCGAGCACCAGCGCGCCGCGGGAGTCGCGCCAGCTCGTCGACTCCCGTGCCGGCGTCATCAGCACCACACTGGCCAGCGCCAGCAGCAGCACCGCGCCGCGCAGCAGGCCGAAGCCGGCGCCCAGCACGCGGTCGACCGCCGACAGCGGCGTGGCCTGGACGAGCAGGCGCGCCAGCCGGGCCAGCACGGCCCAGGCCAGCAGCGCAGCGACGAAGCAGGCGGCGAACGCGGCCGCGTGGTTGAGCGCGCCGCCAGGCACGCCAACCGGCACGTGCGGCGCCGCCTGCGGCGCGAACCACTGCGCGCCGAGCCAGGCGACGACCCAGCCAGCCAGCGCCATGGCCTCGAACACGAAGCCTCGCCAGACGCCCACGACGACGGACAGCAGCAGGATGGCCAGCAGTGTCCAGTCCAGCCAGCCCACCGCCGCGAGGAGCTCCATCACAGCGCGAGGATGTTGGCCGGCAGGCCGGCCGCCTTGAGCTTGCGCGCGGCGGCATCGGCATCGCCGCGCTCTTCGAACGGCCCGACGCGCACCCGGGTTCTCTTGCCCGCGTCGGTCTCGATCACCTGGGTGTAGGTCTTCAGGCCGAGCTTCTCGACCCGGGCTCGGGCCTCGCGCAGCGCACCGGCATCGGTGTAGGCGCCAACCTGGACCACGAAGCGAACGGCACGGTCATCGCCCGACCTGGCGTCGGCACCGGGCTGATCGGCCGGCTGGGATGCGGCCGCCGTGCGCCCGGCAGCAGCGCCGTCGAGCAGCGCCCGGGCCCGGGCACTGTCGGCGACACGCGGCGCGCTGGCGGCCACCGCAGCACGAGGTGCCGCAGCCGAGGCGGCGCCGCGGGCCGCCAGGCTCGCGGCGGCGGCCGGCGCCGCACCGGCGGTTGCGACCGGCGGCGCGGCCATGGGCGGCGCGGCCGGCGACGGGGACGCAGGCTGTTCGCGGCCGGCGTCTTCGGGGGGCCGCACCGGCTCGGAAGGCTGCGTGCGTGGCAGCGGCGCCACGGCGACAGGCTGCGGCGGCAAGCTGCCGCGCGCGCCTTGCGGGCCAGCGGCGGTCTGGATCGGGACGTCGACGCCGATCGGCCGCGGCTTCGTCTCGAACAGCAGCGGAAAGCCCACCACGCCGACGGCCAGCAGGACGACGGCGCCGGTCAGGCGGCGGCGGGCACGCGTGCGCGCGGCCTGCGCCGGGCCCGGGTCGTCGGACTCGGCCGGACTGGGTGCGTTGCGGCGCTCGGGGTCGGCTTTCTTGGGGCCGCGCTGCAGGAACGAGGGCAGTGGCATCGTGGAGCGGTCAGCCTACGTGGGGGGCGGCCAGCCGGGGCAGGCCCTCCCGAAACACGCCGCCTACGGTGTAGAAGGACCCGAAGACGACGATTCTATCGGTCGGCTCCGCTGCAGCCGCCGCCGCGCGCAGGGCCTCGGACGCGCTGGCGTGGCGGTGAACCGGCACCTCGCGCCCTGCCGAGGCCGCCGTGGCCTGCCACTGCAGCACGAGTTCGTCGGCACTGGCCGCACGCGGCGTGGCAAGGTCGCAGAAGTGCCACTCGTCGACGACCAGGGCCATGCGGCGCAGCAGGTCGGGGATGTCCTTGTCGCGCATCGCGCCGAACACGGCGCGCGTCCGTGGGTAGAAGCCCATGGCGTCGAGGTTCACCGCCAGCTGCGCCACCGACTGCGGGTTGTGCGCGACGTCCAGCACCAGCGTCGGCTGGCCCGGCACGATCTGGAATCGCCCGGGCAGCTCCACCAGCGCCAGGCCGGTTCGCACCGCCTGGGCCGTGATCGGCAGCCTGTCGCGCAGGGCTTCGAGCGCCGCGATCGCGCCCGAGGCGTTGAGCAGCTGGTTGGCCCCGCGCAGCGCCGGGTAGGCCAGGCCGCTGAAGCGCCGGCCGCGGCCGCTCCAGCCCCACTGCTGACGGTCGCCGGCGTGGTTGAAGTCGCGGCCCACCAGCCAGAGGTCGGCGCCGATGCGCTGGCCGTGCTCGACCACGCTGGCCGGCGGCAGCGGGTCGCTGACGATGGCGGGGCGACCGGGGCGCATGATGCAGGCCTTCTCGCGGCCGATCGACTCGCGGTCGGGCCCGAGGTACTCCATGTGGTCGAGGTCGATGCTGGTGATGACGGCGCAGTCGGTGTCGATCGCGTTGACCGCGTCCAGCCGCCCGCCGAGGCCGACCTCGAGGATGACGACGTCGACGCCGGCGGCCGCCAGCGCGCGCATGATCGCCAGGGTGGTGAACTCGAAGTAGGTCAGCGTGATGTCGCCGCGCGCCGCCTCGACGGCCGCGAAGTGCGGCAGCAGGGCGTCGGGGGCCACCGGTTCGCCGTCGATGCGGCAGCGCTCCTCGAAGTGCACGAGGTGCGGCTTGATGTACAGGCCCGTGCGGTAGCCGGCGTGGCGGGCGATCGACTCCAGCATCGCGCAGGTCGAACCCTTGCCGTTGGTCCCGGCCACCGTGATCACCGGCACGTCGAAGCGCAGGCCGAGGCGATCGCGCACGGCGGTCGTGCGATCGAGCGTCATGTCGATCGTCTTCGGGTGCAGGCGCTCGCAGTGGGCGAGCCATTCGTCGAGGGTGGAAGGCGTGGTCGTCATGCGTCGCAAGCGGAGCCGGGCCCCGCAGGGCCCGGCCGGTAGGACCGAGGGCAGTGCAGCCGGTGCGAAGCGGCTTCAGGCCACCGCGTCGGCGCTCTGGCGCTGCAGCATGGCCAGCAGCCGGGCGATGGTCGGGCGCAGCTGGCGGCGGTCGCAGATCATGTCGAGCGCACCCTTGCCGAGAAGGAACTCGGCGCGCTGGAAGCCCTCGGGAAGCTTCTCGCGCACGGTGTTCTCGATGACGCGCGGCCCGGCGAAGCCGATCAGCGCCTTCGGCTCGGCGATCACGATGTCGCCGACGAAGGCGAAACTCGCCGAGACACCGCCCATGGTGGGGTCCGTCAGGACGCTGACGTAGGGCAGCTTCGCCTTGGCCAGATGCGTGAGCGCGGCATTGGTCTTGGCCATCTGCAGCAGCGACAGCAGGCCCTCCTGCATGCGCGCCCCGCCGGTGGCCGCGAAGCTGACGAAGGGCACCTTCTGATCGAGGGCGGCTTCGACGCCGCGCACGAAGCGCTCGCCGACGACCGACCCCATCGAGCCGCCCATGAAGTCGAACTCGAAGGCGGCGGCCACCACCGGCACGCTCATCACCGCACCGCCGATCACGACCAGCGCGTCGGTCTCGCCGGTGGTCTCGAGCGCGGACTTGAGGCGCTCGGGGTACTTCTTGCTGTCACGGAACTTCAGCGCATCGACCGGCAGCACCTCCTGGCCGATCTCGTAGCGCCCCTCGGCGTCGAGGAAGGCGTTCAGGCGCGCACGGCTGCCGATCCGGTGGTGGTGATCGCACTTCGGACAGACGTTGAGGTTCTGCTCGAGGTCGGTGCGGTAGAGCACCGTTTCGCACGCCGGGCACTTGACCCACAGCCCCTCGGGCACCGTGCGGCGCTCGCTCGGGTCGGTGGGCTGGATGCGCGGCGGCAGCAGTTTCTCGAGCCAACTCATCAGGTCACTCCTTCGCCAGGGAATCCAGTGCCACGCGGATCTCGCGCATGAAGTCGCGCGCCGCGGCGGGTGCATTGTCGCGCGTCTCGGATTCCAGGATCTGGACCAGGCGCGAGCCGATGACGACCGCGTCCGCGCTGCGCCCCACGGCGCGGGCCGTGGCGGCGTCGCGGATCCCGAAGCCCACGCCCACCGGCACCGGGACACGCGCCCGGATGCGCGGCAGCATCGCGGCGACGGCGTCGGTGTCGAGGTGGCCGGCGCCGGTCACGCCCTTGAGCGACACGTAGTACACGTAGCCGGTGGCCATGCGGCCGACCTGTGCGATCCGCTCGTCGGTGGACGTGGGCGCGAGCAGGAAGATCATGTCCATGCCCGCCGCCTGCAGCCGCGCGGCGAAGGTCTCGCACTCCTCGGGCGGGTAGTCGACGACGAGCACGCCGTCCACGCCGGCGTCACGCGCCGCGGCGACGAACGCGCCCTCGCCCGAGCGCTGGTCGAAGCGCTCGATCGGGTTGGCATAGCCCATCAGCACGACGGGCGTGCGGTCGTCGTCGCGGCGGAACTCGCGCACCGCGTCGAGCACGTGGGCCAGGCCCACGCCGCGTGCCAGCGCGCGCTCGCTGGCCTTCTGGATGACGGGGCCGTCGGCCATCGGGTCGGAAAACGGCACGCCGAGCTCGATGATGTCGGCACCACCGGCCACCAGGCCGTGCATGATGGCGGGCGTGGCGTCGACGAACGGGTCACCGCAGGTGACGTAAGGGATCAGCGCCTTGCGACCCTCGCGGGCCAGCGCCTGTAGGCTGAGGGCGATGCGGCTCACTTGCGCACCTCCACCGTGGCAGGCCCACCCTTGACCGACTGCCCGCGGCACGACGGCCGGCAGTAGAACTCGGCGCCGGAGAGGTCCGCCACGGTGCCGATGTCCTTGTCGCCACGACCGGACAGGTTCACCAGCAGGTGCTGGTCGGAACGCATCGTCGCCGCGAGCTTCATGGCGTACGCCACCGCGTGGCTGGACTCGAGCGCGGGGATGATGCCTTCGGTGCGGCACAGGCGGTGGAAGGCCGCCAGCGCCTCGTCGTCGGTGATGCCGACGTATTCCGCGCGGCCGATGTCCTTCAGGAAGGCGTGCTCGGGGCCGACGCCGGGATAGTCGAGGCCGGCCGACACCGAGTGGGTCTCGATGATCTGGCCGTTGTCGTCCTGCAGGAGGTAGGTGCGGTTGCCGTGCAGCACGCCGGGCGTTCCCGCCGACAGAGACGCCGCGTGGCGCCCGGTCTCCAGGCCCTGACCCGCGGCTTCGACGCCGATGAGACGCACGCCCTCGTGCGGGATGTAGGGATGGAAGATGCCCATCGCGTTGCTGCCACCGCCCACGCAGGCGATCACGGCGTCGGGCTGGCGGCCGATGGACGCGGGCATCTGCTGCAGGCATTCCTCGCCGATGACGCTCTGGAAGTCGCGCACCATCATCGGGTAGGGGTGCGGGCCCGCCACGGTGCCGATGATGTAGAAGGTGTTCTCGACGTTGGTCACCCAGTCGCGCAGGGCTTCGTTGAGCGCGTCCTTCAGGGTGCGGCTGCCGCTGTCCACCGGCACCACCTTCGCCCCCAGCAGGTGCATGCGG
>JBILNT010000218.1:0-5303 GCA_044374875.1 Rubrivivax sp.
TTGACGGCGTGACCCATGTGGATCTGGCCGTTGGCGTAGGGCGGGCCGTCGTGGAGGATGAACTTCGGGGCGTTGCAGCGCACGTCGCGGAGCTGGCGGTAGACGCCTTCCTCGTTCCACTGCTTCACCCAGCCCGGCTCGCGCCTGGGCAGGTCGCCGCGCATCGGGAACGGGGTGTCGGGCAGGTTGAGTGTCGACCGGTAGTCGGTCGCGGCAGCGGGCTTGGCAGAGTCGGTCATGGTCGTCGCGGCACCGGTGGGGTGCCAGGTTCGCGTTCGTCGGGAGCCGCGGCAGCCGCGCGATGCTCGCCGGCCACAGGCCCGTGGGGCAGGGCGTCAGTGGGGCCGGCGCTGAATTCGGTCGCGCGTGGTCTGGCGCCGGGTGGAGGCATGCCAGTGCAGCGGAGCGTGGCGGACCGTGGACAATCGCATGCATGAGATTCTATCGGTGGCACAGGGGAGTGGGCGTGCTGGTGCTGGCCCTCGGGGGCGTGCTCCTGTGCATGCCCCCGGCAGGCGCGGCCGAGGAGGCCGTGACCGGCCGGGCGGCCCGGGATCGCGAGGGTGCGCTCGGGCTCGTCCTGAGCCACGGCCCGGAATACCCCGGCGCGGAACGCAGCAGTTGGGGGTGGAAGCCCGCGTTCTACCTGCGTTGGGGGCGCTGGTCGGTGAGCAACGCCGCCGGCTTCGTGAACCGACGCTCCGACGTCGTGCCGCTCGGCCTGGGTATCGACCTCGTCGAGCACGACGACTTCTCTGCCAGCCTGGGGCTGCGGGTCGACCGCGGTCGCAGCGAGTCGGCCAGCGACGCGCTGCGCGGCACGGGGGACACGCCGTCCACGGTGCGCATGCGGCTGGCGGGCACGTGGCGGCGCGACGATGGCTGGCGCGTCCACGGTTCGTGCAGCGTCGATGCGCTGGGGCGCGGGGCTGGCTGGCTTGCCGACCTGGGGGCGAGCCGCGAGCACGCCGTCGGCGAGGCGGCGCTGCTGTCGTGGGGCGGCTCGCTGTCCTACGCCGGCAGCCGCTACCAGCGCGTGTACTACGGGATCGACGCCGCCCAGGCCGCGCGCTCGGGTTACGCCGTCTACCGCCCGGGCGCGGGGCTTCGCGACGCGAAGCTGTTCGCCAACCTGCGCAGTCCGCTGGGGCCGCACTGGTCGGCGATGGCCGGCATCGAGCTCACGCGGCAGATCGGCCCGGCCGCCGACAGTCCGTTGGTGCGCCAGCCTCTTGGCTGGGGCGCCAGCGCCGGGCTCGCCTGGCAGTTCTGAGCGCCGGGGAGGCTCTCAGTCAGGCCGCGGACGCGAGCCACTCGCGCGCGTCCGCCACGTCCCGCGCGATCCCTTCGCGCAGCGCCTCGAGCGACGGGTAGCGCAGCTCGTCGTGCAGCTTGTGCAGCAGTTCCACGCGCAGCAGCCGGCCGTAGCCGCCTTCGCTGCCCAGGAACTGCGGCCAGTCTAGGCAGTGCACCTCCAGCAGCACCCGCCCGGCGTCCTCGACCGTGGGCCGCACGCCCAGGCTCGCGACACCCGGCACGGCTTGGCCAGCCAGTCCGTGCACTCGCACGGCGAAGATGCCCATCGCGGCGGGCCGCGGGTGGGGGAAGCGCAGGTTGAGTGTGCGGAAACCCAGCTCGCGCCCGAGCTTGCGGCCGTGCACGGCTCGACCACTGATCGCATAGGGCCGGCCGAGCAGGGCCGCGGCACGCTGCATCTCGCCGGCGGCCAGTGCCTCGCGCACGGCCGAGCTGGAGACGCGCAGCCCGTGCACCTCGTAGCTCATCATGCGCGCGACGTCGAAGCCGGCACGGTTGCCCGCCTCGTCGAGCAGGTCGTAGGTGCCGGCACGGCGCGCGCCGAAGCGGAAGTCATCGCCGACGAGCACGTAGCGCGCGCCCAGGTCGCGCAGCAGGACGTCGTCGATGAAGGCGTGCGGCGATTGCGAGGCGAAACGCTCGTCGAAGCGCGCCACGACGACCTCGTCGATGCCGCAGCGCTCGAGCTCGGCCAGCTTGTCGCGAAGCGTGGCGATGCGCGGCGGCGCGAGTTCGGGGCGGCCGCTGCGCGCGGCGAAGTAGTCGCGCGGGTGCGGCTCGAAGGTCAGCACGCAGGACGGCAGCCCGCGGTGGCGCGCCTCGTTGGTCAGCAGCGCCAGCATGGCCTGGTGGCCGCGGTGGACGCCGTCGAAGTTGCCGATGGTGAGTGCGCATGGGCCAAGGTTGGCGGCGCGCCTGGAAGCCCTGAAGACATGCATGGCGGGAATTATCGCGGGGCGGTATCGGTGGGCAGCCGCAGCAGCCGCGCGTAGAGGTCCAGGTAGGTGCGCGCGCAGCGATCCCAGTCGAACTGCGCCGCATGGGCGCGGATGGCGTCGGAACGTCCCGGCAGCCCGACTTCCCGAAGGCCGCGCTCCACCACGGAACGCATCGAAGCGGGGTCGAAGTCGTCGAAGTACCAGGCCGCGTCACCGCCGATCTCGGGCAGGCACGTGCGACGCGCCAGGAAGGCGGGCTTGCCGAAGTACATCGCCTCGACGGGCGGCAGCCCGAACCCCTCGGTGAGCGAGGGGAAGATGAAACCGGTGCAGTTGGCGAATCCCCAGGCCTTCCTGGCTTCGCTGATGCCGAGGTGGAACTCCACGTTGGGCAGACGGTTGGCCGACGCCAGTGCCCGCGCCTCGTTGCTCGGCGGGCCGCACATCAGGAAGTACATCTCCGGCCACGCCTGCGCCAGGCGCAGGATGGCCTGCGGGTTCTTCGATGCCGACATGCGGCTCAGGTGGAACAGGTACGGCCTGCCGTCGACCGCGCGCGAGGGCAGGGGCTCGCGCGGCGCGCCGACGAGGTTGCGCACCCCGTTGTGGATCACCTCGAGCGGACCTTTCCAGCCGAGATGACGCACGACATCGTCGGCGGTGTACTGGCTGATCGCCACGACGTGGTCCGTGCGGGCGACGAGCTTGCGGGTGCGCCGGTCGTCGCGCCATCGAGACAGCCCCCCCTTCGCGTAGAGATAGTTGAGGTCGTGGAAGGTGACGATCCGCATGCCGCAGCCGCCTGGCGGCAGGTTCTTGTTCAGCTGGTGCAGCGAGTGCCAGATGTCGTAGCGATGGGGCTGTCGATGGTGCAGCCGCTGCCAGCGGCTGACGGGCAGGTAGCCCACGTCGTTGCCGAACAGGCCGGCCAGCCGCTCGCGCAGGTGGAAGTCGATGGCGACGCCGTGTCGCTGCCGCCAGTCGGGGGCCGCGGCCGCGAATCGCTGGCCGAGTTGCAGCGCGAACTCGCCCAGGCCGTCCTGCAGGTTGCCTAGATTGCCTAGGCTGATGCCGATGCGTCGCGTCGCGTCGCGTTGTTCCATGGTGCTGCCGAGTTTATCCACGGGGCTGGCAGAATCCCGGCGGACGGAAGAACGGATCGATGTCGCGCCTTGCAACGCCCCGGGATCTGCCTCAGCTGACCCTGGTGGCGGTCGACACGCGCGCCCCGTTGCTGGCCCTTGAAGGGCTGGAGCGCTCGCTGCGGCACCTTCGGCCTGCGCGCAGCGTGCTCTTCACCCACGCAGCGCCGGCCGACGTTGTCTCGCGTGCCCGCGAGCTTGGAGTCGATCTGGCCGATTGCGGGCCGATCGCCAGCGGGGCCGACTACTCGCGATTCGTCCTGCGCGAGATGCCCTTGCACATCGCCTCGAGCCACGTGCTCGTCACCCAGTGGGACGGCTTCGTCGTCGACGGTCGCGCGTGGCGCGACGAGTTCCTCGATTACGACTACATCGGCGCAGCCTGGATCGACGCCCCCGATCACGCCCGCGTCGGCAACGGCGGCTTTTCCCTGCGCTCGCGTCGGCTCCTGGAGGCAGGGCGGGACGCGCGTATCGTCGAGTGTCACCCGGAGGACGTGGCGCTCTGCCGTACCTACCGCCGGATGCTGGAGCAGGATCACGGCGTCCGCTTCGCCCCGCTGGCCGTCGCGCGCCGCTTTGCCTTCGAGAACGAGCGTCCCGCGGGACCGACCCTCGGCTTCCACGGCCCCTACAACCTGCCTCTGTTCGTCGACGCTGCCACCGTGTCGCGTTGGCTGGCTGCGCTGCCCGACGAGTTCTTCCGCAGCCGCGACGCGCGACGCCTGGCCCGGGCACTGATCCGCGAGGCGATGCCGGGGCCCGCCAGGCAACTGCTGACGCGGCGGCGTGCCGCTGGCAGGAGCGACCTCAACACGCTGGCGCTGTCCGGGCTGGCCGGCATGCTTGGCCTGTGGCAAGGCTGGAGAACCTCCGCACCATGACCGATCTCCAGATCCCCGACAACACGGATGTCCTCGTCGTCGGCGCCGGCTTCGCCGGGCTGACCTGTGCACGGCAGCTTGCCGAACGCGGGCTGAGCGTGCTCGTCATAGACCGCCGCCCGCACATCGGCGGCAACGCGCACGACACGCGCGACGACCATGGCGTCCTCATCCATCCCTACGGCCCGCACATCTTCCACACCAACAGCGAGCGCGTCCTGCGCTGGCTGTCGCGATTCACCGACTGGCGCTTCTACGAGCACCGGGTGCTCGCCAGCGTCGACGGGCAGCTGCTTCCGCTGCCGATCAACCGCACGACGCTGAACCGCCTGTACGGGCTCGAACTCGACGAGGAGGGCGCGCAGGAGTTCCTGGAGCGCGTACGACTGCGACGCGAGCCGGTGCGCAGCTCCGAGGACCTGGTGCTGAATTCCGTCGGCCCCGACCTGTGCGAGAAGTTCTTCCGTGGCTACACGCGCAAGCAATGGGGGCTCGACCTGTCGGACCTCTCGCCGGGCGTCGCCGCACGCATTCCCACCCGCACCAGCGACGACGATCGCTATTTCACCGACACCTTCCAGTTCATGCCGGCGGCGGGCTACACGGCGATGTTCGAGCGCATCTGCGATCACCCCGGGATCACGGTTAGGACCGGCATCGACTTCGCGACGCTGCGCGATCGGCTGCCCCGCCGCCACACCGTCTACACCGGCCCGATCGACGAGTACTTCGGCCGGCGCTTCGGCGCCTTGCCGTACCGCAGCCTGCGCTTCGAGCACGAGCATCTCGCCGATGTCGCTCGCTTCCAGCCGGTGGGTACCGTCAACTACCCCAACGACCACGAGTTCACGCGCATCACCGAGTTCCGGCACCTGACGGGCGAGGAGGGCGGGGGCACGTCGATCGTGCGCGAATACCCGACCGACGCCGGGGACCCCTACTACCCGATCCCGCGGCCGGCCAACGAGGCACTCTTCAAGCGCTACGAGGAACTGGCCGAGCAGGAGCCGAACGTCAGCTTC
>JBILNT010000219.1:0-5285 GCA_044374875.1 Rubrivivax sp.
TTCGACGGCCCGCTGGCGCTCTCCGGCTCCATGGCCACCGGCGGCGCGGTGCTGGCGGCGCAGGCGATGGGCGCCGACTTCGCCTACATCGGCTCGGCCTTCATCGCCACCGACGAGGCGCGCGCCTCCGACGCCTACAAGCAGTGCATCGTCGAGAGCAGCAGCGACGACATCGTCTACTCGAGCCTGTTCACCGGCGTGCACGGCAACTACCTCAGGCAGTCGGTACGCAATGCCGGGCTCGACCCCGACAACCTGCCCGAGAGCTACCCGAGCAAGATGAACTTCGGCGGCGGCGCGGCCAAGGCGTGGAAGGACATCTGGGGCTGCGGCCAGGGCATCGGCCCGGTCAAGGCCGTGGTTCCCGCGGGCGAGCTCGTGGCGCGCCTGAAGCGCGAGTACGACGCCGCGCGCGCGCGCCTGCTGGCGGCCTGACGCGATGGCCGCGGCGGGTCCTGGCGTGCGCCAGGTGGTGCGCAACGCGCAGCTCTTCGACAGCGCCGCTGGTGCGCTGCGGGCCGGCACCACCATCGTGATCGAGGGCGACCGCATCGCCACGGTGACGCAGGAGCCGATCGCCGTCGACGACGCCGCGCGCGTGATCGACGCCGCCGGCCGGGTGGTGACGCCGGGCCTGATCGACGCCCACGTCCACGTGGTGGCGGCGTCGCACGACCTGCTGGCGCAGGCGATGCAGCCTGTCTCCCTCGTGGCGGCGCAGAGCAGCCACATCATGGCGGCGATGCTGCGCCGGGGTTTCACGACGGTGCGCGACGCCGCCGGCGCCGACGCCGGGCTGCAGGAAGCGGTCGATCGCGGTCTGTTCGAGGGCCCGCGCCTGTTCATCGCCGGCCAGCCCATCAGCCAGACCGGTGGCCACGCCGACATGCGCCCGAAGGGCGTGCGCAGCCGCGAGATGTTCTGCAGTTGCGCGGGCCTGGGACTGATCGGGGCCATCGCCGACGGCGTCGGCGAGGTCCGGCGCGCCGTGCGCGAGCAGGTGCGCACCGGCGCCAACCAGATCAAGATCATGGCTGGCGGGGGTGTCGCCAGCCCCACCGACCCGATCGACGGCACGCAGTTCTCGATGGAGGAGCTGCGCGCCGCGGTCGAGGAGGCCGAGGCGGCCAACCTGTACGCGATGGCCCACGCCTACTCGCCGCGCGCCGTGACCCGCGCGGTGCAGGCCGGGGTGCGCTCGATCGAGCACGGCAACCTGATCGACGAGCCCACGGCCAGGATCATGAAGTCGCACGGCGCCTACCTGGTGCCGACGCTGGCGACCTACTCGGCGCTGGCGGAGGAGGGGGCCCGGCTGGGCTGGTCGGCCGCGATGCTCGAGAAGCTGCAGGTCGTCTACGACCGCGGCATCGAGGCCGTGCGCATCGCCGTCGCCGAGGGGGTGCCGGTGGTCTTCGGCACCGACCTGCTCGGCCACATGCAGGAGCGCCAGTCCGGCGAGTTCCTGCTGCGCGCGGCGGCGCTCCCGCCCGTCGAGATCCTGCGCAGCGCCACCTTCGTCGCGGCGCAGTTGATGTGCCAGGAAGGGCGCATCGGCCAGGTCGTGCCCGGCGCCTTCGCCGACCTGCTGGTCGTCGACGGCGACCCGACGCGCGACGCCGGCGTGCTGGCCGACCCCGCCCGCAGCATCGTGCTGCTGATGCAGGGTGGCCGCGTGGTGACGGACCGTCTGGTCGCCTGAAACCGCCGGCCGCTCGCGGCTTCTCCTGAAATGCAGAAACGGCCCCTGGGGGCCGTTTCTGTCTTCAACGGAGCCGCCGGGGCCCCGTCAGCCGATCACCTGATCGACGTGAAACGCGCTTCCGGACGATCGTCCGAGCGGTGGATCGTCGTCACGCTCTGCTTCATCGCCCAGGGCCGCATCTGGTGGTGCAGCGGGATCGTCAGCACTTCGTCGCGGGTGCGGACCAGCGCCTCGCGGATCACCGCGTTGCGCTTGGCCGTGTCGGTCTCGGACTTCATCGCGTCGACCAGGCGGTCGATCTGCGGGTCGCTGATCTTCGAGAAGTTGAAGTTGCCGTCGGCGCCGCTGGTGCGGGTGCGGATCAGCGACTGCAGCGTGTACTGCGCGTCGTAGGTGGCCACGCCCCAGCCCAGCAGGTACAGCGACGAGTCGAAGTTCTGGAACTTCTGGCTGAAGGTCGCCATGTTCTCGGCCACCAGCTGCGCCTTGACGCCGATGCGTGCCCACATCGCGACGATGTTCTGGCAGATCTCCTCGTCGTTGACGTAGCGGTTGTTCGGGCAGTTCAGGCGCACCTCGAAGCCGTCGGGGTAGCCGGCCTCGGCGAGCAGCTTCTTCGCGCCTTCGCTGTCGGCCTTGGGCGGGGTGTCGATGTCGGGCGAGTGGCCGTTGACGCCCGGCGCCACCATGATGCCGGCCGGGATCGACAGGCCGCGCATCGTGTTGCGGCGGATCGCCTCGCGGTCGATCGCCATGCTCAGGGCCTGACGCACGCGCTTGTCGGCGAAGGGGTTCTTGCCCTTGACGTTGCTGTACTTCAGCTCGGGGCTGCCGATGTCCGGCGCGAGGTAGATCGTGCGCACCTCGGGGCCGTCGAGGATCTTCAGCTTGGAGTCGTTGCGCAGGCGCGCCACGTCCTGGGTGGGCAGGTCGGTCAGGAGGTCGACGTCACCGGCCAGCAGGGCGGCGACACGGGTCGGGTCGCTCTTGATCGGGGTGTAGACGACTTCCTTGACGTTGTTGGTGTGCTTGTCCCACCAGTCGTTGTTGATCGTCATCGTGATGCGCTGCTCGGGCTGCCAGCCGGTGATCTTGTAAGGCCCGGTGCCCATCACGTTGCGTGAGGCGAAGTTCTCTTCCTTCGCCTTGTAGTCCTGCGTGTTCGTCGTCTTGTTCTTCTCCGCCCATGCCTTGCTCATGATGCGGAAGTCGATGATGTTGCGCAGCAGGATCGGGTTCGGGCCCGAAAGGATCATGTCGACGGTGTGGTCGTCGATCTTGCGGATCTCGTTGATGCCCGTGACGTAGATCTGCATCGTGCCCTGGGGCTGGCGGATGCGCTGGAACGAGAAGACCACGTCGTCGGCCGTGAACGGCGTGCCGTCGTGGAACTTGACCCCCTTGCGCAGTTCGAAGCGCACCTGGGTCGGCGAGACGAAGGTCCACTTGGTGGCCAGGGCGGGCTCGACCTCGCGGTTCACGCCGTAGCGGGTCAGGCCCTCGTAGGCGTGCATCAGGATCGCGTTGGTCGTCGCGTGGTTCTGCGAGTGCGGATCCATCGTCAGGATGTCGTTCTGCGCGGCCCAGCGCAGGGTCTGCGCGTGCACGGGCGCGGCGACGACGGTGGCGGCGGCAAGGGCTACGGCCGTCAGCAGGGCTTTGAGGGTCATGCGGTGAGCTCCATGAGGGAGGGATAGACGCGAAAGTGCCGATGCTAGAGCGATCCGCGCCATTTCCGGACAGGGGCAATTCCGGAGTTCCCTTCAGTCGATGTGGAAATTCGCGTCGCAGCCGCTGCCGGCCGAGATCCAGCGCAGCGTGAGCCCGCGCGCCCAGGCGGCGGGTAGCCAGGGCAGGTGGCGGCCGGGGTCTGCCGCGGCCCCGCAGCGGTAGCGGCCAGCCTCGGCGTCCCACGACAGCGCCGCGCAGGCGCCTGCCCGGCGCCGGCTGATCAGCACCCCGAGCGGGCAGGGCTCGGCGGCGCAGCAGGCGCCGCAGCCGTTGCAGGGCGCGCCTTCGGGCGGCTTGGCGGGCGCCTCGGCGTGGAGGAGGATGACCTGGCGTTGCATCGCCCCGACACTCTGGCGCGGATTGCGTCGCGCCTGTCAGCGAATCAGAAGGGTTGGTGGCGTTCAATTGCAGCTTCGATGCGCCAGACCGAAGGACCGAGGTGATAGAGTCCCGGGCTGGAAGCTAGAAGTGGTCCTTCCACGTCCCCTTGCTGGACCAGGCAACTGGTGCGAGACAACAGCAAGGCGGGTCGCAATCCGCCAACCGGTCGAGCCGGGTCGCGGAAGGTTGATCAACCCATCGTAGTCCTGGAAACCGGGGCGAAAGGTGAGCGAGCGATGATGGAGCAATACAGGTCGAATTCGTACCTGTTCGGGGGCAATGCGCCCTACGTCGAGGAACTCTACGAGGCCTACCTCGACAACCCCGGCAGCGTGCCCGACAACTGGCGCGCGTACTTCGACAACCTGCAGCACGTGCCTGCCGTCGACGGCAGCGAGTCCCGCGACGTCGCCCACGCGCCCGTCGTCGAGTCCTTCGCCCAGCGCGCCAAGGCCAACGCCTTCGCGCTGAAGGCCAGCGAGGCCGACCTGGCCGTCGCCCGCAAGCAGGTCCACGTCCAGAGCCTGATCGCGGCCTACCGCTTCCTGGGCAGCCGCTGGGCCGACCTCGACCCGCTCAAGCGCACCGAGCGCCCCAAGATCCCCGAGCTGGAGCCGGCGTTCTACGACCTGACCGAGTCGGACATGGACATCACGTTCAGTGCGACGAACACCTACTTCAGCAAGTCCGAGCACATGACCCTGCGGGAGATCCTGCAGGCGCTGCGCGAGACCTACTGCGGCACCATCGGCGCCGAGTTCATGCACATCACCGACCCGACCGAGAAGCGGTGGTGGCAGGAGCGCCTGGAGAGCATCCGCAGCAAGCCCACCTTCACGGCCGGGGAGAAGAAGCACATCCTCGACCGCCTGACCGCCGCCGAGGGCCTCGAGCGCTACCTGCACACCAAGTACGTGGGCCAGAAGCGCTTCTCGCTCGAGGGCGGCGAGAGCTTCATCGCCTCGATGGACGAGGTGGTGCAGCGTGCCGGCGCACGGGGCGTGCAGGAGATCGTGATCGGCATGGCCCACCGCGGCCGCCTGAACGTGCTGGTCAACACCCTGGGCAAGATGCCCAAGGACCTGTTCGCCGAGTTCGACCACACCGCGCCCGAGAACCTGCCCTCCGGCGACGTCAAGTACCACCAGGGTTTCTCGAGCGACGTCTCCACCGGCGGCGGGCCGGTGCACCTGAGCCTGGCCTTCAACCCCAGCCACCTCGAGATCGTCAACCCGGTCGTCGAGGGCTCGGTGAAGGCGCGGATGGACCGCCGCGGCGACCAGGTCGGCAACCAGGTGCTGCCCGTGCTGGTGCACGGCGACGCCGCGTTCGCCGGCCAGGGCGTGGTGATGGAGACGCTGGCGCTGGCCCAGACCCGCGGCTACTACACCGGCGGCACGCTGCACCTGGTGATCAACAACCAGATCGGCTTCACCACCAGCGACCCGCGCGACTCGCGCTCGACGCT
>JBILNT010000220.1:0-5157 GCA_044374875.1 Rubrivivax sp.
GGCCTCGACGACGGCGCGGCGGCTCAGGACGACGTTGTTGCGCTTGCGGTCGAGCTTGATGACCTTGAACTCGAGCGTCTTGCCCTCGTACGGGGTCAGGTCCTTGACCGGGCGGGTGTCGATCAGCGAACCCGGCAGGAAGGCACGGATGCCGTTGACCAGGACGGTCAGGCCGCCCTTGACCTTGCCGCTGACGGTGCCGGTGACGAAGTCGCCCGACTCGAGGGCGTTCTCCAGCGCCATCCACGACGCCAGGCGCTTGGCCTTGTCGCGCGAGAGGATGGTCTCGCCGTAGCCGTTCTCGACCGCGTCGACGGCCACGGCGACGAAGTCACCGACCTGGACCTCGACCTCGCCCTGGTCGTTCTTGAACTCGTCGATGGGCACGTAGCTTTCGCTCTTGAGCCCGGCGTTCACCACCACGTGGTTGAAGTCGATGCGCACGACCTCGGCGGAAATCACCTCGCCGACGCGCATGTCGGCGTTCTTCAGCGATTCCTCGAACAGGGCGGCGAATGACTCGCCACCGAAAGTGGCGTTTTGGGTTTCAGACATCGTGTTTCCTGGTGCCCGGGGGAAGTGGAGCGCAGAGCCGGGCGGTGCGTGCGGCCGGGGCCGCGGGGGGTTGAGGTTTCACATCCCACCGCGCCCGGGACCTGACGGCCGCTCGAGGGGAGCGCGGTGGACCATTCGGTGCCGGCAGCGCGATGCCGGCTCAGCGAGCCGACAGTGCGCCGGGGCGCCTGGCCTCCCACCAGGACAGCACCTGCTCGACCGACTGCTCGACCGTGAGGCTGGAGTTGTCCAGGAGGGTAGCGTCCTCGGCCGGCTTCAGGGGGGCGACCGCGCGGGTTCTGTCCCGCAGGTCGCGCGCCTCGATGTCTGCACGAAGGTCTTCCAATGTAGCCTGAATTCCTTTTGAAATCAACTGCTTATGACGGCGTCGCGCGCGTTCGTCGGCGCTTGCCGTGAGGAACACCTTGAGCGTCGCGCCGGGGAAGACCACCGTGCCCATGTCGCGGCCATCGGCCACCAGTCCGGGCACGCGGCCGAACGACAGTTGAAGCCCGTGCAATGCCTCGCGCACGGCGGGGTGCACGCTGACCTGCGAGGCCAGTGCACCGGTGGTCTCCCGGCGCAGTTCGTCGGTGACGTCCTCGCCGCGCAGGACGACGCGCTCGCCGTCGAAGCGCAGGTCCAGGCGTTGCGCGATCCGGGCGACCGTCTCGCCGTCGGCGAGCGGCACGCCGTCGCGCTGCGCCGCCAGCCCCGTGGCTCGGTAGAGCGCGCCCGAGTCGAGCAGGTGGAAGCCGAGCTGCCGGGCCACGGCCGCGGCCAGGGTGCCCTTGCCGGACGCCGTGGGGCCGTCGATCGCGATCACCGGCACCGTGCCCGGGGCGGGCTGCACGACCTCGAACAGCGACTCGAAGTAGTCGGGGAAGGTCTTGCCGACGCAGCGGGGATCGAGGATGCGCACGACGCGCCCCGGCGCGGCGCCGGCCAGTGGATTGAAGGCCGCCAGCGACAGGCACATGGCCATGCGGTGGTCGTCGTAGGTGTGGATCGCGGCGTCCAGCCAGCCTGCAGCGGCGGGCGGCGTCACCTCGATGAAGTCGTCGCCCTCGACCACCTGCGCGCCGACGCGGCGCAGCTCGGCCGCCATGGCCGCGATGCGGTCGGTCTCCTTGACGCGCCAGGACGCGATGCCGGTCAGCCGCGTGGTGCCGTCGGCGTAGAGCGCCATCGCGGCCAATGTCATCGCGGCATCGGGGATGTGGTTGCAGTCCAGCGTGATCGCCTTGAGCGGCCAGGCGCCGCGCCGCGCCTCCAGCCAGCCCGGGCCGCTGCTCACCTGGGCGCCCATCGCGACCGCGGCGTCGACGAAGCGGATGTCGCCTTGGATCGAGTGGCTGCCCACGCCCTCGATGCGCACCGTGGCGCCGCCCGCCGCGGCGATCGCGCCGAGCGCGATGAAGTAGGACGCCGACGAGGCGTCTCCTTCGACATGGATCTCGCCGGGCGTGCGGTAAGCGCTGCCGCGCGGGATCACGAACCGGCGCCAGCCGTCGCGCGTCACGCCGATGCCGAAGCGCTGCAGCAGGTTCAGCGTGATCTCGACGTAGGGCTTGGAGATGAGCTCGCCCTCGACCTCGACGACCACGTCGCCGGCATCGGCCACCAGCGGCAGCGCCAGCAGCAAGGCGGTGAGGAACTGGCTGGAGACGTCGCCGCGAACGCGGATCGGCCGGTCGGTGGCGAGCCGGCCACCGGCTTCGCCGGCCAAGCGCAGCGGCGGGTAGCCGGGCGTCCCCAGGTCGTCCACCTGGCAGCCGAGCGGGCGCAGCGCATCGACGAGGTCGCCGATCGGGCGCTCGTGCATGCGCGGCACGCCGCGCAGTTCGAAGCGCCCGCCCTGCGTGGCGGCCAGCACCGCGAGCGCGGCGGCCAGCGGGCGCATCGCGGTGCCCGCGTTGCCGAGGAACAGCTGCGCCTCGTGCACCTGCAGCTGCCCGCCCAGGCCTCGCACGCGGACCGTCCGGCCGGGCTGGCCGGGCACCGGGGGCTCGTGCTCGATGCCGCAGCCCAGCGCGCGAAGGGCGTCCAGCATCACGGCCGTGTCGTCGGAGTCGAGCAGGTCGCGCACGACGGTCGTGCCGGCCGCCAGGCCGGCCAGCAGCAGCACCCGGTTGGAGATGCTCTTCGAGCCCGGCAGGTGCACCGTGCCGGAAGCGGCCACCAGCGGCGGCAGGTCGAGGTGGGGAATGTCGAGCATGGAAGGGAAAGGTGACGCGGCGGCGGGGTGGGCGCGCGCCCGCTGCGGCGGATCAGCGCGAGCCCGGCGCCTTCGGGTTGCCCATGTGCCAGCCGGCACGACCGCTGGCGGCGCCGCGGATCAGGTCTTCCAGCGCGCCGGCGTTGCCGCTGAGCATCACGTGCTCGAGGGCATCGAGGGCGTGGCGGAAGCGCTGCGACTGACGCAGCACCTCCTCGCGGTTGGCCAGGAGGATGTCGCGCCAGACTTCGGGGCTGGACGCGGCGATGCGCGTGAAGTCGCGGAACCCGGGACCGGCCAGCGAGAGGAACTCGTGCCCGCCGGGTTGGCCGACGATGGCGTTGAAGTACGCGAAGGCCAGCAGGTGCGGCAGGTGGCTGACGGCGGCGAACGCGGCGTCGTGGTTCTCGGGCGTCATCTTCAGCACCCGCGCACCGACGGCCGTCCAGGCCTCGGTCGCGCGCTGCAGCATCGCCGGGTCGGTCTGCGCCAGCGGCGTGAGGATGACCTGGCGGCCGCTGTACAGCGCCGCGTCGGCGTGCTCGATGCCCGAGAGCTCCTTGCCTGCGATCGGGTGGGCGGGGACGAAGCTGACGACGCGCTCGCGCAGCACGCGGCGGGCGGCATCGACGACGTCGCGCTTGGTCGAACCGACGTCCATCACCAGGCGCCCCGGCTCGACGAGGTGGCGGATGGCCTTGAGCGTGGCCTCTGTGGCCGACACCGGCACCGCCACCAGGACGATGTCGGCGCCCGAGACTGCCAGCAGCGCCGACTCTGCGGCGTCGTCGATCACGCCGAGCTTCTTCGCACGCTCGGTGGTCGAAGGGCTCTTGCTGTAGCCGATCACGCGACGCACCAGCCCGGCGCGCTTGAGCGCGAGCGCGAACGAGCCGCCCATCAGGCCGCAGCCGATCAGTCCGAGCTGGTTGAAAGGCGTGGTCATTCGCGGGCCTGCGGGCCGGCGGGCTGCCGTTCCGGAAGGGGGCTCACTTGGCGTCCACCGGGTAGCTGCCCAGCACCTTGAAGAACGCGCACGCACGGCGCAGTTCTCCCAGCGCCGCCCCCACGCGCGGCTCGTCGGGATGGCCTTCGACGTCGATGTAGAAGTAGTACTCCCACTGGCCCGAGCGTGCCGGACGCGACTCGAAACGGCTCATCGACACGCCGTGGTTCTTCAGCGGCACCAGCATGTCGTGCACCGCACCCGGGCGGTTGGGCACCGAGACCACGAGGCTGGTGCAGTCGTGGCCGGAAGGCTTGGGCGCCGGGTGGCGATGCGGGTCGGTGACGATCGCGAAGCGCGTGCGGTTGTGCGCATCGTCCTGGATCGCCGGGGCCACCACGTGCAGGCCGAACTCGCCGGCGGCGCGGTCGCTGGCGATCGCCGCGAGCTTCGGGTCCTGCGCCGCCAGGCGGGCGCCCTCGGCGTTGCTGGAGACCGGGCGGCGCTCGGCATGCGGCAGGTGGTTGCCCAGCCAGGCGTGGCACTGCGCCAGCGCCTGCGGGTGCGCCAGCACGGCCTCGATGCCCTCGGCGCCGTTCTCGCGGCGCAGCAGGTTGTGGCGCACGAACAGGCTGGTCTCGCCGATGATGAACAGCGGCGTGTGCAGGAACAGGTCCAGCGAGCGCGCCACCACGCCCTCGGTCGAGTTCTCGACCGGCACGACGCCGAAGTCGGCTGCGCCGGCGCTGGTCGTGCGGAAGACCTCGTCGATGCTGCTGCACGGCACCTTGACGATCGACGAGCCGAAATAGCCCAGGGCCGCCAGTTCGCTGAAGGTGCCCGCGGGGCCGAGGTAGGCGATCCTGGAGGGCGTCTCGAGCGACCGGCACGCCGACATGATCTCGCGCCAGATCGGCGCGACGCTGTCGCTCTTCAGCGGTCCCGGGTTGGCAGCCTTCAGTCCGTCGATGACCTGTGCCTCGCGCTCGGGCCGGAAGACGACCGAGCCTTCGCGCTTCTTCACCTCGCCGACCTCGAGGGCGAGCTTCGCGCGGCGGTTGAGCAGGGCCAGCAGCTCGCGGTCGACGGCGTCGATGCGCTCGCGCAGCGCGAGCAGGTCGGGGTGCGGGGGGGGCACGTTCACGATGCCGAGGGGCCTTCGTCGGCGGCGGCATCGGCGTCACCGGCGGGGTCGCCCTGCGCGTCGTTCTCGACGATGCGCTGCAGCCCCGAGAGCTTGGCGCCATCGTCCAGCGCGATCAAGGTCACGCCCTGGGTGGCGCGCCCGAGTTCGCGGATCTCGGAGACCCGGGTGCGCACCAGCACCCCCTTGTCGGTGATCAGCATGATCTCGTCGGCTGCGCGCACGAGCGTGGCCGCCACCACCTTGCCGTTGCGCTCGCTCTGCTGGATGGCGATCATGCCCTTGGTGCCGCGG
>JBILNT010000221.1:0-5140 GCA_044374875.1 Rubrivivax sp.
CCGACCGGCGCCTCGCCTTGGTGCTGGGGTTCGCTCATGGTCAAAGATTAGCCAGTTGCATGCCAATTACCAAGATGGCGAGAAAAACTCTCAGGCTCTCAGCGGGCCGGCTCGACAGCCAGCACGCGCACCGACTGCGGTGCCACCTCGACCATCGCGCGGCCGTCGGCGCCTGCGGCCGGCGGTTCCGCGGCGGCCTGCGGGTAAAGCGTCCGCAGCCTGGCGCCCGCGGCCAGGCCAGGAAGCGCCGCGAGCGCCGGCTCGGTGCCGTAGTTGACCAGCACCACGGTGCGCTCGCTGCCCAGCGCGCGCTGGAAGCCCAGCAGCAGCCCCTCGGCCATCGGGTGCTCGTAGCTGCCGCGGGCGATCGAGGGCCGGCTGTTGCGCAGCGCGATCATCGCCTTGTAGAAGTTCAGGATCGAGCCCGGGTCGGCGGCCTGCGCCGCGGCGTTGTGGGTGGCGCGGTTCGGTGCCGGCGGCCGGAAGGGCTGGCCGGTGGTGAAGCCGCCGTCGGCCGTCCAGCTCATCGGCCCGCGCAACGGGAAGTCGCCGCGCAGCCCCGGGATGCCGGCCTGCCCGACCTCCTCGCCGTAGTAGATGAACGGCGTGCCCGGCAGCAGCAGGTAGCCCGCGGCCGCGAGCTTGTAGCGCGCGCTGTCGCCCGCGACCTGGTCCCACAGTCGCGGCCCGGCGAAGATGTCGTGGTTCGACGCGAAGGTGGCCATCGTCGGCGACGCATTCGTGTAGTAGCGCGCGATCTCGCGCACCGACGCCGCACTGCCCGTGGCGGCCTGTGCGAAGTGCCGCTCGAGGCCGAACGCGAAGGCGCCGCCGCAGACCTCCGGCGCGCCCCAGGCCTGAGGCTCGGCCGTCGCCTCGCAGACCACGTAGCGCGACGGGTAGCTCTTGACGACGTCCTGCATCCGCCGGCCCAGCGCCCGGCTCTCGGGCTGGTCGTTCCAGCGCACGGCGTCGTTCTCGATCATGTGCGGCACGGCGTCGAGCCGGAAGCCGGCCAGACCGCGGTTGAGCCAGAAGCGCAGGCTGTCGAGGTGGTAGTCCACCACCTCGGGTCGCCTCAGGTTGAAGTCCGGCATGTGCGGGCCGAAGGTGCCGAAATAGAAGTCGCGCGCGCCGGCCGGCGGCGCAGGCAGGTCCTTCGCCTCGCCCTTGAAGGTCCAGGGCTCGCTGGCCACGTGGTACCAGGGGTTCTTGCCCCAGATGTCCCAGCCCGAAGGCAGGCTCTGCGACCAGACGAACCAGTCGCGGAAGCGGCTCGAGCGGCTGCTGCGGGCCGCCACGAACAGCGGGTGGTCGGCCGCGCTGTGGTTGACCATGTAGTCCATGATCACCCCGATGCCGCGGCGTCGGGCCTCGCGCACCAGGGTGTCGAAGTCCTCGAGCGTGCCGTAGGCGGGATCGACCGAACGGTAGTCGGTGGTGGCGTAGCCGTGGTCGCCGTCGGCGTTGCGCGTGATCGGCATCAGCCAGATGCCGCGCACGCCCAGGTCGCGCAGGTAGTCCAGGCGCTGCGTCAGCCCGCGCAGGTCGCCGATGCCGTCGCCGTCGCTGTCCTGGTAGCCGCGCACGAAGATCTCGATGAACGCGCCATGGTGCCAGCCATCGGGCAGGGGCTCGACCGCGGCGTCGCGCTGAGGGACCGCCGACACGTCGACGCGGCTGGCGGCCCGGTGGTCGCCCAGTGCCGTGCATCCGGCCAGGACGAAGGCCGCCAGGGCGGTGGCGATCCGCGGCAGGGCGGATGCCGTGCGCGGGGATGCGTGAGGGCGAGGCGACATGTGGGACGGCGATGCGGGGGATGTTGGAATGTAGTAGCACTACCTCGCATGGGGCAAGTGCTGAGCGCCGTCGGGTTTACTTTACCCAGACCTCGCGGGGTCGCACTCTTCTGCATGTAGTTTTATTTCTGTACGATGCCGCCTCCCGGTCCCGACCATGATGCCGATCCGACCATGCCGAACTTCCTCTTGCGCGCGTGCTGCGCCTGGGTGCTCATGCTGAACGCAGGGCTTGCCGCCGCGGCCGGGGTCGAGGCCGCGGCCTGCACCGACACGCCTTTGTCCCAGGTGCTGGCGCCGGCGCGCTCGACGAATGCGACCGCCGAGGCGGTCTGGATGGATCGCTCACGGCTGCGCTGGCCGGGTGGTTCGGCCGGCCGGCGCTACAGGCTGGTTTCCGCCGATGCCGGTGAACTCGAGCTCGCCGTCGGGGCGGTGGTGGGCCGTGCGCGGGGATCGCTGGCGCTCGAGGTCGCGCCGTCACCGGCACCGGCGGTGCTCGCCGATCGCTTCCGCTGGTTCGGCGAGGGACTGGAGCTCGCCGTTCCGGCGGACGGGCAGCCGCTGCTGCGCGAGATGCTGCGCGGCCAGGTCGTCCTCGTCGAGGAGGGCGCCGACGGCCGGGTGCTGCGCTTCACCGGCGTGCAGCACGCGGCGCTGCTCGACGATCTCTACGCCGCGGCCGAGTCGGCGCGTGGGCTCGGCGTGACGATCGGCCCGGACTCGACCCGCTTCCGGCTGTGGGCGCCGACGGCGCGCAACGTCAGCCTGTGCGTCTATCGCGGCGCGAACGGGGGTCTCGAATCGGTGCAGCGCATGAGCCGCGACGCGGCCACCGGGATCTGGTCCCTCACCGAGCGCAAGGACCTTTCGGGGCGTTACTACACCTATCTCGTCGACGTCTTCGTGCCCGGGCAGGGGCTGGTGCGCAACCGCGTGACCGACCCGTACTCGGTGAGCCTGAACGCCGACTCGCAGCGCAGCCTCGTCGCCGACCTCGATGCGCCCGCGCTCAAGCCGCGCGGCTGGGACGCCGCGCCGCGCCCGCCGCGGCTGGCGTCGCCCACCGACCTGATGATCTACGAACTGCACGTGCGCGACTTCTCTGCGGCCGACGCCTCCGTGCCGGAAGCGCACCGCGGCAAGTACATGGCCTTCACGCACCGCCGCTCGAACGGGATGCGTCACCTGCAGGCGCTGGCGCGGGCGGGGATGACCGACGTGCACCTGCTGCCGGCCTTCGACTTCGCCACCGTGCCCGACACCGGCTGCGTGACGCCGCAGGTCTCGGGCGCGCCCGATGGCGAAGAGCAGCAGGCCACGGCCACCGCCGCGGCCGCCGGCGACTGCTACAACTGGGGCTACGACCCCTGGCACTTCAATGCCCCCGAGGGCAGCTACGCGACCGACGCCTCGGACGGCGCGAAGCGGGTGCTGGAGTTCCGCCGCATGGTGCAGGCGCTCAACGCCCTGGGGCTGCGCGTCGGGATGGACGTCGTCTACAACCACATGTCGGCCTCGGGCCAGGATCCGCGCTCGGTCCTCGATCGCATCGTGCCTGGCTACTACCACCGCCTGGACCGCCGCGGCGCCGTCACCAACTCGACCTGCTGCGCCAACACCGCCACCGAGCACCGGATGATGGCGCGGCTGATGATCGACTCGGCCGTGCTGTGGGTGCGGCACTACCGCATCGATTCCTTCCGCTTCGACCTCATGGGTCACCAGCCGCGCGAGGCGATGGAGCGCCTGCAGGCCGCAGTCGACCGCGCCGCGGGCCGTCGCGTGCACCTGATCGGCGAAGGCTGGAACTTCGGCGAGGTGGCCGACGGCGCGCGCTTCGTCCAGGCGTCGCAGCTCTCGCTGCCCGGCAGCGGCATCGGCACCTTCAGCGACCGCGCGCGCGACGCCATCCGCGGCGGCGGGCACGGCGACGAGGGCGTGACCCAGATCGAGCGGCAGGGCTTCGTCAACGGCCTGTTCCACGACCCCAACGCCGAGGCGCAGGGCAAGGCCTCGGCCGACGACCTGATGCGCCACGCCGACCTGGTGCGCGCCGGGCTGGCGGGCTCGCTGCGCGACTACGTGACGACCGACCGCCACGGCCAGCGCGTCCCGCTTTCGAAGATCCCCTACGCCGGTACGCAGCCGGCCGGCTACGTCGCGCAGCCCGGCGAGGTGGTCAACTACGTCGAGAACCACGACAACCAGACGCTGTTCGACGCCAATGTCTTCAAGCTGCCGCTGGGCACCTCGCGAGAGGACCGCGCCCGCGTGCAGCACCTGGCCAGCGCACTGAACGCGTTCAGCCAAGGCATTGCCTACTTCCACGCCGGCCAGGAGATCCTGCGCAGCAAGTCGATGGACCGCAACAGCTATGACTCCGGCGACTGGTTCAACCGCATCGACTGGACGCTCGAGGACAACGGCTTCGGCAGCGGCCTGCCGCCGGCGCGCGACAACCGGTCGAGCTGGCCGTGGATGAAGCCGCGGCTGGCCGACGCCGGCATCAAGCCGGGCGCCGAGCAGATCCGCTGGACGCGCGACGCCTTCCTCGACCTGCTGCGCATCCGTGCCGGCACCACGCTGCTGCGCCTGCGCACGGCCGACGACGTGAAGCAGCGGCTGCGCTTCCACAACGTCGGTCCGGCGCAGGTGCCCGAGCTGATCGTCGGTCACCTCGACGGTCGCGGCTACCGCGGGGCGGCGTTCGCCGACCTCGTCTACCTCGTCAACGTGGGCACTGCGGCGCGCACGCTGGCGGTGGAGGAACTGCGCGGGCGTCCGCTGGCACTGCACCCGGTGCTGGCGTCGCCCGCGGCAGCCGATCGGCGGGCTCTCGAGGCCGGCTTCGACCCTTCGACCGGGCGGTTCACGGTGCCGGCGCGCACGGCCGTGGTGTTCGTCGGTGGCACGGTGGGCTCGAACTGATGTGCGCAGTGCAAGCCGCCACCGCTGACGTCAGGCCCGAAACCGTTGAACAAGTAGTGATACTACCTTCCAACTCATGCGGTTTGGCGAGGGCGTCCGTTCTGCTTCCCCGCTAATGCAAGCCCTTGCAGCCAAATGAAGTAGTATTACTACCGTTGTGACGGGGTCGTCGATCGCGGTCCAATCGGGTATTGTCGTTCGATCGGCGCCGGATCGGCGCCCAGGCAGGAGCAGGTCTTGGAATTCGGGGAAGCGCAACGCAGGCCGGGCAGCCACGCCATCGGCTTCGGCCTGGTGGTGCTGCTGCACCTGCTGCTCGGGTGGGCGCTGGTCAGCGGCCTGGCGCAGCGCATGGTCGAGGTGATCAAGGCGCCGATCGAGACCAAGATCATCGAGGAGGTCAAGCCTCC
>JBILNT010000222.1:0-5123 GCA_044374875.1 Rubrivivax sp.
TGAGAGCCTGAGAGTCTTTCCCCCATGCCCGCCTTGCACCCCAAGACACCCCGCCTCGTCGTTGCAAATCCGCGCCATAGCCCAAGCTATGGCTGTGGTTTGCGCCTAGATACGGGGCGTCTTGGCGCGCCTTTCGGCCACGGCGGAAAAACTCTCAGGCTCTGAGCCGCGCACTCCGCCGCGGCACCCGCGGGAGGCCGGCCGTCAATCCGGACGGAGAAGCCGGCGGATGGTGTCCGCGACCAGCGCGGGGCGTTCGTGGACCAGCCAGTGTGTGCACTGCGGCTCCCGCAGGATGTCCAGGCGCGGCACCCAGCGCTCGAGTCCGTGCAGCAGGCCGGGCAGCAGCGCAACGTCTCCCTCGCCCCAGAGAACTGTCGTAGGCACCTTGATCGTGACCGCATCGTCCGGCAGTTGCAGCGAATGGATGGCATCGGCGCTCGAGACAGCCGGCTTCAGCGGGGAGGCCCGGTAGTAGTTCAGTCCGCCGGTCAGCCCGCGCGTCCAGTGCGTCGCGTAGACCTCGCGCAGTCGCGGCGTCAACCACGCCGGCTCGCCGAAGAAGCGGAACAGGCGCGCGTACCCGTTCTCGGCCAGCAGCCGTTCCGCATCCGGGCGGCAGAGGAAGTTCATGTAGGCGCTGGCTTCCTGCTGCGCACGACTTGACCGCAGTTCGCGCAGGAAAGTGGCCGGATGCGGCGAATTGATGATCAGAAGCCGCCTCATCAGGTCAGGCCGCTGCGCCGCGAGTGCCCACGCCACGGCGCCACCCCAATCGTGCGCGACGAGCAGATCGAGCGGGCCGCCGAGCACATCGATCGCCGCGACCAGGTCCCCCACCAGCTCGCGCGCCTTGTAGGCCACGACCTCCACCGGCGACGTCGACGCGCCGAAGCCTCGCATGTCCGGCGCCACGCAGCGAGCCTCGCCGGCCAGCGCCGAGATCACCTCGTCCCAGATGAAGGCGCCTTCGGGGAAGCCGTGCAGCAACAGCACCCTGGGCGCGCCGGGGACCCCGGCAGCGCGACAAGCCAGCCTGATGCCGTTCGGCAGGCCCAGGTCGAAATGCTCGAGGGCGGCGGTCACGCCCGCCCCTGCGGCGAAGGGGCGGACTCGCGCGAGGCCGCCAGGACCCAGCCGTGGATCTGCTCGGCCACGTCCTCCAGCCCACGACGCGACAGCGCCGAGAACAGCGTCACGCCGACATCCGACTCGTCGGTGGCCACCTCGCCGAGCACCTCCTGGGCCGCGACCAGCGCGGCATCCGCCTCGCGGCGGCTGAGCTTGTCGGCCTTGGTCAGCAGCACCAGCAGGCGCACCTCGCCGCCGGCCACGCGCGGCTCGACGAGCGTGAGCAGGCGCCGATCCAGTTCCGTGAACCCGAGCCGGGAGTCGAGCATCAGCACCACGCCGGCCAGGCTGGAGCGCTCCTCGAGGTAGTCGGCCATCACGGCCTGCCAACGCAGCTTGGCGCTGCGCTCGACCGCCGCATAGCCGTAGCCGGGCAGGTCGGCGAGCCGCGCGTCCGGGCGCTCCTTCGGCCCCACCTCGAACAGGTTGATATGCTGCGTGCGCCCCGGCGTGCGGGAGGCGAACGCCAGGCGCTTGTGCTGCGCCAGGGTGTTGATCGCAGTGGACTTGCCGGCGTTGCTGCGCCCCACGAACGCGATCTCCGGCAGCCCGGGCGGCGGCAGCTGGTCGAGGCGGCTGGCGGTGGTGAGAAAGCGCGCCCCGTGCAGCCATCCGAGCGCGGCTTTCGAACCCGCGGCGGAGTCGGACTTGGGGGGCTGAAAGTCTGTCGTCATGGGGCATTGTAAAATTTGGCGGTTTGTGCCCCCGCGCGCCCACATCCAAGGCTCTCATTTCATGAAGTCGCTCGTCGCCCTCGCCGCAGTCGCCCTCGCTGCCGCCGTCGCCCACGCCCCCCTGGCGGCCGCCGAAGCCAAGCCCGCGTTCAAGCCCGACATCGCCAAGGGCCAGACGCTGGCGGCCACCTGCGTCGCCTGCCACACCGCCGACGGCACCCGCGGCGCGTCGGCCAACCCCATCCTGCAGGGCCAGCACCCCGAGTACATCGTCAAGCAGTTGCAGGAGTTCAAGTCCGGCAAGCGCAAGAACGCGGTCATGGCGGGCATGGCGGCGCCGCTGTCCGAGGAGGACATGAAGCACATCGCCGCCTTCTACGCGTCGAAGAAGCCGGTGCCCGGCTTCGCGCGCAACAAGGACACCATCGCGCTCGGCGAGGCGATCTTCCGCGGCGGCATCGCATCCAAGAGCGTGCCGGCCTGTGCCGCCTGCCACAGCCCGAACGGCGCCGGCATCCCGGCCCAGTACCCGCGACTGGGCGGCCAGCACGCCGAGTACACCGAGGCCCAGATGCTGGCCTTCCGCTCGGGCGAGCGCGGCAACAACGCTCAGATGGCCGCCATCGCCGCCAAGATGAACGACCGCGAGATCAAGGCGGTTTCCGACTTCATCGCCGGCCTGCGCTGAACGCGCGTGCGGCAGCGCCGCACCGCGCAGTCGCAGCCGAAGGCATTGCCTGCGGGCCGGTCATGCACCGGCCCGTTTTGTTTGCGCCGCCGGCGCCATTGATAATGCCCTCGTGAGCGTTTCCACTTCCGGCCTCGACATCGGTTCCCGTTCCCGCGTCCTGCGCGACACGGTGGAGCTGCTGTCCTCGATGCGCTTCGCGATCTCGTTGCTGACCGTGATCTGCATCGCGTCGGTGATCGGCACGGTCGTCAAGCAGAACGAACCTTTCAACAACTACGTCAACCAGTTCGGGCCGTTCTGGGCCGACGTGTTCGCGCAGGTCGGCCTGTACAACGTCTACAGCGCCAGCTGGTTCCTGATCATCCTGGCGTTCCTCGTCGTCTCGACGAGCCTGTGCATCATCCGCAACGCGCCGAAGATCATGGCCGACCTGCGGACGTTCAAGGAACACGTCCGCGAGCAGTCGCTCAAGGCCTTCCACCACAAGGGCGAGGGCACCACGGCCGAGAGCCAGGACGCCGCGCTCTCGCGGGTCAGCGAACTGCTGGCTTCCAGCGGCTGGAAGGCGCGCGCCCAGGTGCGAGACAACGGCACGATGATCGCGGCCCGCAAGGGCTCGTCGAACAAGATCGGCTACCTCGCCGCGCACGGCTCTATCGTGCTGATCTGCCTGGGCGGCCTGTCCGACGGCGACCTGATCGTGCGCGCGCAGATGATGCTGCTGGGCAAGACGCCGTTCCAGGGCGGCGGGCTGATCGCCGAGGTGCCGGCCGAGCACCGCCTGTCCGAGAACAACCCCACCTTCAGGGGCAACCTGCTCGTGCCCGAGGGCGCGCGTGCCGGCGTCGCCATCCTCACGATGCAGCAGGGCGTGGTGCTGCAGGACCTGCCCTTCGACGTCGAGCTGCAGCGCTTCATCGTCGAGTACTACGCGACCGGCATGCCCAAGCTGTTCGCCAGCGAGATCGTCGTCCACGATCGCGCCACGGGCAAGGCCACGCCCTACACGGTCGAGGTCAACAAGCCGGCCATCCACGATGGCATCGCGATCTACCAGAGCAGCTTCGACGACGGCGGCTCGCGGGTCAAGCTGAAGGCGCTGCCCCTGCGCGCCTCGCTGCAGCCCTTCGAGGTCGAGGGCATCATCGGCGGCAGCACCGAGCTCGTCTCCAGCACCGACGACGGCAAGGAGCGCAAGCTCAAGCTCGAGTTCGCCCAGCTGCGCCTCATCAACGTCGAGAACCTCACCGGCCAGACCGGCGACGGCGGCGCGACCGACGTCCGCAAGGTCGACCTCGTGCACTCCATCGAGAGCCGCCTGGGCAGCGGCGCCAAGGTGGTCAACCGCAAGCACCTGCAGAACGTCGGCCCGTCGATCACCTACAAGCTGCGCGACGAGAGCGGCCAGGCACGCGAGTTCCACAACTACATGGCACCGGTCGAGCTCGACGGGCAGAACGTCTTCCTCGTCGGCCTGCGCGACACGCCGCAGGAGCAGTTCCGCTACCTGCGCATTCCCGCCGACGACCAGGGCCGCCTCGACGGCTGGATGCGCCTGCGTCGCGCCCTCGACGACGCCGCGATGCGCGAGGAGGCGGCGCGCCGCTACGTCAAGCTGGCCACGCCCGCCGACAAGCCCGAGATGGCCGAGCAGCTGATGCTGACCACGCGGCGTGCGCTGGCGCTGTTCGCCGGCGCCGAGCGCGTGAAGGCCGACCAGCCCACGGGCGGCCTGCAGGCCCTGGCCGACTTCATGGAAGCCACCGTGCCCGAGGGCGAGCGCCTGAGGATCTCGGAGGTGCTGCTGCGCATCCTCAACGGCAGCCTTTTCGAGCTGATGAACATGACCCGCGAGCAGGCCGGCGAGAAGCGGCTGGAGCTCGGCGGCGACACCGAGCGCTTCATGACCCAGGCCGTGACCTCGCTGTCGGACAGCTTCTTCTACCCGGTGCCCTTCGTGATGCAGCTCAGCGACTTCACGCAGGTCCAGGCCAGCGTGTTCCAGGTCGCCAGGGCGCCCGGCAAGACCCTGGTCTACCTCGGCTCGGTGCTGCTGATCGTCGGCATCTTCGTCATGCTGTACGTGCGCGAGCGCCGGCTGTGGATCTGGCTCCAGGCGGACCCGGCGGACCCGTCGCGCACGCGCGTCGTGACGGCGCTGTCGACGACCCGGCGCACGCTGGAGGCCGACCAGGAATTCGAAGCGATGAAACGCGCCTTGCTGCAGGAGGCCACATGAACACCACCACGTCCCCGGGCCGGCCCGCCGGCCTGCCCGCCGTCGAGATCGGCCGCGGCAGCCTGCTGTCGCGCCTGACCGCCTTCGACTGGATCTTCGCGCTGCTCGTCGTGGCAGGCGCGGGCTACGCGTTCCATCGCTACGGCAAGTCGATGGACGTCTACGAGACCTGGATCCTCGTCGGCAGCGTGCCTTCGCTGATCTTCCTCGGCTGGTTCTGGGGCCCGCTGCGCGGCCTGTCGCTGGGCGTCGGCGCCGCCACGCTGCTGGCCATCGGCCTGTACGCGCGCACGACCGACGGCTTCGGCGCCGACCTTGCCGCGGCCGACAACGTCTTCCTGCTCAAGTACTTCCTGTCCAGCCAGAGCGCCATCCTGTGGATGAGCGT